>JAFURC010000019.1 GCA_017472015.1 Bacilli bacterium
ACATCTGAAGAATTAATTAATTTAATTGATCAAAATGCCAAATCATTATCTGTTTAATTTTTGACTTTCTTTGGGGTAAGGGGAAGTCTACCCTTTTTTACCTAATTTTATAAAATAAATTTTGATTTTGTTTTCAGACTAATTTCCTCCTTCTAATAATAAAAGACCACAACTAGGAGAGACTAAGCCTCGTTACCATCCTAATTTGGTCTTAATTTTTATAACGGTATCCCGAAATCCTAAATAAGTAGCCTTTCGTATTAACAAGTATTAAGTCCCATCGCCCTTAACTTTCTTTAAAATAATTAATACTACTTCAAATATTTAATAGATTTTTTTCTGTACAAAAGTTATTCTAACATAAAATAAATATAAATGCTACTATTTTTTTCACCAAACAACTATTTTTTAATTTATTACTTTATTTCTTTCCAAATACTTCAAAAATTTTCTTTAAAAACTTTTTAGGTTCATCATCTAAACCTTCTTTACTATCAACTTCTTGGTTTGAAATAATAGGATTGGTATTTATTAGAATTCCCTTTAATATAGCCTCTCTATCTAAATTTTCCTCTTCATTATATCCATACATATTACTTAATAAATTTTTTAAATAATTTATATAACTTTCAGAGTTTTTATCAATAACTTCTCCTACTAATTTATCTTCTTCTTTAGTTATTCCTTTCAAGTCTTTTAAGTTAAATCCTTCAGAGCTCAAGAGTCCTAAATGAATTGAATGAATATCCCATTCATTATTAGGATTAATAATCCCATTATAAAGATCATAAATTCTTTTAATTTTATCATGACCATCAACAATATCATATAATCTTGAAACATCTTCTCCATTTAAATAAGTAAAACTTCCATAAGGTCCAACTTTTGCTTTTCTATTACCATCTAAATTTAAATAGTAATTCATATGTGATGAGAACTTAGTTGTTAAATTAGCATAATTTTCTAAATTTTCTTTACTTGAAGAAATTAATTTAAATAAGATTTTTAAAAAATTATCTTCTTGATAATCAAAAGTTTTTGGTAATTCTTTAATTTTTTCATCAGTAATAACATATCTATTCTCCATTAAATCCGTTAAACAAACTTCTCCATTAAATCTTTCTGACTTTTGATAAAGTTTCTTTATATCACTATAAATAATCCCATTTGGTCTTTTTTCAATTACTTTAACAAAACTAATTAAATTTTTAAAAATACTAATTCTTTCATATTTATATTTAGTATTTTTGGTTAAAATAATTTGATAATTTGAAATTACTAAATTAACTTCATCTCCTTGATCTGATGTAAATAAACAATTAAATCTCGAATTTTCTAATTCAATATTTTTTATTTTAAAACCAATTAAGTAATCTTCAATTTCTTCTTTTATACATTTTATCTTTAAAAGTTCAGATTTGTCATATATTTCTTGTAAATGATTATTATCAATATTCATAAATTCCTCCTTTTTAATCACGTTAGTTAAATTATATTTATTAAATAATAATTTAGAACTATTTTTCTTAAATTTTATAATTTTTTATAATTAAAAATTCTTATATTACTACTTCATTTTTATTTGTTTTTAAAAAACGTGTTTTATATTATGATTTAATTTTCTCTTAAATATCCTCATTTTTCGACTAAGTATTTTATCATATTTTTAACTTCATTAATAGATAGATATGTAAAATTTAAAAGTTTTAATTGTTTTTAAAGTTTAAATATATTATAATTTTTACAAGGAGGATAAAAAATGAAAGAAATAAAAGTTGTTCAAATTGGATGCGGTAAAATGAGTAGATATACTATGCGTTATTTACTTGAGAAAGGATGCGAATTAGTTGGGGCTTTTGATATAAATGAAAAAGTCATTGATAAAAGTGTCATGGAGTTGTTTTCTGAAGTTAATTCTAATGTAGTTGTTGAAGATATTCATAATTTAGAAGAAAGATTAAATGAATTAAAACCAAATATAGCAATAGTTACAACTATGAGCTTGTTAAATGATGTTTATGATGTTTTACATATTTGTGCTAAATGTGGTGTTAATGCAATTACTACTTGTGAAGAAGCATTTGATCCATATAATTCTAATCCAGTTAAAACAAATGAATTAGATAGACTTGCTAAAGAAAATAATTGTACTATTACAGGATCAGGTTATCAAGATGTATTCTGGGGTAATTTAATTAGTATTCTAGGTGGAGCTACATTTAAAATTACAGAAATAAAAGGAAGTTCTTCATATAATGTTGAAGATTATGGTATTGCTCTTGCAGAAGCCCATGGAGCAGGTCTTACTTTAGATGAGTTTGACAAAAAAATTGCTAGTGTTGATAGAATGAGTGATGAAGAACGTCAAAAATTAATTTCAGATGGAGTTTATTCACCTAGTTATATGTGGAATGTAAATGGTTGGCTTGCTTCTAAACTTGGTCTTAATGTTACTAGTCAAACGCAAAAATGTATTCCAACAACTCATCATGACGATATCAATTCAGATACTCTTGGAATGGTTGTTAAAAAAGGTGATGCCACTGGTATGAGTGCAGTTGTTACAACAACTACTAAAGAAGGAATTACGATTACATCAGAATGTATAGGTAAAGTTTATTCTAAAGATGATTTTGATAAAAATGAATGGACTCTTATTGGTGAACCAAACACTACAGTTGTAATCAACAGACCTCAAACAGTAGAACTTACTTGTGCAACTATTGTTAACCGTTTACCTGATGTTATAAACTCACGACCTGGATTTGTTTTAACTAGTGAAATGGATGAGTTGAATTACCGTGTTAAACCACTTCCTGAATATTTAAAGTAGGTAGTAGCTATGGATTGTTTATTTTGTAAAATTATAAATAAAGAAATACCAGCAGAAATAATATTCGAAGATAAAGATGTGTTAGTCTTTTTAGATATTAACCCAACTACAAATGGAGATACCTTAGTAGTACCTAAACAACATTTTGAAAATTATTTTGATGTGCCCAAAGAATTATTAGAATATATGAATGTTGTTTATAAAAGTTTATATGAAGTATATAAAAAACGATTAGGTTGTTGTGGTTTAACTTTATCAACTAATATTGATTATGGTCAAGAAATAAAACATATGCATATGCATTTTATACCAAGATATCTTGATGATGATGTTAAACATTTATCTAATAAAGAAATTTTAAAAGATATAAAAGAAATTAGTAATTTAATAAATGATTAAAAAAATTAAAGTGGTATTGTAAAAGTAGACAACTACTAAAAAGGTAGAAGTCTACTTTTTCTATGTTGAAATTAAAAACACCTTAAAGATAAGGCATTATTTTTTTAACATTAGTTTACTATTATTTTCTTCCATTAAACCAAGTTCTAATAAATTATTCTTTATTTTTACTAAAGTTTGTCTTATAATTCTTGAAACATATGGTTGACTTATATTTAGCTTTTCAGCTATTTCAGTTCCTTTGTATTTAGTGTTATTTGAAAAACCAAAATACAATTTAACTACTTCTTTTTCTCTTCCTTCTAAAAGTTCAACTTGTTTTTTAATTTCTTCATATAACTCTTGATTATCAAAATCTAAGGTAAAATCTGAAGCATCATCCATTATGGTGTCTTCAAGAGTAATAGTGCCATCCGTAGAATTTTGTAAAGGTCTATTTAAACTATCATTTTTTAAATGTCTTTTACCCTTTCTTATGAACATTAAAATTTCATTATCAACACACTTAGATGCATAAGTTGAAAAGGTATAACCTTTACTGAGATCGAAATTATCAACTGCTTTCATAAGACCAATTAAACCTAAGGAAATTAATTCTTCTATTTCATAAGGAGTTTTTGGAAATTTTTTAAAAACTCGATTCATAACTAACTTAATATTACTGGCTATAATCATATTTCTTGCTTCATTATTTCCTTTTAAAACTTCTTTAAAACACTCTAAAAGTTCTTGATTATTTAATGTTTTTACTTCGTATCCTGCAAATATATTATTGTAAATCATTATATCCTCCAGTATTTTACAACATTTACTACAATAACTTCTATAAAACTAAGATACTACTATACTACTTTTAAATTACTTTATTAATTTTTAACAACCACTACTTTTATAATTATCACAAATTAAACAAACCTTGTATTCTAAGTTAAAATTAATTCCAACATCATCTCCTCTTGTTACTAATACATAACTAGAATTACAAAATCCACCTCTTGGATCTTTTAAATTATCTATAAATAATTCACTATGTAAGGTCTCATAAGTAATTGTTTTTGTATCACCGACACTAGGAAAATTAAGTCCATTATTATAAGCAAAATCATCAGTTAAATAATTTTCAGCCGCTCCTTTTAGAGTTTGCTCATAATTTTCATAAACTCCTTCTTTTCCTTTATTTGTTACATAACTAGCACTATAAACCGCAATTCCCATAACAATTGCCAAAACAACAATTACTGCTAGTAATTCTACTAATGTAAATCCATTCTTCTTCATACACACCTCATAATAACTATAACACTATTTTATTTATTTTTAAATACCTAAACCATTCTTTTTAAATTTTTCTTTTTTAATATTAACTTCCTTAAAGCATCCACTGGCCAAACAGTAAGTGAGATTCCTAAAATCATAAAAAATTCTTTAGCAGTTAAACCATAGGTTCTAAATAAATCTCCTCCAAAATAAATTAAATAAATTTGAACAGTTATAATAAAACCAATTACAATTAAGAATATTTTGTTTTTTAAAATATTAGCAAATATATTAATTCTATAGGTTCTGGCATTAAATGAATTAAATATTCCTATAAAAATAAATAAGGCAAAGTACGCAGTCATTAGGTATTTGTTGTTATCACCTATTCGAAAGAATTCATGAACAAAAGGAAGTTTTAAAAATAAAATACATAGAGTCCCGGAATATAAAGCCGTTAGAATAATTTCATTATACATATAACTATTAATAATTGGTTCATCGATTTTCTTTGGACTTTCATCCATATATTCAAGGAGTGCTGGTTCAAAAGAAAATGCAAGTGCTGCAAATGTATCCATGATCATATTAAGCCATAACATTTGAACAATTGTAATTGGGGATGTGAAACCAATAAATGGACCAATAATCGATAATAAAAGCGCGGTCATATTAACACTTAATTGATAGATTATGAATTTTCTAATACTTTTAAAAATTGTTCTTCCATAAAGAATTGCCTTGCTAATTGATAAAATATTATTATCAAGTATTACTATGTCTGAGGCTTCTTTACTAACTTCAGTTCCTGATCCCATGGAGAAACCAACATTGGCTTTTTTTAAGGCAGGTGCATCATTTACTCCATCACCAGTCATTCCAACTATTAAATCCATCTCTTCAATAACCCTAACTAACCTACTCTTGTCACTTGGTAAGGCACGCGCAACTACTCTTAAGTTTTTTAGTTTTTCTTTTAATTCTAAGTCACTTAACCTATTCATTTCACTACTTGTTAAAACTAAATCCTGTTGAGTATCAATTATTCCAGATTCTTTGGCAATCACCATAGCTGTTTCTTTACTATCTCCAGTTATCATGATTACTTGAACTCCGGCTTTTTTTATTAAATTAATTCCATCTCTTGCTTCTTCTCGTAATTCATCTTTTAAATAAATAAGTCCCATGAAAACCAAATTATCTAAACTATTGTTTCCTTTTTTATAGGCGAGCATTATAACTCGAATACCCTTTTTAGTTGCTTCATTAATATGAGAATTTATTAAATCAAAACTTCGTATTTTTTCTTCAATTCCATTTTTTAAATACTTTGTACATTTAGGAAGTAATACTTCACTGGCACCTTTAAAGAATGTAATTGTTTCTTTATCATAAATAGTAACACTACTATATTTATCTAAACTACTAAAATGTTTTTTATTAATAATTTGTTTTTTTAATTTTATATCTTTATTTAAATATGCAAGAATTGCTCGATCAGTTGAATTACCTCCAATTATTTGCTTATTGCTGAATGTACTATCATTATTATAATAAAGGGCATCAAAATATAAATTATTTTTAAAATTAAATGATTCTTTTATTTTTACAGTTTCAAAAGTTCCATTTAAAACATTTATAACTTCTAATTTTCCTTTAGTTAAAGTACCGGTTTTATCAGTTAATAAAACATTTAAATTACCTGCTGTTTCAATTCCCACTAATTTTCTTACTAAGACATTGTTTTTTAACATTCTTTTCATGTTACTTGATAATACAAGCGTTATCATCATCGGAAGTCCTTCAGGAACCGCAACTACTATAACGGTTACACTTAAAGTAATAGCGTAGATTAAATAATTCATCATCATTGGAAAATTAGTAATTGTTTCTTTAATTAAAACAGGATCATAATTATTTTCCATAACAATTTTTGAAAATAAATAAGCAATTGTAACTAATATTGCTCCTACATAACCTAGCCGACTAATAACTTTGGCTAACTCAGTTAATCTTGTTTTTAAAGGACTAGTTGGTTCTTTTTCACTGATTTCTAAAGCAAGACGTCCATACATGGTATTCATCCCAACACTTGTAACTTTCATCAAAGCTCTCCCTGAATAAACCGTTGTTCCTCTATATAATTTATGTTTATCAAGTACTTCTCCAGTTATATATTTTTCTTTTTTACTTTCTTTACTTTCGCCATTTAAAACCGATTCATCAACACTAATATTTCCATCAATAATAAGTCCGTCAGCTGGGATTTTATCACCTGATTCTAAAACAACAATATCAGAAACCACTACTTCAGAGACTAATATTTCAATTATTTTCGAATCTCTTATAACTTTCGTTTTTAACTTAACTGCTTCTTCTGATAATTTAAGAAAGGCTTTTTCACTTCCGTACTCGGATATCGTTGATATAAAAGTTGCCAGTATTACAGCTATTAAAATTCCAATAGTTTCATAAAAGTCAAAATCTTGAAACAGAAAAACAATTTTAATCATTAAAGCAATTAATAATATTTTAATAATTGGATCTCCAAATGACTCAAGTAAAAGATTTAAAAACTTATTTTTCTTATGGACTTCTATTTCATTACTACCAAATTCTTTTCTACTTTTTTCTACTTCATCTAAACTTAAACCTTTGTTATTAGTCATAAAATCCTCCAGTTAAGTTTATGTAAAAAAAGATATTAAATTCAACTTTTTAAGTATTGTTTATAGATAAAAAAGAACTTAAATTGAATAACAAATTAAATTCTTAATATTATATTTGTAAATATATTAAATTTATTTTTGATCATAAAACTTTTGCATGTTTTTAAATGTTAAAATAGATAATTGTTGTATAGTTTCATTAAATACCTTGATGTCTCCAAAATTAAGTGGTTTATTTTGATAGTTTGTATTTGTATTAATTTCTTCAATTATAGAATAATAAGATAACTTTTGACTTTCATTAATTAATATTGGAGGATAATTATTTTTAATTAATTCATAATTCATAATGAGTCTTGCAGTTCTTCCATTTCCATCACTAAAAGGATGAATATTAATAACTGCCATATGTAAATTAACAGCTTTTTCAAATACAGTTAAATCTTTCCAATCATTTTCATATTTATCTTTTAATTCTAACATTCGTTTTTCGACTAAAGCAACCGAAGTAAATGAAACTTCTTCACCATTACTATTAATTAAATAATTATCGCGTTCTTTATAACTTCCAGCTCCTTCTATAATATTACTTCCAATTATTTGATGCAAATTTTTAATAACTGTAATAATATCTAAATTTTTATCTAATATTTCAAATATATATTTAAATGCATTTTGATGATTAATAGTTTCATTTATTTCTCTTTTTTTATTTTTATCAACAACACTCAAAATATCATAGGTATTATTAAGTATTTTTCTAGTATCATTTAAAGTAAGTGTGGTATTAGTTCCTTCTATTCTATTAGAATGAAAGGTAAACAAAACCCCAAATTCATTAATAAGATAATTATAATATTCATCTTTTATTTTATCATTAAAATTCATTATACTATTTTGGATTTTATTTAAATCAAATATTCTATCTAACATACAAATTTCTCCTAACATCAAAAACTTCTTTAGATAATTATATCACATAATAATTTAAAATTGAAAAAAATTGAAATTAATCCAGAGAAAAAGAGTAAATTTTCTTCGCAAAGAAAATTTGATATAATTACTATATAATAAAAAGGTGGTAGTAGTAATGAATAGAAAAATGAGAAGAGAATTAAAAAAAGATAAAGATTTAATAAAGGAGTTATATTCAATA
>JAFURC010000020.1 GCA_017472015.1 Bacilli bacterium
AGAAACTGAAAAACTTAATAATAAAAAACATTTAAAGGAAAAAAGAAAACAAGAGAAAGCCCAATTATTACACTAATAATTGGATCTTCCTCTTGTTATAGTCCTTATTATTTATACCCCACTGAAATAGATAGGGAGAGTTTCTATGAATAATTCTAAGAATATTTTTTCTTTTTTTAACGATTGAACGTTTTTTTGAACGATTGAATCATTTTTGTATACAAATTTACAACATGTGATTTACCTTTAAAACAATTAAAAGCAACTCGAAAGTTGCTAAAATGTTTACAAATAAACAATAATTTACTATTTAGTTATACTTTTATTTAATACTTTTACCATTTTCTTTTGTAATAAAGGCTTTGCAAATGATTCTTCAAAAGACAAAATACTACTTTTATATCTATTGTATGCAAATTCATAATCACCTTCAAGAATAGCAGTGACACAAGCATCAACAACATTTTCATATATGTAATCATATATAATATCAATATTTGATGTTGCTTCTATTCCTTCAACTATAATTGGTGCTATTTTATAGTAATGTCGAACATCATCTTGTGAAACAAAATTATCTCTAAACCATCTTAAAATTGTTAATTCAAAACAATTATCATCAAAATTATCTTTAAAATGCCTTATACATGCAGTAGTTAAATAACAACCTATTCCTGTTGTTGTTTTTCCTCCTGAACCATTGCTTTCTACAATATTACCTTTTCCTGTTTTCGCATTATAATTAACATGTATTGATTGATGCTTAGGGTTTGATGGATTTTTATCATAAAATGAAATATGATCTTTACCACCTTTATCTGTATGTGATTCTATATATACTCCTTTACTATTTTTATATTTATTAGTCATTTTTCTTATTCCTTTCTATAACTTCATCTTTCCAATATTTTTCTAATTGACTTAAATTAAACGATAAAATTTCAGTATAATTATACAGTGCATCTTCAGTTTCAATATATTTATCAAAAAAGTCAGTAATTTCTAAATCAAGAAATTGAATTTCTTGTAAACTGATGTTGATTAAAGTTTTTTCCTTTTTAAAATCGCAATACCATCTATTCATTATTTTTTGTATTTCTTGTAACTCTGGAGTATTTTTATAAAAATTATCATCAAATACTAAATTCAAAGTATCAAGAAAAACAGAAAATAATTTATTAATCTCTTGTTCTTTCATCACAATTTTCCTTTCTTTCCATTTTTTCTTGTAAAAGGAATTTAAATGCATATAATTCATTACTAATATAATCTGTCGAACTAGAAAACAAATTATCACAATTTAATTCAAAAATAATATTAGAAATTTCTTTTAATTTTTCTAAATCAATTAAAAAAATGTTTTTCTTATTTTTTAAAATATCTTTAAAATGAGTTATAATATTTTTAACTTTTTCTAAATCTTCTAAATTATATTTTAATTCTGAAATAGTATTTTTAGATAATAAATTAATTTTAACTAATATATTATCTAAATGTTTTAACATTTCACTAATATTTTCTTCCATATAAATAATTTCTTTCTTGACAAATATTGTACCATATAGCGAATTTTCAGACAACTATTTATTCTTCTTATTATATTGGAATCAGATAGTATGAGTTTCTAGGGATAAATAAAATTATAAAAAAAGAATAAATAATTACTAATGAATACTACTTCTATAAATGAAATGAATGATATATAATAATTACGAAAGGAGTTGATTATCAATGAAGCAAGAAACAAAACATTTAAAATTAATGAAATCATATAATAACAATGTATTGATATCTGATATGAATTTAGAAGATAAATTCACTGAATTTGAAAATTCAAAGTTAAATGAAAGTGAAACATTATTATATGAAGTAAAAGTTAAACCTACAAGATTCAAAAGATATTCAAGAGGTCAAATAGTTAAAGTTAAATTTGGTGTTAATATAGGAAGTGAATTTTCCGGAGATCATTATGCTATTGTTATATCAAAGCAAGACACAATGCTTAATCCTATACTACATGTTATACCATTAACATCTAAAAAGCATAATTATAATATAGAATTAAATAATTTATTATATAATGAAGATGAACTAAATAATTTGAAAGAATTATTATCAAAAGACCAGGATAAAAATAATATCAAAAAAATTAAAAAATGTATAAAATATTATAGCAATAGAAAAGATAAAATATCGTATGCTTGTATTAAACATTTAAAAACAGTAAGTAAACTATCTATTTGTAAACCAATTAATGAATTTGATTATTTAAATAAAGTTAAAATTTCAAATGACTTATTGAGAAAAATAGATGAAGAAATAGTAAGAGAATATACATTATTATAATTTAAAATCAATGTATAAAAATTGTTGACATACATAAAATAATAATGTAGAATATAGATACAAGAGCAGAAATGCTTTTTACGGTATTGTATTATATACAGTACTATGACAAGTGTCGTTAGACATTCTACAAAAGCACCTTTATTGGTGCTTTTTATAATGTGAAAAATAATACAAATTAAAATTATATAATATGAGTTTCTACTAAACATAATGGTATTAATATTTTTTTTGTTATAAATTGATAAAATATTCTTATATATTGAATGCAACTATAGTATAGTTAATTTGGTGGTAGTAAATATAAAGGTTAAGAAAATAATTAATTTTTTATTTGCTACTTTTTTAATTTTACGGAGGTTGATTATGAATGAAGTAATGGACAAAATTGATATTAAAATTGAAAATTTGATTTATGAAATAAGAGGAGTTCAAGTAATGTTATAGCCAAATTATATCAATGCAAAAATGGAACCAAAGAAATAAATCAAGCGGTTAAGAACAATTTAGAAAAATTTCCAGAAAGATATAGTTGGACACTAACAGATGAGGAATGGTTAAACTTGAGGTCAAAAATTTTGACCTCATTTAATCAATAATAATGATATTTATAAATCTCTAATAACACCAGGTTAACTAATCATGAAACTAAATTGTCAGAGTACGATGATAAATTTAATTACCTATTTTCTATATTTGATAAAAAAGAAAGCTTATTTTTACAGGGAGAAATATATGATGCATATTCAAACTTTATAAAACTATTTAAACAAGCCAATAACGAAATAATTGTTATCGATTCATATGCTGACATTACATTTTTAGACTTAATTAGAAATCTAAATTTTTCTGTAATACTAATTACTAAAAATAGTGATAGATTAAGTGATATAGAAATTACTAAATACAATTGTCAATATAATAATTTAAAAGTAATTCGAGATAATTCTTTTCACGATAGATATTTTATTCTTGATAGAAAAACAATATATCATTCTGGAACATCTATAAATAATGCTGGTAATAAAACTTTTTCGATAAATAGATGAGATATTAATGTTTTAAATATAATTGAAAAATAATTTATTACACAATTAAAATATCAAGAAAACTTCTTATCTATATATGTTACTCACCCTGTCTATTGTAGAATTATATAAATTATAAGGAATGTGAGAAAGTGAGGAGAATCTCTTAACTATTACTGCTTAAGAGATTCTCCTCACTTTTTCGTTTTTCCTTTAAATTTTTTTAAGTTTTTTTTCTTCAAGTTTTTTTCGTTCTCTAAATGAATTAATAGAAGTATTTAAAAGTTCAGTAGGAGTTTGATATTCTCGATTCTCTTTTAGAAGTTTATAAATAATATTCAGGATTAATGTAATTTTAAGTAAATGAGGGTAATAAATTTCATTTGTTTTTTTTAGTTTTTAATTTAAAATATTTTTCTTTTTAATTCATATATTTAAGTGGTGGATATATGTTTAATAAGAAAATAGATAGTAGAATTAAATTAGTTTTAATTTTTTTTATTAGTTTTTTTGCTGTTATCTTTTTAAGAATAACTTATATTGAGATGATTGATTACAAGAAACTTTCAAGTTTAGCAACCGATCTTTGGAGTCGGGATTTACCAATTGAAGCAAATCGAGGGTTAATTCTTGATCGAAATGGAGTAGTCTTGGCTGACAACATTACAACAACTAGTTTAGTACTTGTACCAAATCAAATCGAAGATAAAGAAGAAGTAACGAAAGTTTTAAGTAGTATTTTAAATGTTAGTTATGATGAGATGAAAAGTCATGTTTTTAAAAAAACTTCCATTGAAAGAGTGCATCCTGAAGGAAGACGTTTAAGTTATGAAATAGCCGATAAAATTGAAAGTTATGAATTTCCAGGAGTTTATTTAGTTAAAGAATCTAAGCGATATTATCCATATGGAGAAACTTTATCGCATGTTCTGGGATATGTTGGAATTGATAATCAAGGACTTGGAGGAATTGAACTTATATATGACGAGTATTTAACTGGTGAGAATGGGGCAATTAAATACTTTAGTGATGCTAAAGGAAATAAGATAAATTTATCGGAGATTTATTTAGAACCAGCTAGTGGTATGAATATTACTTTAACAATTGATATTAATATTCAATTAGCCCTTGAGAGGGAACTTAATAATGTAGAGAGTACTTTAAAGCCAGATAATTCACTAGCAGTTGTAATAGATCCTAATACTGGAGAAATTCTTGCAATGTCAAGTCGGCCAACTTTTAATCCCAATAATTATAAATTATTTTCAACTGAGGTGTTAAACCGGAATTTACCAATTTGGATGACGTATGAACCAGGATCAACATTTAAAATAATTACCATGTCAAGTGCAGTTGAAGAGAAAGTAATTGATATTTATAATGATCACTTCTATGATTCTGGAAGCGTGCATATAAATGGAACAAGAATTGGTTGTTGGAAATCCGCCGGGCATGGAGATCAAACTTTCTTGCAAGTTCTTGAAAATTCTTGTAATCCAGGATTTGTTAAACTTGGTCAATTACTAGGTAAAGAAACTTTGTTTTCTTATTTTGATTTATTTGGTTTTGGGGAAAAAACTGGAATAGATTTAAATGGGGAAGCAACTGGAATCATGTTTTCACTTGATCGAGTAGGTGAGTTGGAACTTGTAACAAGTGCCTTTGGTCAAGGAATAAGTGTTACACCGATTCAACAGGTAACTGCAGTTAGTAGTGTTGTTAATGGTGGTAATTTATATAAACCATATGTTGTAAAAAGTATCAATGAGCCAACTACTAATAGTGTCATCGTTTCTAATAATAAAACTTTAGTTAGAAAAACAATAAGCAAAGAAACCAGTGATATCATGAAACTAGCTCTTGAAAGTGTTGTTGCTAGAGGTGGAGGACGTTATGCTTATATAGATGGGTATCGAATAGGTGGGAAAACCGGAACTGCCCAAAAGGTTAAAGATGGAGTTTACATGGATAATAACTATATTATGAGTTTCATGTCAGTTGTTCCAAGTAATGCTCCGAAAGCTATTCTTTATGTTGCTATTGATAATCCTAAAAATACAGCACTTTTATCAAGTTACACAACCGCTCCCGTTGCCAGACGAATACTTCTTGATATAATTGATGCTATGGATATTAAAAGACAAGATGGAGCCATTGAGAAAGTTAGATACTGGGATGATGAAATTTATTACACTTTACCAAATACTCTTGGTAAAACTAAAAAAGAAGCCGCGAAAGAACTTTTCTATTACAACATTGAATACACAGGATCTGGAAATACGGTTATTGATCAAAGTCCAAGTCCCGGAACCTATTTGTCAGCTGGATCAACAGTTAGAATACTTCTTGGAAATTAGTATTTGAAAAAATAAAAAATTAAGTTATAATGTTATTAGGAGATATTTATGAATTTCAATTTACAAAAAGAATTAAAAATAATTAAAAAAGATTTTCAAGAAAAGAATATAAAAAAACAACTTGCAAATATCCTAACCGCATCAAGACTTTTAGCCCCTTTTATTTTAATACCTCTTATGTATTTTAATAAATTAAATATTTTTCTTATCATGATAATTTTATTTTCTTTAACTGATGCATTTGATGGGTATTTTGCAAGAAAATATAATGCTGTATCCGAATTTGGTAAATATTTAGATGCTCTTGTTGATAAAGTATTTGCTTTAAGTTTATTAATTCCCATTATAATAAAAACAACTCTTAATACAAGTAATTTTTATTTGGTACTAATAATAATTTTCTTAGAAATTTTTATTTCTCTTTTAAATACTTATTCTTTTATAAAAAAACTAAATCCATCATCAACTATATATGGTAAGATTAAAACTTATATTTTATTTATATTATTAAGTCTTTTATATTTAAATAAAGTTATTAATATAAATAGTATCATTTTAGAAATATTTATTATAATAACTATCATTTCTCAAATAATAACAACTAATTCATACTTAAATCAAATAAAAAAAAGAAAAACAGTTATTAATTTTTCTTCTTAATTAAAATATCAATTGATCTATTAGTTAAATAATCTAAACTAACATTAAAATGTTTAGCAAAACTATAAATAAAAGCTGTTAATATTAAGGTTTTCCCACTTTCATAAGAACTTATATTAGACTGTGAAGTATTTAAAATATTTGCGATATCACTTTGAGTTAGTTTATTTTTTAATCTAATTTTCTTTAAATTTAAACCTATTACTTTGGAGTTTAATTTATATTTTTTAGTACTTTTAACATTTACTTTAGTTAAACCACATACATAATCCATAGAAACTTGAAATGTATTACAAAAATTATTTAAGTGTTTCAAAGGGATTATGTGTTCACCTGTTTCGAAATAATTATAACTACTTTTACTTACTTTCAAAAGTTTTGCCATATCTCTTTGAGTTAGATCGTATGATTCTCTAACTTTTTTTAAATTATAAAACATATTTACTACCACCAAATAAATTTTCTCATTAAAATATGGTAAAATTTGGAAATGTCCATAAATTATGATATATATGCATAAATTACCCTTTATAAGGTTTTCTTGACATTTTTAACTGGTGTTTGTATAATTAGATTAATTAATTGGAGGTAGTTATGGGAAAAATTATATTAACAGGTGATAGACCAACAGGTAAACTTCATTTAGGTCATTATGTAGGATCCATTAAAAAAAGACTTGAGATGCAAGATAATAATGATTTTGAAAAAATGTATGTTATGATTGCTGATAGTCAAGCTTTAACAGATAATTTTGATAACCCAGAAAAGATAAGAGAAAGTATAAAAGAAATTATTTTAGATTATTTATCAGTTGGAATTAATCCAGAAAAGGTAACAATTTTTATTCAATCAATGATACCAGAACTTACTGAATATACTTTTTATTTTTTAAATTTAGTAACTTTATCAAGATTAGAAAGAAATCCAACGGTTAAAAATGAACTTAGTCAAAAAGATTTTAATAATACAATTCCTGTTGGCTTTTTGTGTTATCCAGTAAGTCAAGCAGCGGATATAACTCTTTTTAAAGCAACCGATATTCCTGTTGGAGTTGATCAATTACCAATGCTTGAACAAACAAATGAAATAGTAAGAAAATTTAATAGTTTATATGGAGATACTTTAGTTGAATGTAAAGGAATATTACCTGACAATGAAACTTCTTTTAGGTTACCAGGAATTGATGGAAAAAATAAAATGAGTAAATCTCTTGGAAATTGTATTTACTTATCAGATGATGAAAAAACTTTACGAGACAAAGTTATGAAAATGTATACCGATCCAAATCATATTAATATAAATGATCCAGGTAAAGTAGAAGGAAATGTTGTATTTACTTATTTAGATGTCTTTGCAAAAGATGAAGACTTTGAAAAATATTTACCAGAATTTGCTAATTTAGATGAACTAAAAAGAGCTTACGGGAAAGGTGGCGTAGGTGACGTTAAAATTAAGAAATTCTTGTTTATTATTTTAAATGAATTATTAACACCAATTAGAGAAAGAAGAAAAGTTCTAGAACAAGATATGGAAAGTGTATATAATATTTTAAAAGAAGGAACCAAAGAAGCAAGAATTGTTGCTAAAAAGAATATGCAACAATTTAAACAGGCTCTAAGAATTAATTACTTTGAATAAAATAGAAATAAATCTATATTATTTAATATGGAAGAATATTTAATTAATTTAAAAAAATATCAGGATAATAAAACTAAATTACTAAATGATTTAAGTAGTATATTAACAACTATTGGCTTATCAACTCTAAATATTAATTATAATGATTATTCAGTTCTTATAACAATTGTTATGTCTTATTATTTAATTCAAAGAATAAAAGATTTAGGTTTAAAAAAATATTATTTAAATTTATTTAAAGAAGATTTAGAAAAATTAAATGATAAAGAAATAGTTAAATAAAATTATTTCTTTTTTTTACTTGATTAAATATGAAAAATAGGTTATTATTAATCCATAAAAGATAGAAAGTAGTTGATAATATGATTAAAAAAAATAATAAAAATTTTCAAAAAAATATGAATTTTAAAGTTAACTCAGAGTCAACTATGGGGGGGGTATAAACCGCCAATTTATAAATAAAACAATAAAAATCGATAAAATAAAGTACAAAGAATATGATAGATTTAAAATAAGTCTATTCATACTTTTTTGTGTTTTTTTAATTTAGAAATTGATTAAGTTAAAAAAAATATTATATACTAATTATATTAGAGGGTCTAGGTTAAAATAGGAGGAGAACAATGAACAAAAAAACAAAAACATTAATACTAAGTATTGTAGTTACTTTAATACTTTTATTAACATTTACAGTAACTTATGCAGCATTTGTATATAGGCAAACAGGTGAGGATAATCATCAATTAGTCCTTGGTGATATCTATATGCATTACACGGAAACTAATTCAGGTATTGATATCGATAACATGATGCCAATTAATATCAATGATTATACAACTTATGAAGTAAATCCCGTAATGGCAACTCAAGAATTAAATGAATTAACAAAATGTATTAATTTTTTTACTGAAATAGGAATTAGTAACGAATTAGATGCAGGATCAACTACGGAAACATTTTGTCAAGGAACAGGTACTATAGGTGGTGGTAATACAATGCAAGATTTTGTAGAAATAGCAGCACCTGATGAACTTATTCAAGAAATGTTATCTATTAACATAATAATAGAAGAAAATGGCAGTTATAAAGTAAATCCCGTAATGGCAACTCAAGAATTAAATGAATTAACAAGATGTATTAATTATTTGACTGAAACAGGAATTAATAACGTATTAGATGCAGGATCAACTACGGAAACATTTTGTCAAGGAACAGGTACTGTAGATGGTGGTAATACAATGCAAGCTCTTGTTGAAACAGCACCTGATGAACTTATTCAAGAAATGTTATCTATTAACATAATAATAGAAGAAAATGGCAGTTATAAAGTAAATCCAGTTATGGCAACTCAAGAATTAAATGAATTAACAAGATGTGTTAATTATTTTACTGGATTTAATTTAGATGAAGGCTCAACAACTGAATTATTTTGTCAAGGAACTGGAACTATTGATGGAATGACATTTCAGCAAATTTGGGATAATAGCTCTCAAGATGATGAATTTATGAATTTCGTTGGAAATAAATTGATTGTTAATAATATAATTATTCTTCAAATAAAAAACTTACCATATTTTGAATTTACTATAAGTGGAAAGAATACCTATAAACAAAAAGATATTTGGTATGATATTGTTTTAAATCATGGAAATGTACCAGAGGGTAAATTAGAAGAAAATCGCATAAATGATGAATCTTTAAGATTTGCTTTATTTGAAGTAAATGGAGAAAATCAAAAAAATATTTTTCTAAATAAAAGTTATTCACGTTTAGAAAATAAAAGAATTCATGTTGAAACAATACCTAAGAATACAACTGAAGAAATTAATAAAACATATCGTTTATATATGTGGATCGATGATAGTGTTGTAATTGGAAATGTTAATGAAGATTATACAACTGATGAATGGAAAGATGTATTTGCAAGTATTAAAGTAAGTGTAACCGGTGACTTTAATGAAAAAGTAATGGATACAGATGAATCTTGTTTTACAGTAGGGACTGTAGATTATGATGGTGATATAGGGGTTGCAATTACTGATTATGATGCAAGTTGTGGAAGTGATGTAGTAATACCTGAAATGATAAAAGGATATAAAGTTGTTGAAATTGGTAATTGTGATAGTAATATTATTACTCAATTAAATAATCTTGAAAATGATAAGTCATTTAATAATTTGTTATTTAAAGATAATTTTAATAATGGTGTTTTAATAGAGATTGTGGAATGCGGTAGTTTTCAAAGCAAAGGTCTAACAAGTATTAAGATCCCAAATAGTGTAAAAACAATAAAATTACAAGCTTTATATGGTAATCAATTAACAAGTGTTGAAATACCAAATAGTGTAACTATAATTGAGCAAAATGCATTTGCAGAAAATCAATTAACAGATGTAACTTTTGAAGAAAATTCCAGATTGGTAATGATAGGAAATTATGCTTTTTCTGGCAATAACTTAACAAGTGTTGAAATACCAGATAGTGTAGCAACAATAGGAAATTATGCTTTTAGATCTAATCAACTCAAGACTGTGACAATCGGAAGTGGAATTCAATATATTGATTCCTCCGCATTTTATCGAACTTCAGATAGCAACCCTAATTTGGAAAGTATAACATTTACAAACAAAACTTGTGATGAAATTAAAAATATCGAGGCTTCTAGTACCGATTCAACTAAAAATTTTCCATGGTTAGATGCGGATAGCCCTTATTATCAAGAAGGTTATAAGTCAACAATAATAGGAACAGATGGAGAATGTAGTTATTAATTAAAATTATTAAGTAGCAAGTGCTACTTTTTTCTTTTGGTCTTGAAAAGGTAAAATTCATTTGTTATAATAAAGAAGATTGGAGAAGTTATGTCAAAATTTGATAAAGAATATTTAAAATTATGTAAGAAAATATTAACTGAGGGAGTTGAAGTTGAAAATCGAACAGGTGTTAATACAATTAAAATACCGGGATATTTTTTTGAATTTGATTTAGAAAAAGAATTTCCTATTTTAACAACTAAACAATTATTTTTTAAAAATGCAATTACCGAGATGCTTTGGATTTATCAAGAACAAAGTAATGATGTTCGTTGGTTACAGGAAAGGGGTAATCATATTTGGGATGAATGGGAAATTCAAGAAGATGGTAAATGGTATGCAACTCAAAATGTCGTAGAAAACGGCAAAATGGTAAAAAAAGATATTGTTAAAGATTTTGGTCTTGAATATGCTCATACAATTGGAACTGCGTATGGATGGATTGTTAAAAAATATGGTTTAATTGATAAATTAATTGATACGATTAAAAATAATCCAACAGATAGACGTATGCTTATGTCTTTGTGGCAAAATGAATTTTTAGATACGGCGGTACTTCCATCTTGTGTTTGGTCAAGTGAATGGGATGTAACTGATGGAAAAATTAATCTATGGGTTCATCAAAGATCTTGTGATGTACCACTTGGACTACCATTTAATATTACACAGTATTCTGTTCTTTTAAGTTTAATTGCTCATGTAACCGGCTTAAAACCCGGTAAACTTTTCTGGAGTATAAAAGATGCTCATATTTATGTAAATCAAGTTGATGGAATAAAAGAACAAATAAGACGTGGAGAAGAACTTGAAGACTTAGAGGCACCAGAATTATGGATTAATCCAGAAATTAAAGATTTTTATGATTTTGATAACTCAAGAGAACTTAAAGATATAAAAATATTAAATTATAAACATCATGGAAAAATCGAGTTTAAGATAACTCAGTAGGAGGAAAATATGAAATTATCGATGATAGCCTGTGTTGGAAAAAACTTAGAACTTGGTAAAAATAATGATTTAATTTGGCATTTACCAAATGACTTGAAATATTTTAAAAAAGTAACAGATGGACATGTAGTCGTTATGGGAAAAAATACTTTTAAATCACTTCCAAAAGTTTTACCAAATAGAAAAAATATTGTTTTAACTTTTCCGGATGATACTGAAAAATTACCAAATGAAGTAGAAGTTTTTCATGGAATCGAAGAGTTTTTAGAAAGTTATAAAGATTATCAAGATGAGGTATTTATAATAGGTGGTGCTAGTATTTATAAACAATTTTTGAAATATGCTGATAATTTATATTTAACTGAAGTTGATATGGAAAGTGAAGCAGATGTTTATTTTCCAGAGTTTGATAAATCTTTATATGATAAAGAAATAGTACTAGAAAATAGTGATAATAATATAAAATATAAACATGTAATATATAGGAGGAAATAATGGGGAAATTTATTGTAATTGAAGGAACAGATTGTTCAGGTAAAGAAACTCAAAGTAAATTGTTGGTTGAAAAATTAGAAAGTTTAGGTTATAAAGCAATTAGGTTAACTTTTCCAAATTATGATACACCAACAGGAAAAATAGTTGGAGGACCATATCTTGGTAAAAAAGAAATATGTGAGTGTTGGTTCCCAGAAGGAGCAGTCAACTTAGATCCAAAAGTTGCTTGTTTATATTATGCAGCGGATCGTAAATATAATGAAGTGGAAATAAAGAAGTATTTAGATGATGATTACTTTGTTATTTGTGATCGCTATGTAAGTAGTAATATGGCTCATCAAGGAAGTAAAATTAAAAATGATGAAGAAAGATTTCATATGTATGAATGGATTGATAAACTTGAATTTTGGTTATTAGGTCTTCCTAAACCTGATAAAACAATATTCTTACATGTTCCATATACTTATGCAGCAAGGTTAAAGAAAAACAGAGTTTCTCTTGATGAGCATGAAATGTGTGAAGAACATTTAAAAAACTCAGAAATTGCTTATGTTGAATTATCCGAACTTTATAACTGGAAACATATTAATTGTATAAATGATGATAATATTCGAAGTGTTGAAGATATAAATGAAGAGATCGTAGAATGTATAAAGGAGTATTTATAATGTTTTGTTTATTTTTTAAATCTTTACCTAAAAAGAAAAAAAAGTTGTGTCAAATTGTGTCAAATTGAATTTTCTGTTTTGAATGTTTTATTTTTTTAAATTTAAAAATTACTCTATAGAAAAAAGTTTTTTAAGTATTTGAATTTTTAGAAAAATTAGTTTTTTCCTAAGCAAATTTCATTTTTGTAATTTCTCTATATTTTTGCTATATTGTCCTTGTTCATGAACAAATAATATAAAAACACAAGGAGGAAAAATGAATACAAATAATGAAAATAAAGAAGGAAAATTATTACAAGTAAGAAGTGATATCTTATTTCATGACCTGTTTAATGAGCATGATATAACAACTTTAGAATGGGTAGTATCTAAAATTTTGGATTGTGAATACAATGATATTAAAGGTAAAGTTAAAGTACACAACATAAGATTAACAAGAGTTAATAAAAAAGAAAGAAGTAAGTATGTTGATTTAATTGTTGAATATAATCAGGAAAAAATTATTATAGAACTTAATAACAATTTCTCAGGGATTTATACAAGAAATATTTTATATGCTGCTAATGTTCTATTAAATAATTATAAAATTCAAGATGATAAGAATTTAGATGATGATTATTATAAAAAAGTTGTAAGGGTTTTGTTAATAAATTTAAATTGGTATCCTGGTATAAAAGGAGAAGATATTAAGTTCAAAACTATTTATGAAATCCCTTATTCGGATATTGAATCTAGTGGTTATTTATTAAAAATTATTAATGTAAATCTTGATTACTATAAGAATCTTTGCTATGATAAGGTTAAACAAATAGATAAGTTTTATAAGTTATTAACTATTGATAACAAAGATGATTTAAATGAAGTAATTAAGGAAGAAAAATTACTTACAAATTATAGTAATAAACTTATAGATTTATCTAGTAACGAAAAATACGTGGAGGCTATTATGGATGAAATTATAGAAGAAAACGTTGCTAAACAAACCGCTTATTTACTTGGAGAACAATCTGGACTTGAAAAGGGTATTGAACAAGGTATAGAAAAAGGTATTCAAGAAAAACAAAATGAAGTAGTTCTTAATATGCATAATAATAATTTATCTATTCAAATGATTGCTACTTGTACTAATTTAACTAATGAAGAAGTAGAAGATATTATCAATAATAATAAAGATTAATTTTCTGCAGAAAAAATATAATTGGAGGATGTATGTATAAAAATATTTTATTAAAATTAAGTGGTGAATCACTTATGAGTGAATCAGAAAATATAAATAAAGAAAAAACAAAAGAAATAGCAAATTTAATTAAAAGAGTTCATGATATGGGGATTAATATAGGAATTGTTTGTGGTGGTGGAAACTTCTTTAGAGGAAGAAGTCATCAAGACATGGAAGCCATTAATGCTGACTCAATGGGAATGCTTGGTACTACTATGAATGCTCTTGCTCTTCGTGATGCTTTTAATAAAGCGGGAGTTCCTAATGTAATATTTTCGCCATTCAATTTTCATGAATTAATTGAATATCATAGTGAAGAAGAATTAAAAAAAATGTATAATGATGGAACAGTTGTTGTGTTTAGTGGTGGAACTGGACATATTGGTTGTTCAACCGATACAGCGGCTAGTATGAAAGCAATTATGATAGGTGCCGATGTAATTATTAAACTTACTAATGTTGATGGAGTATATGATAAAGATCCTAATAAATATAGTGATGCTTTAATGTATACAAAACTAACTCATCAAGATGTTTTAGATAATCCGGAAATTAAAGTAATGGACCTAGCATGTATTCGTGATTGCCAACAAGAAAATAAAGATATTCTAGTTATCAATTTTAGTGATAAAGAAAACTTAATTAAAGTACTTTCTGGTGAAAAAATTGGTACGGTGATTACCAGTGACTAATAAAAATGATAAAAAAATAAAAGAGTATAAAAAAAGAAAAATATTAAAATACCTAATAATATTTCTTAGTTTATTAACAATTACACTAGAGAGTTTAGCCTTATTTAAAATGATTTCTTATCTTTGGGGGTTAATTCCTTTTGTTATTTGTTATATAGTTAAATATTTTTATTCAGGAAATACTATTGAATTTAAAAAAGATAATCAAAAGAAAAAGTGATTATCTTTTTAAAATAGACTTCTTGATATTAGAAATCCTAAAAACAAAACTTGAAAAAGTAAAATAAAACAATGAAATCTTGTAAAACAAAATAAAATAATAAATAATTGATAAATAGAAGTAATTAAAAAAATACTTATTAGTGCATTATATAAAAAACTTGTTTTTCTTCTTGATCTACAAGAATTACAATAACAAAACATTCCGTGACTTCTTTTTTTAAACATATAATCACCATTATAGTTTATGATAATTTACTAAATTGGTATAGTTTTTTTTAAGATTTTATTATATAATGAATTTGTGATAATATGAAAAGAAAAATAAAGGTTAAAAATGTTTTAATTTTAGTAGGTATTTTAGTTATAATTATTGTTTTATTAACTATAGTTATTTTTGGTACTAATTCTAAGTTAGATAATAAAGAAAATAATAAAGATGGAGATAAAGAAATTAAAGAAATAATAACTGATTTTAAAAATATGAGATTAAGTAAAGTCGAAGATTATTCTAAAAGAAATAATTTAGAACTTATTATTAATTATGATTATAGTGATTTAGAAAAAGATATAGTTATTAATAGTGAACTTAATGATAATGTTTTAAATATATTAGTATCTCTTGGGAGTATTCCATATGATGATTACAAGGAATATAAGGTAAATGAATTAGGGAAAGTACCAATTATGATGTATCATGGAATAGTTGATACAGAAGAAAACGAATATACTGGAGGAAATGTTGATAAAGATGGATACAACAGAACTAGTAAGGCTTTTCTTCGTGATTTAGAATTTTACTACGAAAAAGGTTATCGAATGGTAAGACTTAATGATTATGTAAATGGAAAAATAAATGTTTCTTTAGGTAATAGTCCAATTATATTAACATTTGATGATGGAAATGCTAATAACTTTAAAGTAACAGGTAAGGATACTGAAGGAAATTTAATATTTGATCCAAATTCAGCGATTGGAATTCTTGAAAGCATAAAGAAAAAATATCCTGATTACAATGTGACAGCAACATTTTTCTTAAATAATGGTTTATGTAATCAACCTGAATACAATGAAGATATTATAAAATGGTTAATAAATAATGGTTATGATATTGGTAATCATACAACAACGCATGCTGATTTTTCAAGTATAAATACAACTAAAACTCAAGAAGTAGTTGGTAAATTATATCAAAAACTTGATAGTATAATTCCCGGTCAGTATGTTAAAATAATTGCTTTACCATTTGGTTCACCTTATAAAAAAACACATAGTAATTATCAATATATATTAAATGGTGAATATAATGGTTATTCATATCAAACAGAGGCGGCTCTTCGGGTTGGTTGGGAAGCTGAAGTATCTCCATTTGATGCAAGTTTTGATAAAACATTCTTAAAAAGATGTAGGGCATATGATAATAATGGCAAAGATTTTGATATTGAAATGAATTTTCGCTTACTTGATAAAAATAGATATATTTCAGATGGTAATATAAATACCATTGTAATACCTAAAAGTAATGAAAATAAACTAATAACAAATAGTGAATTAAAAACTATAACTTACGAGGAGGATGTATGAAAGTATTAGTTACCGGAGGATGTGGATATATTGGTTCACATACAACAGTTGAATTATTAAAAGAAGGTTATGAAGTAGTTATTGTTGATAACTTAATAAATTCTAAACGTGATGTTTTGGATAAAATAAAAAAAATAACAAATAAATCTGTTACTTTTTACGAAATTGATTTATGTGATAAAGAAAAATTACGAGATGTTTTTCTTAAGGAAGAAATATCAGCAGTTATTCATTTTGCAGGGCTTAAAGCAGTTGGGGAAAGTGTTGAAATACCAATTAGATATTATAAAAATAATTTAGTATCAACATTGAATTTACTAGAATGTATGCAAGAATTTAATGTTAAAAAATTAGTATTTTCATCAAGTGCAACCGTTTATGGTAATCCTAAAACTTTACCAATTAAAGAAGATTTTCCTTTAAGTACAACTAATCCTTATGGAACAACTAAATTAATGATTGAAGAAATATTAAAAGATTTATATCATAGTGATCCTACTTTTGATATTACAATACTTCGCTATTTTAATCCAATAGGAGCAGATAAATCGGGGTTACTTGGAGAAGATCCTAATGGAATTCCTAATAACCTAATGCCATATATATTAAAAGTAGCAACAGGTAAACTTCCAGTTTTAAATATTTTTGGAGATGACTACAATACAGTTGATGGAACTGGAGTAAGAGATTATATTCATGTTTTAGATCTTGCAGTTGGACATGTTTTATCCTTAAAAAACCAAAAAACTGGTTTAAAAATATATAATCTAGGAACAGGTCGTGGAACAAGTGTTTTAGAACTGGTTAAAAAATTTGAAAGTGTTAATAATATAAAAGTAAATTATCAAATAACTAAAAGACGTGAAGGAGACATCGATGCTTGTTATGCATCAATTGATAAAGCACATGAGGAACTTGGATTTACACCACGATATACAATTGAAGATATGTGTCTTGATAGTTATAATTTTATAAAAAACAATAATTAATTAATAAAGAAAGTAGGTAGACCTTGACTATTTTCTTTTTTATTTATTGTATTTATTTGATTAGAATTATTACTTTGACTACTATTTTGATTTAAATTATTAATTTGATTAGAATTATTATTATTAGAATTATTATCAGGTTCATTGAAGATAGACATAATTTTTCCAAAACTTTTTAAATTACTACAAATAGGTTTAATTTGATAATAAACAGGAATTGCTTGATTAATAACATTTAAAGTTTTTTGGGTATTATTTAGAATACTTCCCCATTTAATGGTACTTAAAGTTTTAAAAAATCCTCCCTTACTGGATTTAACCGCCCCAACCATTGGAATACCTCTTGCCATATTCATACCTTGATTCATATAAGGATACATATTATATGGATTATTAAACATAGATTTCACCTCTTAACATTATATGAAATAATTAAAAATTTGTTTATTATTTTTGAATTTTATTATATAATATCCTTAGGTGATGTTTATGTTTAATTTAGCTTTTAATGTTTGTGACACAGAAGGTTTTTTAAGAATTATGTATTTTATTAAATTAGCAATGAATATATTAAGATTTGTTATTCCAATTATTTTAATAGTAATGATAATTTTTGATTTATTTAAAAATACAATTAGTCCAGATAATAAAGATGGTATGAAAAAAATTACAAATCGCTTAATTGCTGCTGTTATTGTTTTTATTGTTCCAACTTTAGTTAATTTAGTTGTTACTTTTATGGATTATATTTTTGATAATGCCGATGAAACAGATTATAAAATTAGTTCTTGTTATACAAATGCTAATATGAATTGTATTAATAATATTGAAAATTATTTAGAATGTTCGGAATTCTCTGATGATGAAAAAAAATATTGTCAAAAATTTCGTCAATGTAATGATTATAAGTTAACAAATGATTGTTCAATTGAAACAGTTGCTAATCAACAAAATTGTAGTTCAATTAATAAAGATAAAGATGGAAATGCAAATTTTAAATATATCAAATATGCAATTGGAACATCGTTTAATTATGATTAATTATAAAAAAATATAGGTATAAATATGGATGGAATATTATTAATCAATAAAGAAAAAGGTTTAACTAGTCGTGATGTTGTCAATAAATTAATGAAAAACTTAAATACTAAAAAAATCGGTCATGCAGGAACACTTGATCCTCTTGCAACCGGTTTATTAGTAATTGGAGTAGGAAAAGGAACTAAAATCCTTGATTTATTAACTTTAGATACAAAAGAATATATAGCAGTTGTTAAAATGGGAATCCAAACTGATACTATGGATATAACTGGTAAAGTTTTAAAAACAACTAATAATATAAAATTAAGTAAAGAAAAACTAAATAGTGTTTTAAAAAGTTATCAAAAAAGTTATGAACAAACAGTTCCTAAATATTCAGCAGTTAAAATAAATGGTAAAAAATTATATCAATATGCAAGAAATAATGAGAAGATAGAACTTCCTAAAAGATTAGTTAAGATATTTAATATAGAACTTTTAGATTATGATTGTAAAAATAATGAATTTACTTTTAAAACATTAGTTAGTAAAGGAACGTATATTAGAAGTTTAATAGATGATATAGGTAATTCTTTAAATATAAATTGTACTATGAAAGAATTAGTAAGAGTTAAAAGTGGGAAATTTAATCTTCAAGATAGTTTTAATATAAATGAAAATTTTAAATTTATAAAAATCGAAGATGCTCTTGATTTTCCTAAAATTATAATAGAAAATGATATCTTACTTAAAAAAGTAAAAAATGGTAATCAAATTAAATTAGATAAATTTGATGAATATTTAACTCTACTTGATATAAATAATCAAGTACTAGCAATTTATAAAAAAGATGAAAATAATCTTTATAAGGCATTTAAGGTATTTTAATTTTTTAATTTATATGCTATAATCGATTTATAAAATAGATGGAGGTTATATGTATACTGAGTATAATAGTCAAAATGTTTATCAAAATAATGAGAATAATTATAATAACTATTCCAATGATCAGGAAAAGCCAAATAGGTTTTTAACTTTTTTGTGGAAGATTCTATTGGTTATTATTATTTTAATTGTAGTATTTTTACTTTTAATTAAATTTGGAGTTATTAGTTTGGCATCAGATGTAGTACCAGATGTTGTTATTTTAAGTAAAAATGAAATTGGTATTAAAAAAGGAAAAAGTTATCAATTAGAAGCAACAGTATTACCAGAAGAAGCTACTAATAAACAAGTAATTTGGACTAGTAGTGATCCAAGTATTGTTGAAGTAAATGAAGTATCTGGTTATGTTAAAGGTTTGAAGGTTGGTACAGCCATTGTTACTGTTAAAACTTTAATAAATGATAAAATAAGTGAATGTATTGTAAATGTATCAGATAAAAATGTTTTAGTAACCAATATTAATGTTAATGAAAAATATATTAATCTAGGAGTTGGTTATCGGCATAATTTAACATATCGTACTATTCCAACTAATGCAACTGAATTAAGTTTAAATTTTTCAAGCAGTGATTCAAGTGTTGCAACAGTTTCTGATAATGGAGTTATTACAGGAATTAAAGAAGGAAGTGCAATTATAACTGTGGCGTCTAATAATGGTCTAGTTAAAGATACAACATATGTAACAGTTTATAAAAAAGGTGCTTCAAATGTTGTTAATGGTGAAAGTATTAAAACTACTAATTATCCAAGTTCAATTAATATTTCAGATGAAAGTATTAATTTAAAACTTGGAACAACTAGTCAGTTAATTGCAACAGTTTCTCCAAGTGATGCTAATCAAGAAATTTCTTGGTCAAGTAGTAATTCCAATGTAGCAGTAGTTGATAGTAATGGATTAATTACAGCAAGAGGAGCAGGAACAGCTACTATTATTGGGCGAACAGTTAATAATTTAATGGATACTTGTGTAGTTACAGTTGGAAATTATTCTTTAACTTTAAAAGGTATTTCGGTTACTACAGATTATACAGTTTTACCTATTAATACTACTAAACAATTAGTTGTTGCTTTTAATCCTAGTAATGCAACAAATAAAACTGTTACTTGGTCAAGTAGTAATTCCAAAGTTGCTACAGTTGACTCAAGTGGTAATGTTAAAGCAGTTGGAGCAGGAAGTACAATTATTACTGCTAAATCAAATGATGGAGGGTATACTGATACAGTAAGTGTTGAAGTTGTTGATTATGCTAATTTAGTTGAAGAAAAAACTCTTTCATTTACTAATAGTACATATTCAATTGGAGTTAATCAAACAGTTTCATTAGAACCAGTTATTACTCCAAGTAATGCAACATTTAAATCTGTTGGTTTTGTAAGTAGTGATCCAACTATAGCCGTGGTTGATGAAAATGGTGTTGTTACAGGTAAGAAAGAAGGAAAAGTAACTATAACAGCAACAACCAAAAGAAATAATATTAAAGCAAGTGTTGTTGTAAATGTTAAAGTAATACCTTCAACAGGAGTGTCTTTAAATAGTACAAATGTAACAATTAGTTTAAATGATACTTATACATTAATTGCTAATGTAAAACCAAGTAATGCAACAAATAAAACAGTTAAATTTAAAAGTGATAATTCAAATGTAG
This sequence comes from Bacilli bacterium, assembly GCA_017472015.1. Taxonomy (GTDB): domain Bacteria; phylum Bacillota_I; class Bacilli_A; order RF39; family UBA660; genus RUG591. The sequence goes on from JAFURC010000020.1 coordinate 21,268, forward strand.
CAAAAGTTGATAACAATGGTATTATAACAGCAGTTGGAAAAGGAACTACAACAATTACCGTAACTCCAAATGGAGGAGGAAATCCTTCAACTTGTATGGTAGTTGTAAAATAATAAGAAAGAAGTTGATAAAATGGTTAAATTAATTAAGAAATGTTATCAAGAAAAAGTTAACTTGGAGTCAACTATAAGTGGGGTATAAACCACCATTTATAATTAATTTAATCCTAATATTCTACAAATTAAAATACATAATAAAACTAAGTACTAGTTTAGCATTTATTATGTATTTTTTGCATTGTTAAAATCTTGTAATTTGATTAAAGTTATAATATACTAAAATTAGAATAGAGGGAAAAAATAAAGAAATAAATTTAAATAAAAAATTTATAGTAATAATCCTCTTATTCACAATTATAACAATAGGTTTATATACATCATATGCTTTATTTGAAATAAGTGTAATTCAAAACAATGTTGTAGTAATTAAAACAGGTACAGTTGATATAACAACTAGTATAACTGGTTTAGATACACCAACATTTACTTTTCTTCAGATATGTGATTCCTCGAACGTCTGGTACGTCAGCAACTATGGTGTCAGTAACTACTTTAGTCCGTTCGACACGCTCAGGACTAGCCCATCAATTAATCTAAACTCAGGAAATGGATCAAAAAATAATCCATTCATCGTTGGACTTCCTAGTTAATATAACCTTGTCATGATCAGTGTGTAAATTTTTAGATAGTGTTTTTTTAACATTATCTTTTTTTCTTAGTGATTTTTAACTCAATATAGTTTATAATAAAAATGTGAGGTTAATATGGGAAAAGTTTTAGATTGTAAATGTTTAAATTGTGGGGCTTCTATTAAGTTTAATCCAAAGAAACAAAAATTTATATGTGAATATTGTCGTGGTGAATTTACACTTGATGAAATTAATAAACAAAAAGAAGAACTAAAAAAAGAAAATAAATTAACTCGAGAATTTGATAAAATGCAAGATATGTCTGGATATCATTGTAATAACTGTGGAGCTTCCATTATTAGTTTGGATAATATTTCTAGTACTACTTGTATTTATTGTAAAAGTAGTGCTATCATTAAAAATCGTTTAACAGGTATTTATAAACCAGATAGTATTATTCCTTTTAAATATAAAAAAGAAGATGCTATTAATAAATTTAAAGAAATTTGTAAGGGAAGACTTTTGATGCCAAAAGACTTTAGTAATTTAAAAAATATTTCGGATATGGAAGGTTTGTATGTTCCTTTTTGGTTATATGATTTAGATAATGATACTTATTTAGGAGCCGATTGTACTAGAGTATCTACTTGGATGGATTCAAGATATATTTATACAAAAACAAGTTATTACAAAGTTTCAAGAAGTGGAGTTTTATCTTTTCAAAGTGTTCCAAATGATGCAGCAACAAGGTTTGATGATAAAATTATGAATGCTATAGAACCATTTGATTACAGAGAATTAAAAGAATTTAATCCAAGTTATTTGGCTGGATTTTTATCTGAAAAATATGATGTAGAACATGATGTTGCTTATGAAAATGCTCGTGAAAGAATTGAAGAAGATAGTAAAATTTATTTAAAAAATCAAATTACAGGTTACAATAGTACTATTGTTAAAGAATTTGTTAATAATATAAATCTAAAAGAAACTAAGTATGTTTTATTACCAGTATTTGTTTTAAATATTAAATATAAAGATAAAATATATCACTTTGCTATGAATGGGCAAACTGGGAAATTAGTTGGTGAAATACCAGTTGATAAAAAGAAATTAATTCTTTTAATTATTATAACTTTTATTGTTTCTATTTTACTTATTTTAGGAATTTTTATACTTCAAGGATATAGGTGGTAATTATGAAAAAAATTATTTATTATTTTATTTATATATTTTTATTATTTTTAATTAGTATTATTCCGGCTTCTGCTAAAGATAATAAAACTTGTGTTAGAACTGAAACTAATTTAAGAGTTCCTGATGATGTAACTAATAAAAATAATTTAAATGATATTTTAATAACTCCTTGTGTTGATGAAGTTGAAAAAGTATATGACTTTGCCGATCTTTTAACAGATTCTGAAGAAGATTTACTTTATAATGAAGTAAGTAATTATATTAGTAATACTAAGTATGATTTAGTTTTAGTAACAACAAATGAAAATCTAAAAAATAGTGCAAGAGACTATGCTGATGATTTTTATGATTATAACTTTTTTGGTTTAAATGAAACAAGAGATGGCGTTTTAATACTAATTGATATGGATACTCGTGAATTATATGTTTCAACAAGTGGATATGCTATTAAGATGTATGATGATTTTAGAATCGAGAGAATCCTTGATGATGGTTACAACTATATAACAAGTAAAGATTATTATAATACTTTTAGTAGTATGACTGATTCATTGAATAATTATTTTGATATAGGTTATCCTGAAACTAATAAAGAACTACAAGTAGATGAATTTGGTAATCCTTATTATATAAAATATATTCCATATTCTACTATTTTAATAATTGCTTCGATTATTACTTTAATTATAACTTTAATATTTTACAAAAAATCAAGATTAAAAATTAAAAAATTAGAAACAATTAGTTATTTAAAAGGAAAAGAAAATATTCAAAAGTCAGACGAGTTTGTTAATGATATTGTAACTCGTACAAGAAGATCAAGTGATTCATCATTTAGTTCATCTTCTGGATCAAGTAGAGGAGGATCGAGTTATCACTCATCTAGCAGTGGTAGAAGCCATGGAGGAGGAGGCAGGAAGTTTTAAATATGTATGAATTAATAGAATACAGTTGTTTTAATTGTCATACTAAATTTTTAACATATAAAACTATTATAGATAAATGTCCAAATTGTGACTTAAATAGTTTTAAAATAACTAAAAAAGAATTTAATTTAGATATTTTTACGGGAAAGATTAATTATTCAAATATAAATTTCCTAGATGAAATAAATAAAGTAATAAAGAAATATCCTTTTCTTCCTGATGAATTTTTAAAATTAAAAAGACTAAATAAAACAGATATCAAAACTTTTTATATACCAGCAATTCTTTATAATTCTAAATTAAATATTTTTTATTCAAGTAAATTAATAAATAAAAAAAGTAAATTAAAATTCAATGATATCTTACTTGAATATAGTAATATAGATAAAAATAACTTAGTTAAAATAAAACCTTTTAATACTTTTGAAATTAATAAATACGAATTAGATTTAGAAAATATTATAATAGAAGAGATAGATGATAATATAAAAATAAAAGAAGATATTAGAAATAAATTAATTAAGATATATGATGAACAAGAATTTACTAAATTAAATAAAAAATATCAAGATGGAAAAATAATTAATAGTAATTATAAGTTTTTAGACGAAGAATCTAAATTAGTTTATTTACCAATTTATTTATATAGTTTTAATTATCAAGATAAAGTTTATAGATTTTTAATGAATGCAAATACTGGTAAATTTACTTACGAAATAATAAATTCTAAATTAAAAATTATTTTATTTCTTTTAAGTATTTTAATATTTACTTGTTTATTTACTTATTGTATGCATATGTTATTTGAAAGTAATGCTTTTAAAAGATGGTTTTGTTATTTAATTATCCTTGATATTTTATTGTTAATTTGGTTATTTAGAAAATGTAAAACAGAAGTTATTCCCATAAATAAACAAAGTTTAATATATGAAATAATTGAAGAATTAGAAGGTGATTAATATTAAATCAAGTTTAAGAAAAGAAGTTATAGAAAGAAGAAAAAGTATTTTAAACAAAGAATTACTTGATGAAATAATAAAAGATAAATTACTTAATAGTAAAAAGGTTATTAATAATCAAGATATTTTAGTTTATATATCTATGGAAGATGAAGTAGATACTTTAAATTTAATAAATGAGTTATTTAAATTAAAGAAAAATTTATATGCTCCAAGAATAGAAGGAGATGTAATTAAGTTTTATAAGTTTAATAGTTTAGAAGAGTTAAAAATAAATAAATTTAAGATATTAGAACCAACTAGTAATATAGAAATAAAAAGTTATCAAGATAGTTTAATAATTGTACCAGGTTTGTTATTTGATCAAAATAATAATCGATTAGGATATGGATGTGGGTATTATGATAAATTTTTAAGTAATAAAAGTATTTATAAAATAGGTATTTGTTATTCATATTTTTTAGTTGATAATTTACCTGTTGATAATCATGATATTAAAATGGATGAAGTAATAACCGATGGAGGTAAAGATGGAATTTGCAAGATTTAAGTTATTAGTAAATGATAAATTTCTGAAAATTAAAAATTTAAATATATTAGTAATAGGAGTAGGGGGAGTAGGTGGTTATGCTGTTGAATCACTGGTTAGAAGTGGAGTTAATAACATAACTATTGTTGATTATGATACTATAGATATCACGAATATCAACAGACAAATAATTGCTCTTCATTCAACAATTGGAAAAAAGAAAATTGATGTTTTAAAGACAAGAATATTAGATATTAATCCTAATTGTAATGTTAAAATATTTGATATCTTTTATGAAGAAGCAACTAAAGATAAGATTAATTTACTTGAGTATGATTATATAGTTGATTGCTGTGATTCTTTGAAAAGTAAAGAGTTATTAATTCGTGAGGCTATTAAAAATAACATAAAAATAATTTCTAGTATGGGAGCTGGTTTTAAATTCGATCCTAGTAAAATTAAAATAACTAAGTTAAAAAATACGAATTATGATAAACTTGCTAAAGCATTAAGAAATAAATTAAAAGATAATAAAAAATGTTTAGAAATACCTGTTGTTTTTAGTGATGAATCATCTAGTATTAAAAGTGATGTAATTGGATCTAACTCTTATATTCCAAGTATATTTGGTCTTTATTTAACTAGTTATATTATAAATGATTGTTTAGAGGAAAATAATGAAGTTTAAAGAAAATTTACCAACGTTTTTAATAATATTGTTGTTATTAATTTGTTTAATGTATTCATATATTAAAGAGGATAAGGAGAGTGATAATTTGATTAATGTTAAAATAGTTCCAACTTTAATTACTAAGTTATGTGATAATGCTATTTATACAAGTACTTTTCAATTAATTTGGAATGATTTAAAAGAAGAAGTAGAAAGTGATATAGTATTTCTTGATGACAATAATAATCAAATGGTTTTGGATTTAAATCAAGAAACTTTTAAAGAAAGTGATCTAAGTCCTGATTATTATTATAAAAAACATGGTTATATGACACCTAGTTTAAAAGAAGAAATAAAGACTAATATATTAAATAAATTTAATAAAAATAGCGATATTTTAGATGAATTTAATTTTTACGATGATAGTCAAGATTATTTTTTCTATTCAATGTTAGCTCGAGAATTTGAATTTTTATATCCTTTTGATGTTTTAAATGATACGGAATTTGGAATTAATGAAAATAGTAAAAGTGAACTTGATAAAAATATAAAAGTTTTATATTACAAAGATTATAGTAATTATGCCGTTTTATTAGAAACTAAAAATAATGATGAAATTATTTTAGTAAAAGGAGCAGTTGATAATAACTTTTTAGAAATATATCAGGGAATAAATTTAGAAATATATGAACAGTTTAATAGTGATGATACTATTTCAATTAGTAATTTAGATTTTAAAGTAAATGGAAGTTATAAAGAACTGGAAAATAAAAAGTTTTTAATTGGTGATAATTTTTATGAAATAGATAAAACTCTTGAGGTAATCGAATTTAAAATGAATAATAAAGGTGGAAGTGTTAAAAGTGAAGCCGGAATGAGTGTTAATAAAATGTCATTTGTTCCGAGTCGTCATTTTGATTTTTCTGATAATTTTACTTTATTTATTAAAGAAAAAGATAAAAATTTACCTTATTTAGGAATTAAAATAAGTGATATCGAAAAGTTTCGGTAAATTATTGAATATAAAAAATTAATTTGTTATAATGAATTTAGGAGAGTGAGAAAATGGGATTAATTAAATCAGCATATAAGTCAATTAGTAGTACTCTACATGATCAATGGGAAGAGTATATTACATGTGATAGTTTAGATAATAATACTTTAGTTGTTAAAAAAACTACTGAAAATGGAGTAATTTCTAATAAGAGTCGTATTCAAGTTGCTCCTGGTCAAGTAGCTTTAATATTTGATTCAGGAAAAATTTTAGATGCAACAGCCGAGGAAGGAATTTACACATTTGATTCTTCCACATCACCATCTTTATTTGCTGGAGATTTTGGCGGTATGTTTAAAGAAATGTGGGAAAGATTTAAATTTAATGGAGCAACTAGTAAAGAGCAAGCCGTTTTTTATGTAAATACCAAAGAAATAATTGATAATAAATTTGGATCATCAAGTCCAATGGCTTATCCAGATCCAGAATATAAAAATATTTACATTCGTTATTATGGAGTTTATTCATTTAAAATAACTGATCCATTTGCATTTGTTTCTAATATTGCTGGTAATGTATCTGATAAATATACAAAAGATGAGTTAATGGAACAAGCCAATGCCGAATTTGTGTCAGCTTTAGATGTAAGTTTACAAAATTGTGCCAGTGAAGGAGTTGTTTTTTCAAGCCTACCAAGTAAACAATTATTAATTGCAAAACACATGAATGAGGCTTTAGATGAATCTTGGAAACAACTTCGAGGAATGGAAGTTGTCAGTGTTGCTATTGAAAAAATAACACCAGATGATGAATCAAGAGAAAGAATTCAAAAATTTGATAATGCTAGTATGTATGGTAGATCTGAATATGCAACCGGTAGAATGGTTGATGCAACCGCTTCGGCTATGGAAAATGCAGCCAGTAATGCAAACGGAGCTGGGACTGGTTTCATGGGACTTGGCATGATGAATGGTGCTATGGGAAGTATCGTTGGTAATCCACTTGAATATGTTAAGAAAAATGAAGAAATGAAAGAAAAAGAAGTTTCAAAACCAATAAATGAAACAACTTGTTCAAATTGTGGTAGCCAAGAAAATGGAAACTTTTGTTCTAAATGTGGAAATAAATTAGAAAGAAACAAATACTGTTCTAAATGTGGTAATCTTATAACTGGAAATTTCTGTTCAAATTGTGGAACTAAAGTAGATTAGTAATAAATTAAAATAATTAAAACTTAGAATCTTAGATAATTTCTAAGTTTTTTTGAATAGAATATTGTTAGAAAATAAATTAGATAGTGTAAAAATATCTACAATCGTTATAATTAGATTACGAAAAAGGGTGCATTTTCACCTTTTTTCGTAATGAATTAACACACTAATATTTGAAAATAATAGTAGAAAATAGCGAAAAAATGATGTTTATCGACCATTTTAAAATAAAAAGTGCTCAAAAGTGGTCGATAACTTGACTTTTTGTGAAAATTGTATATAATTATGTTAGGTGAGAAATTTATGAGTAAATTATATAAAAGAGAAGCATATTTAAATAAAATTAGAGGTTTTTACAACGATACGATGATAAAAGTAATTACAGGAATTAGAAGATGTGGTAAATCTTATCTTTTAAAAACTATTATAGAAGAACTTAAAGAAAATGGTGTTCAAGACAAAGATATTATTTATATCGAATTAGATAAAAAAGCATATAAAAATATTAAAACTCCTGAAGAATTAGAGAAAGCCATCGAAGAATTAGTTGTTGATAATGATTTTAAATATCTTTTTATTGATGAAGTACAAAATGTTAAAGGATTTGAAACTATAGTTAATGCATATAGAGAAGAAGGAAATTATTCAATATTTTTAACAGGTTCTAATTCATATTTATTAAGTGGTGAGTTAATCACTAAATTAACTGGAAGACACATTGAGTTTGAAATGTTACCTTTAAATTTTTATGAATATGTTGATATGAAAAGATTTATGAATAAAGAAATAAATTCTAATATTTATCATGAATTTGAAGAATTTATAAGATTTGGTGGATTTCCTGGTGCTATGTATTATGATAATTATGAAGATAAATTATTATACACAAAGAATGTAATTGAGCAAATATTTGATAAAGATATTAAGAAATACAAAAAGATAAAAAATAAAAAATTGTTTGAAATTATAAAAAAATTCGTTGTTAATAACTTTGGCTCAGTTATTTCTATTACTAGTATATATGATTATTTAACAAAAGACCAAAAAATTATTATAGATAGAAGAACTATAAAAAAATATATAGAAGTATTAGAGAATGCGAAGATTATTTATCCATGTGAAGTATTCGATATTAAATCAAAAAAAGTTTTAGATGGAAATAAAAAATATTATTTAGCAGATTTAAGTATTTATTATGCTTTAAATACTGATAATAGAATAAATTATGGACCTGTACTTGAAAATGTTTTGTTCTCTTATTTAAAAAGTAAAAATTATAGTTTAAGTGTTGGTAAAATTGGTAAATTAGAATGTGATTTTATCGCTAGACGCGGTGTTGATGAATATTTCTATATTCAAGTTACTAAAAATATGGATGATAAAAAAACTGAAGAGAGAGAATATAAACCTTTCTTTGAAATAAAAGAGTTATATCCTAGATATTTATTTGTTGCTGATTTTATTTTTCAAAAAAATATTGATGGAATTAAGAATGTTAATATAATTGACTTTATATATAATAATGAAGATTTGATGTAACTTTGATATATTGACTTTTATGATTAAAAGTAATATATATATGTGCATATTTAATAATTATATTTTAACTCGACTCAGATAAGAAAAATTTAAATTCAAAAGAGAAAAGTATTAAAAGAATAATTATTATGGTTAAATAAAAATTATATTCAAGTAAAAAATAAATTATCTAAATTAGATTATTTATATAATAAAATAGATTAGTTCAGTGCTAATCTATTTTTCAATTTCAAACCAGAAAGTACTACCTTTATTTATTGCTGAAATAATACCATATTTAAATCCATGAAGTATAAAAATATTTTTAACAATTGATAAACCAATTCCGGTTCCAATTGTATTTCTTTTATATTTTTTTTCACTTTTATAATACTTATCCCAAACTTTATCAAGATCACTATCTTTAATACCTTTTCCAGTATCTTTTATTTCAACGCGAATCTTTTTCTTTTCATTTTTAATATTAATATAAACAACTTTATCACTTCCTGTATAATTAATAGCATTTCCAACTAAATTATAAATAACTTGTTCAAGTTTTTGTTTATCTGCTTTAATTATTAATTCATCATGATACTCAAATATAAATTTAAAACTTTTAGTATAAGAAAATATTTTAAAACGATTTAAAATAGTATCAATTAATTTAATTAAATCAAATTCTTCTAAATTAAGGGTTTCTATATTACTTTCAAGTTTTGATAAATTTAAAATATCATTTACTAAAATAGTTAATCTATCAACTTCTTCAATTATAATATTCATGTTATTTTCATGTTTTTCTTTCTGGTTATCAAAGTCTCTTTCAAGTTCAGCATAGGCTTTTATCATGGTTAAAGGAGTTTTCAAATCATGTGAGATATTACTTAATAAATCACGTCTTAACTCATCAGTTTGTTTTAAACATTCTTTGTATAATCTAAAGTATTTCCAAGTTCTTCAATTTCTAAAATATCACTTGAGACATTAAAATCAACATTATAATTGCCATTTGAAAGCTCTCTTGCGGAACTCGTTAACTTAGTAATTGGCTTACTTAAAGAACGGGAAATAAAATAAGCAATTAAAACTGATAGAATAACAACAATAACAGAAACAAAAATAAGTTGATTCTTTAAAACATCAATAGTTGTATCAATTGGTTCTAATGAAGTATTTAAAAAGATCGAATTATTATTATCTAATTTAACTCCATAAAGTAAAGTCATATTATTAAATTTAGGATTAATTATTTTCAATTTAAAATATTCTTTTGAACTATTTAAAAAATCTAATTTTTTCTTTAAAACTTTTGTATTACTATTAGAATCTATACAACCTTTATTATTTTGAATATTAGAATATATTGTTTCAGTACCACTAGTTATTTCAACACAAAAATCCGTGTTATAAGCAACATTTTCTAAAACACTAGAAAAATTTTCTTTATTAAAGTTCTTTTTTATTAGATTTAAAGTATTAGTTAATTCATTAGTTTTATAATACTCATAATATTTATTTAAAAGAAGTATTTGAAGTATCCAAATAAGAAATAAAATTAAAAAAGAAAATATACTTAAATAAATAAATATTTTTAAAATTAAACTTTTACTTTTCATAGACAAATTTATAACCTATACTCCTAATAGTAACAATTAAATCTCTATATCTTCCCATTTTATTTCTTAATATTTTAATATGGGTATCAATTGTTCTATCATCACCAAAATAATCATATCCCCAAACTTTATTTAAGATTTCATCTCTTGTAAATGCTTTATTTGGATTATTAATAAAGAAAATTAATAAATCAAACTCTTTAGGTGTAATATAAATTTCTTTGTTATCTAAATAAAATACTCTTCCTTCTAAATCAACTTTAAGTCCTTCATAGATAAAAACTTCTTTATTATCTTTCATACTTCTTTTTAAAATTGCTTTTATTCTAGCAATTAATTCCCTTGGAGAAAAAGGTTTAGTTAAATAATCATCTATTCCTTGCGAGAATCCAAATAATTTATCATATTCTTCTGATCGAGCCGATAAAACTATCGTTGGGATATTATATTTTTCTTTCATTTTAGAAAAAAATGTATATCCATCCATTTTGGGCATCATGATATCAAGAACAATTATATCAATTTTTTCTCTATTTAAAACTTCAAGTCCTTCAAATCCATTACTAGCTTCATATACATTATATGACTCATTTAAACAATATTCTTTTACAACATTTCTAATTAAATCTTCATCATCTATTATTAAAACATTCATCAACATCACCAAACAATATTATACACATGATTTATGAATTTTCTGTGAAAAAATTAATATTTTTCTTGATTAAATTAATTAAAAAGTAAGTATTTTTAAATTAATAAAATTTATACTTACTTTTCTTTTTTTTGATTTATACCAAACATAGCTCCAATTGTAGTAGTTAAAATAATAATTAAATAATAAATTAATTGATAAACTTTAAATCCATCTAAAAATAAACTCATAATAAAAAATATAAAAACAATAATTAAACTTAAAATAATACCATTTAAATAGCCTTTATTTAAACTATTTTTTCCAATATAAATTCCACTTATAAAAGTACTTAGTAATAAAATAATAATTTTAAAATATTTAATAATTTGATTATTTAAAATATCAAAGTAATAAAAAGTAGTAATTAAAATAATTAATAAGAAAAATGGAATAAAAAAATATAGTAATCCTTTTAAATAATTTAATAATTTCATATAGCCCCCTAATTAAATTTATTATAATAAATAAAAAAAAATGCTAATGCATTTTATGATCTTTTATGAAGATTTTTCTTAATTGCTTCTTCTATAAAAATATTAATTAAATTATGATTATTTTCTTTTAAAATATTTTCTATAAAAATAAGTAATTTATTTAAAGTATTTAAACTTAATTTAGAAATTGAATGTTGAATAAACCTAATATCATTTAAATCAAGTAAAGTATGATAAATCTCATTTGAATCCATATTTTCTAGTTTATTAATAAAACCCTTTACATCATTTAAATAAGATAGTTGTGTTTCTAATATTTTTTTTCTTAATTTCTTTATATTATCATTATCAAGGGTTAATACTTCATCTTCTGTTTCTTTTGTATGACTTTTATTATCTTTGTTAATTAAATCTAAATAATTTCTATTAAGTAAATCATGACTTACTAAACTAGTAACAAATTTTTTAAATTCTTTTGTATAATTAAGATCTTCATAATTATCATTTATAAATTTATTTAAACTAGTAAATTTATTATTATTTAAATCAATTATTATATTATCTATTTCTTTATATTTAGTTTTTAATGGTGTTAAACGTTTAATTAATTCTGTTTTTATTTTATCTTTTAAAATATTCATTATAACACCTCAATTTCTTCTATTGGTAAGGTTTCTAAATCTTTTAAAATTGTTAAAAATAAA
>JAFURC010000021.1 GCA_017472015.1 Bacilli bacterium
AGAAACTGAAAAACTTAATAATAAAAAACATTTAAAGGAAAAAAGAAAACAAGAGAAAGCCCAATTATTACACTAATAATTGGATCTTCCTCTTGTTATAGTCCTTATTATTTATACCCCACTGAAATAGATAGGGAGAGTAATATATATAGTAAATTTTTGTTTTATTTGTGTACATATTTTGTTTGAAAATACATAATATAATATTGAATATATATTGACATTGTATTGAAAATGTAATATAATTAAGTTAGAGAAGGAGATGATATAAGATGGCTAATATGTCAAATGCAATAAACATGAGTTTTAGAGTTGATAAAAGTCTTAAGCAACAAGCTGATATTTTATTTAAAAAATTAGGTATGAATACTAGTACTGCTTTAAACATGTTTTTAACTCAAAGTGTGCGAGAACAAAGTATACCGTTTGTTCCAACTATGAATGTTCCAAATGAAAGATTACTATCAGCAATTCAAGAAGTAGAAGATATTGAAAGTGGAAAAATAAAAGCTAAAAGATATAAAACTTTTGAAGAGGCATTAAAGGATTTAGATTAATGAAGTATGATATAGTATTAACTTCTGCTTTTAAAAATTGCTTAAAAACAATAAAGAAAAGAAGAAAAGATATAGACAAATTAACTACCATTGTTAACACTATAGCACGTGGCGAACCGTTGGAAGAAAAATATTGCGATCATGCATTAACTAATAGTAAACATTTTAAAAATTGTAGAGAATGCCATATTGAACCTGACTGGTTACTAGTTTATAAGATTAACAAAAATGACTTAGTTTTGTTTTTGATGGAGACAGGAACGCATAGTGATTTATTTAATAAGTAAGAATTCAAACCAAACTCTTACTTATTTTTCTTTATTTTGAATCAAATAATATGAGTTTTTTCCAATACATAAAGATTTCAACAACCTCTTTTAAATAATGTCTAATTTTATATTTGTATCTAGTACTCTTACAAGATATCTTGTAAGAAGTTTATTATTTTAATATCTACTGGTAGATAGTAATTTATACATACAATCTTTTTCAATTTTCTTTATTTGATATCAAATAAAGAAAATATAAATGATACCTTTGATTTCCCTATAACTACTAATAGTTATAAGAATTAAGTAGAAAATGAAGTTGATTTAAAAGAATTTGTGATTTTTCTAATGAAATGGATTAAACTCATATTATTTAATCTTAGATAAAAAAATAAGTAAATAATATCTTTACTTATCTAAAACTTCGCTGTGAGAACCTGTTTCTACTAAAAATAATATAAGTTCTTTATCATTATATTTATATACAAGCAACCAATCAGGTGTAATATGACATTCACGACAATTCTTAAAGTATTTATTATCAACTAGCGAATGATCTTTATATTTTTCTTCTAATTGTAAACCATTTGCTAACGTTCCTAAAACTTTTAAAAATTTATTTTTGTCTTTGCCTTGTTTTAAAATTTTTTTGTATTGTTTTTTAAATAAATTTGTATAATGTACCTCATATTTTGTATTTTCTAGATCAAGCATATTTATTTCTCCAAGTCTTCTAATAATTTATGCATATTATGATATCCTTTTTTATTTGAAATACCATTTTCAATATCTTCTATTTCTTTTAATGCTTCCAAAACTTCTTTACTTGGTTCTTGTTTTAGGTCAAAAGGTATTCCACGTTCATAAATTGATTTCTTTAAAAACATATTAATTGCTGTTGACATACTTATTCCTAAACTATTAAAAAGAGCTGTAGCTTCTTTTTTTACATCACTTGGTACATTTACATTAATTGCACTAGTTAAATTAGACATAATATTCACTCTCCATTCATTTATAATTTTATCATTTATATGTAGAAATGTCAACATAACGTATTAATATTTCTATATTTTTGTTATATGCAATTAAGAATATATTATTTATAATAATAAGGCATTATTTAATATAGGTTGTTAATACCATTATGTTATGGAGAAAACTCATATTACATTCTTACAATAAAAATTTCTTTTGTATCTTCATAAACCTTATAAACTACTCTATGCTGCAAACTTATTCTTCTTGAAAACAAGCCATCTAAATTTCCTTTTAATTTTTCGTATGTAGGCGGTGTTTGATAGGGATTTTCACTTATTATATCTAGAAGATTCATTGTTTTATTTTCTAGTCCTGCTTGTTTCAATAGTTTTTTATCTTTATCTGCTAATTTTGAAAAAATAACTTTGTATTCTACCTTTTTTCACCTTTTTTATAAACGCTACATTTACTTCTATCTTCTTCTAATGCTTCTTTTACAATATCAACATATCCAGGAATTGAATTCAAATATATTGTTTCTTCTATATCACGCCAATCAGATCCTGATATTAAAACAGCATTATCAACCCTTACTATTAACAATATTAATTGGATTAAACCCTTTATTGACATCAGAAATTAACTGAAATAAATTTTGTCTAGCATTAGTTATATTAATTATCTCCATAATTTTCACCTCGCTTACCCACATTATAACGTACCTTTAAACGTACATTAAGTATTTCTAGTAATATTATATACATTTATTTTTATATAATGTATTGAAATAGCCTATTATCTTTAGTAGAAACTAATATTATTTATATAAATTAACTTTTATTTACTAAAGTTATTAAAGTATCAATTAATATAATTACTAAAGTAATGTAACTATAAATACTAGGATTTTTTTTTAAAACTTTTTTTAACTTAGGATAAATAAAATAAATATTAAGTGTTCCAAGAATTCCCCAAATAATTGCATTACTTAAACAAATATATTTACCAAAATGATATTTTTTATAACTATAATTCCACATATCAACATGAAATATATAATTTAAAATATTACCACCTAAATATTCAATTAAAGTTAAAATGAATGTAAAAATAAGAAAATAAATTAATAATTTTAAATATTTATTTTTCTTTTTTAAATATTTATCTAGTTTTTCATAAATTAAAATACTTGCTAATACTCCAAATCCATATACAAAAGTATATGGTCCATATAAAATACCACTATGGGTATTCATATTACCAATTTTATAAACTTCGCTTTCTAAAAGAAATCCAAATATAGAATAAATAACTAAGTAATTAAAATATAACATGTTATCACCAATATTATTATGATCAATTATAGTTGTTTTAAATATAATAAATTATCAAGAATAGTTATTTTTAGCCTTTTACAAAAAAATAATGAAAATTAGGTATTGCCAAAATCAAGTAGTTGTTATATAATATCTATGTTGTTTGTTCCAGTAGCTCAGCTGGATAGAGCATCGCCCTTCTAAGGCGGGTGTCAGGGGTTCGAATCCCTTCTGGAACACCATTTTGAATTTAAAACTATGAAAATAAATTATGTTTTCATAGTTTTTTTATAATTTACTTAGTAATTAGTTTCGTGTTATAATTACATAGAAACATGGAGGTTAAAAATGAAAGAAGTTTATTTAGATTACGCAGCAACTACTTTTCCAAGTGATGAAGTATTAAATTCTTTTATAAATGCAAGTAAAATACATGGTAATCCAAATTCTTTACATAAACTTGGGAAGATTGCTAATGATAATATTTTAAAAAATACAAATTTTATTGCTAATTTATTTAATATTAAAGATAATGAAATTATTTATACAAGTGGTGCAAGTGAATCAAATAATTTAGCTTTAAAAGGAATTTGTTTAAAACATAAAAAAGGTCATATTATTACAACTAGATTTGAACATTCGTCAATTATAGCAACTTTAAATTATTTAACTACTTTAGGATTTGAAGTCGATTTCTTGGAAACTAATGAATTTGGTTTGGTTGATATAGATAATTTAAAAAGTTTAATAAGAAATGATACTATTTTAATAAGTATCGCTTCTGTTAATAGTGAAATTGGTAATTTACAACCAATTGAAGAAATAGGATGTTATCTAAAAGAAAATTATAAAGATATTATTTTTCATGTAGATGCAACTCAAGGAATTGGAAAAATTAAATTAAATCTTGATAATATTGATTTACTTTCTATGAGTGCTCATAAGATATTTGGTATTAAAGGAATTGGTTTGTTGATAAAAAAAGATAACATTAAATTAGTTCCCCTTATTCATGGTGGTAAATCAACAACAATTTATCGAAGTGGAACTCCTCAAAGTGAATTAATTGCTTCTTTAAAAACTGCTCTTGAATTTGCTTATATTGATATAGATAAAAAATATATGTATGTAGAAAGTTTAAAAAATGATGTTAAAGAGTTTCTAAATGGGTATGATAATATCAAAATAAATAGTAATGATTATACAATTCCCTATATTTTAAATTTTTCTTTTTTAGGAGTTGATTCTAATAAATTTCAAGAATTAATGAGTAATAATGGAATTTATTTATCAACAAAAACTGCTTGTAGTATAAGTGATATAAGTGAATCAGTTTATAGTTTGACAAAAGACTTAGAAAGAAGTAAAAGTAGTATAAGAATTAGTTTTAGTTATAAAACAACAAAGGAAGAAATTAATTACTTTAAAAGTGTATTTGATAAAGTTTATAAGGAGATTAATGATGGAAATTATAATAATTAGTGCAGTTTGGTGTCCTTCTTGTTTAGTTATGAAAAAAGTTTATAAACAATTAGAAAGCTATTTTAAAGATATTACTTTTTCATATGTAGATTATGATTTTGATGAAGATGAAGTTTTAAAATATAATGTTTCTAATATTTTACCAGTTGTTATATTAAAAAAAGATAATAAAGAAATTAAAAGAATTATTGGAGAGCATGATATTTTAGAATATGAAAAAGTTATTAAGGAGTGTTATGAGAAATAAAGTTATTTATGGTATTATTTGTTTTTTACTTCTTGTTTTACCATTTAATACATTTGCTATTAGTGATGATTATAAAGACGTTGTTTCAAGTATAACTGGTGAAACAATACAAGCAGATGAAGTTATTTTATATTTATTTCATGGTGAGGAGTGTCCCCATTGTGAGGCTGAACGTGAATGGTTAAAAACAATTCGAAATAAATATGATAATATTCGTTTTGTTTATTATGAAGTTTGGCATGATGATACTAATTTAAATTATTTACAAGAAGTATTTGATAAACTTGAAGTAGATAAAAGAAGTATTCCCTTTACAGTAATTGGAGATAAGTATTTTATAGGATTTTCAGAAACTCAAAAACAACAAATTGAAAATACTTTAAGAGAATATTTAGAACTTGATAGTGATAAAGATAAAGAAATTTATATCCCTATTTTAAAAAATATTAATCCAAAAGATGTATCTATTACATTAGTTGCAATTATCCTAGGAGTAATAGATGGATTTAACCCATGTGCAATGTGGATTTTATTGTTTTTAATTAATATGTTAATTTATGTTAAAGATAAAAAACGAAGACTAATACTTGGAATTACTTTCCTATTAACTTCAGGACTTGTATACTTTTTAAGTATGCTTGGTATTAGTTTTATACTTGACTTTATGATAATTACTTGGATACGTTATTTAATTGCGGTATTTGCAATTATTCTAGGAATCATTAATTTATTTAAGTTTATTAAAAATAATAAACAAGAAGATGTTGGATGCGAAGTAGTTGACGATAAAAAACGTAAAAAGATAATTAAAAAGATTAAAAAAATTCAAAAAGAAAAATCAATATGGCTTGCCCTACTTGGTATTGTTACTTTAGCAGTTGGTGTTAATTTAGTTGAAATGGCGTGTTCCTTAGGATTTCCTTTAATTTTTACAGAAATTCTTAGTTTAAATAATATTAAAGGACTAATGAAAATAATTTATTTATTAATTTATATTTTCTTCTATATGTTTGATGATATATTAATATTTGTTATTGCTATGAAAACTTTAGAAGTAACCGGGGTTACTAATAAATATTCTAAGTATACTAAATTAATTGGTGGTATTTTAATGCTTATAATTGGAATACTTATGATTTTTAAATATGAATGGCTTACTTTAAATTTTTAAAGTAAGTTTTTTTATTATTTTTTTACTTCAACTGACCACGGGATAAAAAAAAGAACTATCAGTTAAGATAATTCTTATATTTCTAAAATGGAGCGGATGATGGGAATCGAACCCACGTGGTCAGCTTGGAAGGCTGAAGTTCTACCATTAAACTACATCCGCATTTGTCAATCAAAAGTAGACATTTACAATTATACTAAATATTTAATAAAAGTCAACAACTTTTTTCAATTTTTTTAAAAAAAGTGTATATCATGGTAGAATTTCAGCCAAAAAATTCTAACTTATAAACCTATATAATAAATTTAAGTATAATTATTCTTTTTATTACTTCCTCTACCCTTAATACAAGTAATATTTAATTATAAACTTAGTATATTATTAGTATGAAGAAATTATATTTAATAAAAAATCCTGAATTATTTCAAGGAGAAAAATATCTAAAAAAAAAGAAAAATTATTTTGAAGGATGGTATTTTAAAAATACAAATTTAAAAGATGGAATTTCTTTTATTCCAGGAATTAGTATAACTAAAGATAAAAAAAAGGCTTTTATACAAGTTATTACTAATAATTCATCTTATTATATAAATTATGATATTGAAGAATTTAAATATAGTTTTAATCCATTTTATATAAAACTTGGTAATAACTTTTTTTCAAAAGATAAAATTTTGATTGATATTAAAGATGATGCTAATAATTTAATAGTATCTGGAAATATTAATTATTCTAATCATATTAACATAAAAAATAATTTTTTAAATCCTAATATCATGGGGATATTTTCTTTTATTCCATTTATGGAATGTAATCATGCTATTCTTAGTATGCAAACAACTATAAATGGTAAAATTAATATTAATAATCAAATAATTGAATTTAATAATAACAAAGGTTATATTGAAAAAGATTTTGGTACTTCTTTTCCAAAATCATATATTTGGCTTCAAGGAAATAATTTTTTAAATTCAAATGCCTCTTTCATGTTATCAATTGCTAATATTCCCTTTAAAATATTTCATTTCAAAGGAATTATTTGTTCCTTAATAATTGATGAAGAAGAATATCGATTTGCAACCTATAATAATACTAAAATAATTGAATATGATGTTAATGATAAGTCTTTAAATATAACTTTAAAGAAAGGAAGATATTATTTAAATATAAATTCTAATTTTAATGAAGGTCTTAAATTAATTGCTCCTGTTAAAGGTAAAATGTCTAAAGATATATTAGAAAGTATTAAAGAAGAAATTACTATAATGTTGAAAAAGGATAACCAAATTATTTTCTCGGATAAAAGCATTAATTGTGGTCTTGAAATTGTTTTAGATTAAATTAAACTAAAAACAACCATAAGGTTGCTAATAAGTTTTAATTTTTTTATTTTTCGAAAATTGACATCCACAATAATCTTGTCTATATAAATTATATTTATTTGATAAAACAATACTTCGTTTATACCCTTCTCTTTTCTTGAAATCGGAATATAAGTAATTTATTCCATATTCTTGTTCTAAATCATGACCGATTTCATTTAAAATACGACTATTTTTTAAAGGACTAATGGTTAAAGTTGTTGTAAAATAATCAAAGTTATTACTACGCGCATATAAACAAGACTTTGTAAGTCTTAATTTAAAACATTTATAACAACGACTCCCACCTTCTAATTCTTTTTCAAGTCCTACTACTTCATCTAGGTATTCCTTATTATCATAGCCAAGTGAGATAACTTTAACAGGATTTTTAGTTTTAAATTCTTTAACAAACCTTTTTAATTCACGAAGTCTATGATTAAATTCCTCTTCTGTATCAATATTTGGATTATAATATAAAATTGTAATATCAAAATATTCACTTAAATATTCAATTACATATGATGAGCATGGTGCACAACAAGCATGTAATAATAACTTCTTTTTACCATCTAATTTTTTTAAAGTTTCATCTAGTACTACTTGATAATTCATTAGATATCTAAATTATGGTAAACACTTGAAACATCATCAATATCTTCTAAAGCATTTATCAAATTCATTACTTTCTCTACAGTTTCATCATCTAAATTAATAACATTATCCGGAATATAAGTTACTTCACTTCTTAAAAATTCTGTAATATTATTTTCTTCAAATACTTGTTTTACATTTAAAAAATTATCTGGTTCTGTATAAATAATATAACTATCTTCATTATCAATACAATCAAGTGAATCGGCTGTAATTGCTAAATCCATAACCATATCAAAGTTATTATTAGCTTCTATTTCAATTACACCTCTTCGTTTAAACATATAACTAACTGATCCATCTGTTCCTAAGTTCCCTCCATGTTTAGTTAAAGTTGAACGAACAAGCATAGCAGTTCTATTTTTATTATCAGTTAAAGTATCAACCATAATAGCAATTCCATGAGGAGCGTATCCTTCATATCTTATGCTATCAAAGTTAATATCTCCTCCGGCTCCAATAGCTTTATCAATTGCTTTTTGGATATTATCCTTTGGCATATTGTTGCTTCTTGCTTTTTCAATTATCATCCTTAGTCCTGGATTCATATCCGGATCTCCATTAGTTCCTTTAGCAGCAACTTGAATTTCCTTTGCTAATTTTTGAAATATTTTTCCTCTCTCGGCATCAATTAAACCTTTCTTTCTATGAATTGTTGCCCATTTTGAATGTCCACTCATAATTTTCTCCTTTCAAATTCATCTTGTTTTTTTTATTTATTAGTTAATTTATCATAACTAAATTTCAATTTTGCACCTAGGTGCAAAAATTAATTTTATCTTTATATTATTAGTTATTTATAAATGTGCACCTAGGTGCACAAATTCTTTTTCTATTATATTATTAACCAAATAAATTTTGCAACAAGTTGCACAAATTAACTAAAATAATTTAAAATAACTGGTCCTAAAATAAGTAATAATAAAAGTGGAATAAAAAACACAACGGAAATTATACTTATTTTAAGAGGTAATTTAGATATATAGGCTCTATTTTCAAGAACTATTTTATCTCTTATGTAATCAATTTGATTATATAAAGTATCAATTATATTATTACCAAATAAACTAGATTCCTTGATATTTAATATTATATTATTAACTGTATCACTAGGAATTCTTGATTTCATATCATCAAGAGCTTCTTCTAAAGTTTTACCTAAATTAACTTCTCTAATAACTTCCCGAAACTCTAAAGATAAAGTTGAATCAATACTTTGACTAGTTACTTTTAAAGCATTTATTAAATTATTTCCTGATTGAATTGATAAAGCAAGTATTTCAAAAAAGTACATAGCATCATAATCAAGAGTTTTTTTTCTTTCTTTTATTTTAGGATCAAAGTAAAGATTAGGTAAGAATATATAATATAAATAAGTAATAATAGGTGCTAATATATAACCAAAATCGATTAAATATAATACCATAAAAAAGACTAAAATACTAGTACTAACACGAATATTCATAAAAGTAATTGCATCATATTTAGTATTTTTACCTAGTAATTTAATTTTTTTATTTATTTTTTCAATTGTTTTATCTCGATATAATAAAGAAGTAATTCGATTAAACATTATTTATATCACCTACATTCATTATCTTTTTAATAACAATTATATAACTAATATATATTACTATACAAGTAATTAAAACCATATACCCAATAAAACTAGTAAATAAAGGATAAAAATAAGTATTATCTAATATATAAATCATTAAAACAAATACAATCGGAATAAATAATAAAACATAATAAAGTAATTTACTAGATGCTGTTAAATTATTAAGTTCATCTTTTAATTTTTTATTATTAAAGAAAGTTTTTTCAACACTTTCAAATACTTTAACTATATCTCCACCTGTATCATTTAAAATTGTTAAAGAAGCCGTTATATATTTTACATCCTCTACTTTAACTCTACTTTCAAATCTTTTAAAAACAACATCAAGACTTAATCCATAAGTTAAATCAACATACATCTTTCGAAATTCAAGTCCAAGAGGTGAATCCAACTCATCTGATACTAATTTAATTGATTGCATAATACTTCTTCCACTTTTAAAAGAATTATTCATAATCGTAATTGCTTTTAATAAATCATTTTCTCTTTCTCTTTTTAACATTTTATTTTGAGTTACTAAAAATAAATCTAAAGTAAAGAAACCAAATAAACCTGAAAACATTATTTGTATAAAAGAAATTGGTTGATATTTAATAACATCAAAGAAAATAACCGTTATAATAAATATAAAACTAAGTAAGACTTTTTTACTAATAAAATCCATACAAGATATATATTCTTTTTCTTCTTTTTTAATATATTTATTGTATTTTAAAGAATAAGTATTAAATATTTTTAATTTAGTTAAAGATTTAGAAAGTAATTTAATTAATTTATCATACATACTAAAGAAATCTTCAAAGAACTTAGTTTCTTTTTTTTGTTTATAAACCGTATATTTATTTAATCTATCAAATATCATGATTCTTCTTCGAAGAAGTAATAAATAATAAAATATTAAAGCAATTAAATAAAGTAAAATAAGTTCTACAAGAAAGATAATTACTACTTGATTATTCATAAGAATCACCAAAGATATCTTTTAAATCGATTCCTTTATTTTTAATCTTTTTAATTGATTTGATATTCTTATTTACAAGTTTAAATTCCCCATCTACTTCATAATTTTCAGTTAAACCAGTTTGTTCAAAAACAAATATTTTAGAAACTTTAATATCAGTTCCATCAAATCCATCTATTTCACATATTTCTGTGATTTTTCTTCTTCCGTCACTAAGTCTTGAAACATTAATAACTATATCAATGGCATTTTCTATATAATCCCTTATAGCTGGAACTGGTATTTCAATTCCTGACATTAAAACCATGGTTTCAAGACGATTAAGGGCATCTACTGATCCATTAGCATGAAGCGTTGTTAAACTACCATCATGTCCTGTGTTCATAGCTTGTAACATATCAAAAGCTTCACTTCCACGAACCTCTCCAACAATGATTCGATCAGGCCTCATACGTAAAGAATTGCGAACCAAGTCACGAATTGTTACTTCACTTTTACTATCATAATTACTAATTCTTGTTTCAAGAGATATTACATGACTTTGTTTTAATTTAAGTTCAGCAGCATCTTCAATTGTTATAATACGCTCACTATCACTTATAAAACTTGATAAAATATTTAAAATTGTGGTTTTACCAGATCCGGTTCCTCCACATACTAAAATATTTAATTTTGATTTAACACAAGCTTCTAAAAACTTAGCCATATCATTAGTCATGGTTCCATTACGCAGTAAATCTTCAATATTATTTAAATCTGTTTTAAACTTACGAATAGTTAAAACTGGCCCCTTTAAAGATAAAGGGGGAATAATGGCATTAATACGTGAACCATCATGAAGTCTGGCATCAACCATCGGTTGTGAGGCATCAATTGTTCTTCCTAAAGGTTGCACAATCTTTTGAATAGTTCTTAAGATATGATCGGAATTAATAAATGAAATACTTTCATCCCTAACTAATTTACCATCAATCTCAACATAAACCTCATTAGGAGCATTAACCATAATCTCGGTTATATTTTTATCTTTTAAAAGCTCGGTAATTGGTCCTAAACCATTTATTTCATTATCAATCAAATTAAAAATATGATTACGTTTAAAATTTGATATTTCAACCCCATTTAAACTATTATCAATTTCCATATTAATATAGTCATTTAAATTCATATCCTTTGGTATATTATTATCAATTATATTTTGAATAATTCGATTTCTTAAATCATCAAGCATTTTCTTATCATGAAAAACATTATAATCAGAAACAGCTACAAACTCTTCTTTTTTACTTGTATCTATTTGAAATTCACTAGAAAAACTTTTTTTAATTTTACCCATAAAACCTCCTAGTTATTTACTCATTCACTTTAAGTAAATCAAGACTAATTTTTTCTAACTTTTTATATTTATCCTTATCAAAAACTTTACTTAAAGTTAAAATCTTACCTTCCATTACATATTTATCAACACTTTTAACATAATAACTTTTATCTAATCTATAATTAATATTTCTTCCTATAAAACTTTTAATATCATATAAAGTAAAATACTTATCTTCTAAACTATTACTTTCATTTAATAATATTCGAAAGTCCGAAAATTCTATATCTTTAACTATATTAACAAAAGTTTTGGTATTAACTAAATCATTAGGATCATTACTTAAAATACTTAATATAGTATCTGAATTATCATAAATAACAACATTTAACTCATTTAAAACATGACTAGTATCAATTAAGATAACATCATATAAATGTCTTGACATAGTAATTATTTGTTCAATATAATTAACATTAATATTACTAGCTTTCCTTGGATCTTTTAAACTAACTAAAACACTTATATAATCATTATATTTAACTGGATAATCATAAAACTCACTAAAACGATTATTACTAATATCCATAATTAAATTATGAATAGTTTTATCATTTTTTAAATTCAAACTACTAGCAATACTTCCTGAATATAAATCAAGATCAAGTATTAAAACTCTTTTTTCTAAATTACTATACACACCAGCTAAGTTTAACAAAGTTGTTGTTTTACCTACTCCACCTTTTCTTGATGTAATAGTAATTACCCTTCCTTTATTATCTTTCATAATAACCTCAACAATCTATAATATCAAATCGTGTTCGATAATCACTTAAAACTTTTTTAGTTTCCTTATCAAGTATTATATAATCTTTGTATTTATCTTTACCCATAACCATAATAACAATTACCTCACACCCTTTTTTTAACTTAGTATTAACAGGATATCTATGATCAATAAATACATCATCAAGACCATTTATTTCACAAACATAATAGTAAATATCATGCTTTTTACTACTAACAACAACACTCTCAAAACACTTAATATCATTACTTAAATAATTATTCTTCTCAAGCCTTGGTATTAAATACATAATTACATAAAGAAGAAATAATAAAATAATTAAAAAGTAAAAATATTCAAAATTAAGAGTAATTACCATACAAGTAAATAAAGGTAATATAAGCCCAAATATATAAAACAAAACAAGAAGAGACAATTTACTTCTAAGTTGCATTCCAAGTAATATTTCTCTTTCTTCCTTAGTTATTTTTCTAGTTCTTTTCATATTCTCCTCCAAACACACGACTAGTACTAACACAACAAGGATCACCAATTATCTTACCAAGACCAGGTGTTGTTACATCAAGACAACTCTCAAGTTCAATAACAACATCATTTCCTTCATTTTTCCTAATTACTTCAACATCATATTCTTTATCTTTAACACTAGTCGTCTCAGCATCAATATCTCCTATTAAACCTTCAAGATGATTCTTCATAATCATAATTCTACCAATATCAACAATACTAAGTATCATAAATATCAATATTGGTAAAATTAATACAAACTCAACTAACGCTTGCCCTTTTCTATTCATATTCCACCTTCATTATTTTATATAATTTATAACATATATAATATTCCTTGCAATAAACCAATAGATTTATTGCAAGAAATACATACAAAATTTGAAACTACATGTTGTTGTTTACATTCCAGACGTTCGAGGAACCAACACCTTACACCTGTATAATTAACCGAATAATTAATCGGATTATACCAAAATTAATTTTTAATCACTCCGAAATAGTTTATTCAAAACTATTCCGGAGATTTAATTACTATCTACTAGATTAGTATCACCGTTTCTTACTCTTGTACTTCTTCCGTTTCTGTTGTTTCAACTAATTTTATTTCATACGGGTCACTTTTAATACCACTTCCTGATTCTATCAGGATTTCAGATTTTAGATTAATG
>JAFURC010000022.1 GCA_017472015.1 Bacilli bacterium
ACTGGATATTATTTTACAACTCAACTAGATTAAAGTCAAAAACGAAGAAAAAGAGAAAAACTTACACAAAAAGAGAAAAATAATTTTCTCTTTTTAATCTACTGACTTTTTTATGATGTCTACTAAACAGGGTTCACATCAAATATGCAACTTTTTTACTACATATAAAAAAATTATGGTATAATATTAAATAATTTTTTATGTGGGGGTTATATGACAAATCGAGAAAAATATTATAGAAGATCATGTGCTATTTTAAAACAATTAGAAGATCATTTTCATTTATTAATAAATCCAGATAAAACTATTGAATTTATTGTTCAAAAGAAATTAGAACTTAAAAATAATGAAGGAGTTATTAATGAACAAATATTAAGTTTACTTGTCACCTCTTTAATAACTTTAATGGCTTTAAATAAAGAAGAAATTGAAAAACTTTATGATATAAAATACCAAATAAATAAATTAGATTTTGATATTTTAAATTTAATTAAATTCAATGATTCCCAAAAATTAAAATCAGAATTAGAACAGTTAAGAATTAAAAATACAATATTTGATAATTGGTTAGTTATAAAAAAACAAGGTAATAAGGAAATAACGAATTTAGAATATTTAAAAATTGTAAGAAATGCTTTTTTACATAGTGAATTTCAAATAAATTATAATGATATTTTAGATACCATTAATATAAAAAACAAAAGTTATTTTGAAGCAGATATAATTTTTTTAAATTTTTTACAATTTGCAATGAATTATTTTGGAAATAATATTGGTTCAGGTTTAGTTACTAATAATATGCTATTTATAACGGATTCTAAAATAAATATTACAAATTATTCTAGTCTTAGAAAATATTTAGAAAACTTAGAAATTATTGATTTGGTTTTAGATAATAACGATTACAATTTTTATGATGAGTTGTTATTGAAACATCGAAATGAAAAATATGAACTTGATATTCGTATACTCGATAGTTTAGATGGTAAAGTTAAAGAAGTATCTAATAATAAATTATCTAAAAATCAAATAGATTTTATTAGTGGTTATATAGAAAATAGTTATGGTAATGATTTCTATAAATTAAATCAAACATTTAAACAAAATTATGTTACTGAACTTTGTAGTTTAATTTTTAATACTAAAAATTATCTTAGTAGTTGGATATTATACATATGTGATTTTTTATATAAAATCAATAATAATCAATTTTCATTTATCGATTTAAATAACCGTAACTATTGTCAGGAAGGTTTTTATATTGTTTTATCATTATTAAAATCATATTTAATATTATATAGATTACAATCAAGTGAATTTTTAGATATTGATTATGAAAATTTAGAAATAAATATAGATTGTATTAAATTATTAGCTAATAATTCAACAGATGTTATTAATATCCAAAAAAGATATCCAGATATAGATAACAATACTTTAGAAAAAATAAGAATAATTCAAATAATTAGAAATGCTTTAGCTCATGGAAATATAAAAGTTTTATTAGGAAAATCAATTAATACAAATGAATTTAATTTTCTTTTAGAGTTTACTGATCAATATAAAGATTCAATTAGAAAAGTTCAAATAACTTTAGATGAATTAAATAAAATATTAGATTCTGAAGTATTTTTACCAAAATACTGTTATTCAAATGTCAAGCAAAAAATAAAAAAATAAAATTAAACTTAATGTAATTGTTATCAAGTACTTTTTGTGATATATTATTTTTGAAGGTGAATTATGCAAGAATATTTTAAATATGCAATTCAAGAAGCAAATTATGGAGTTATAAATAATGAAGGTGGTCCATTTGGAGCCGTTGTTGTCAATAAAAATGGAAAAATAATTGGAGTAGGGCACAATAAGGTTTTAAAAAATAATGATCCAACCGCCCATGCAGAAGTCATGGCAATAAGAGATGCATGTAAAACTTTAAATGCCTATGACTTAACAGATTGTAAAATTTATTCAACAAGTGAACCATGTCCAATGTGTTTATCGGCTATAATTTGGGCAAACATCAAAGAAATTTATTATGGAACAGATAGACTAGAAGTTTCTAAAATCGGTTTTCGAGATGACTTGATCTATAACATTTTAGAAGGAAAACAAAAAGATATATTAACTATCAAAAAAATAACTAACCAAGATTGTCAAAATTTATTAAATAACTATAAAAATACAATTTATTAGGAGGAATATGGAAAAACTAATTTTAAAAAGTCAAGATAATAATTTATTAAAAGTTAACTATTCTAAATGTTTAAATGATGAAAACTTTTTAGAATTAGTTAATAGTTTAGAAATTGATTCAAATATTAAAATGAAGTATACAACAAGATTAAACGAAAGTGCTTTAGAACACTCAAATTGCAAGAATTGCAAGAACTTACTTAGTTGTAAAAATAATATGAAAGGTTATTGTTTAACACCTAAAGTATTAGAAAATTCCATTAATTTTTCATATCAAAAATGTGAATATAAAGAAAAAGTTGATAAGCAAAATGAATATTTAAAAAATATTTATTTCTATGAAATACCAGCTATGATTAAAAGTGCTAACTTCAAGAATATTTATAAAGATGATAGAAATAGATTAGAAATAATAAAAAAAATCAAATCTTTTTATGATAATTATAAAGATAAAAAGCAAGTGAAAGGAATTTATTTAAATGGTAATTTCGGATCTGGTAAATCTTATTTAATAGCCGCTTTATTCAATGAACTTGCTAAATTAAATTATAAAAGCGCGATAATTTATTTCCCAGAATTTTTAAGAAGTTTAAAAGCAGGATTCTCACGAGATGGATCTGAATATAAAGAATTATTTGATAATATAAAAACAGTTCCTCTTTTATTAATTGATGATATAGGAGCAGAGAAACTAACTGATTGGGCAAGAGATGAAATATTAGGAAGTATTTTACAATATAGAATGGATTTTAAACTGCCAACATTTTTTACTTCAAATTTAACTATCACAGAACTTGAAAACCATTTACAAATAAATATGTCCACATCAGATAAAATAAAAGCCAGAAGAATAATTGAAAGAATTAAATTTTTAACTGAAGAAGTTAGTTTAATTGGAATTAATAGAAGGAGCGAATAACATGAATAAGAGATTAACAAGAGTTGTAAAAGTAATAGAGGATGCTAGTAGTATTAATATATGTATGAAACTTTTAAATCTTGAACTAAACTCTTATTTTTTATGTCTTTTAAATCTAATTGAAGAATCAATTATAGAATATAAAGATGGTGAAGATTATAGTTATTTAATAAAAGCTGCTGATTATCTTCAAAAAACATATGAAAAATTAAGTGTTAATACTAAACAATTACATAGAAAAAATATTATAACTTTAAGAAGTATTTTAAAAAAACAATTAAATTCTTTGATAAAAAACGATCGAAAATACTTTGGAATTATTTATGAAAGCTTAGATAATATGCTAAAAGATAATAAAAAAGAACCTAATGATATAGATATAGAAGAAGAAAGTTTATATGATTTATTAAAAGAAGTAATATTCCAAATAAAGTCTTTAGAATATCTTGATAAATTAATTGAAAAAAATCCCAATATTTTAAATTCTAAAAAAGATACAAAATCTATTTTTGAAGAATTAATCCAAGAATATATAAAACAAATAATAATTGAAGACAAAGATTCAATTGTTTATTATGAAAGAGTAATTAACAAGTTTCTGTTAACAGAAACATTTGATCTTACCGATCAAATGAAAGATAATATAATAAATACTTTACTAACTTTTATTAATAATAAAAAGAATTTATATTCAAATACAATAAAAAAAATAAAGTTTATTATAGAACAAATAAATAATAAAGGTAATTTATTTAAATTATTTAATATTCCAAAATATAATCCAAAAATAATTCAAGAAGATTTAGATTTATTTAAAATACCAGTTTCTTTAAGTACTCGAGTTAGATTATATGATCATATTATAACAATAGATGATGATGGGGCTAAAGTTTTAGATGATGGCATATCTTATTCAAAATTAGAAAATGGTAATACTTTATTTAAAGTTCATATATCTGATCCTTTAGGAGTGCTTGATTATGAATCAGATACTATAAAAGAAGCCAAAAGCAGAGGAACAACAATCTATCAAAGTGATGAAACAATTAATATGTTACCTTTAATATTTGGAAGAGATAAATTATCTTTAGTAAAAGGTCAAGATAGACTTACTAAAACTTTTTGTTTTGAATTAGATAAAAATTTTAATATTGTTAATTTTTATGTTTTAAATACTATTATAAATGTATCAGATAAATTAACTTATGATTATATAAATGATATTTATAGTAAAGGTGGAACTAATAAAGAAGAAGAACATATGCTAACTTACTATGATAACCTAGTTTCTTCTTTAAAACAGATGTTTAAAAATGTTAGATTATATCATGAAATGAAAGAAGAATTAGGAAATGTTCATACAGAAAAAACAAAGGGATTTTCTCATAATTTAGTTTCTTATTCCATGATTTTAACAGGTTATTATATGGCTAAGTATTTTCATGAACATAATTTACCATATGTTTATAGATGTCATAAAATAGATGAATATTGGATTAGTTTACTAGATGATTATCTAAATAATCCTAATAATATAGAATTAAGAAATATGATTAAAAGTATAAAAGGTAATTTACCAAAATCTTATTATTCAGGAATAAATGAAGGTCATAAAGGTTTAGATTTAGATTACTATTCCCATACAACAAGTCCTTTAAGAAGATTTTCGGATTTATTAAATGTGCATGCAATTAATACTTGTTATTTCAAAGTTCCTCTTGATCAAGATGTTTACGAATTAGAAACGGAAATAAATGAAGTTTGTAAATATTTAAATATGCAAACTAATACTATCGATGATTATTTAGGAAATAAATCAAAGATAAAATAACACTTATTATTCTGTAAAGTTTACACTTTTTTATAACGAAGACTCTTGATATTCATATATATATATATAATAAAGGTATAAAAAGGAGATGTTAATAATGGAAAAAAAGAAAAATAATTTAATACCAATAGTTATTATTTTAATAGTATTAGTACTAGGTTTAGGTGGATTTATTGTCTATGATAAAGTATTAAAAAATGATGCTAATAATAGTAATACTAATTATACTTTAAATGTGTTAAAAAGTGATATTTCATATTGTAATAGTAATAACGATAATACTTGTAAAGATGTTGTTTATACAATAAAAACGGAAACTTCAGATGCTACTTTTGTTAAATCAGATAATGGATTTATTCTATATGATGATAACGGTTTAAAAATTTATAATGCTAAAACAAAAGAAATAAAAAATATTGATTTAGAAAATAACTATATAGATTATAATCTGTATTTAAATAATGAAAAAAATGAAGTTGCGGGAATTGTCTATAAATTACAAAATAATAAAGTTGGTTATTATAATGTTTTGAAAAATATGAAATTATATGATGGACAATATGAATTGATTAATTTTTTAGATGAGAATTATATTAATGCAATAAATGCCTCAATAGATGACTCGACAAGTTATTTATTGAATACCAATGAAGAAAAAATTGAGTTATCTGAAAATTTTGACGATGCTTGTGGTTTTTATTATTCATTACAAAATTACAAAGATAAGTATTATTTTTTTGAAAGAAGAGGTTGTAATAGTGATTTTATAAATAAAATTTATGATAATAATAAGCAAGTTATATTTGATGGGGCAGTAGAAAATTATAAAGTTTCTGTTGTTGCGGATAATTTATATTTAGTAGATAATAATGTTGTAAAAAAATATGATATAAATGGTAATTTAGTTTCTACAAATAAATCATTTGATAATATCATTGATTTAATTGATAAATATGTAGTTTACAAGAATAAGAATAATTTATATATTTCTAATTTTGAAAAAAATGATAATAAATTAATTACAGCATGGCAAGATAATTATTACTATGATCAATATACATCTGGTTATTATGATAGAGAAACTTTGGATTCAATGGGAGAAAATGAAAAATTCGAAGGAATTTACTTAGTAATTAATTATGAAACTCAAGATGCTAATGGTGATTATGGAATTGAATATTGCTATGATGCCGAAACTAATGAACTTAAAACTTATAATATAAAGGAACCAGTAGGTGGTCGTGCTAAACCAGTTTTATATTTATATCCAACAAAATCAACAAATGTTAAAGTAAGTTTCCAA
Source organism: Bacilli bacterium (assembly GCA_017472015.1). GTDB lineage: Bacteria > Bacillota_I > Bacilli_A > RF39 > UBA660 > RUG591. The sequence goes on from JAFURC010000022.1 coordinate 6,250, forward strand.
TATCCTGAATATTTAACAACTACTTATCCTAAATATAATGATGGTTGGGAAGTATTAGCTAATCCAAATGGCGATTTATTTGATAAAGATAATAAATATTACTATGCTCTTTATTGGGATGAAACTAGATATAATGAAGTTAATTTTGATGAAGGATTTTACGTAACCAAAGAAAATGCAATTGATTTTTTAGAAGAAAAATTAGAGATAATTGGACTTAATAATAAAGAAAGAAATGAATTTATTATGTATTGGTTACCAATTTTAGAAAATAATGAAAAAAGTTTAGTTTATTTTGAATTAACTGAAGAAAGAGAAAAATCTAACAAATTAATTATTGAACCAACACCAGATTCACTTTTACGTGTATCTATTCATATTAAAAGAGTAAATGATTATACAAAAATTAAAGAACAAAAATTAACATCTTTTGAAAGAAATGGTTTTGTTGCTGTTGAATGGGGCGGTATGACTTATTAAATAGTATAATTTAAAGGACTAAAATTTGCTGCTATTGACAAATTAGCGAAAAAATAGTATATTATTAGCACATAAGTGATTATGTCCTGCCAAAGTGCATATAATAATAATGCTCATTGTGGCAATTAAAAAAGCAGGTGAAGCCAGCCTTAAATGGCAACTAAAAAAGTGAGTGAAGCCAGCTCTATAAATGGCAATTAAAAAAGTGAGTGAAGCCAGCTCTATAAATGGCAACTAAAAAAGTGACTAGAGAGCAAACTCTAGTCTTTTCTTTTTATAAAAAATAATATATAATTGCTTTTGGTGATATGATGTATAAAAGTTTTAAAATAGTAAAAGTTGATTCAAAATATTGTGATTACTTAAGAACTTTTGATAATAAAGTTCCTTATAATGCTGGAAGAAAAGATTTAAGACCATTTATTGGTGTTTTATTTATGGTTTCTAATTGTGAATATTTTGCTCCTTTATCAAGTCCAAAACCTAAACATAAGTTATTAAAAAATACACTTGATTTACTAAAAATCAATGATGGTATATATGGAGTAATTAACTTTAATAATATGATTCCAGTTGAAAAAAATAATTATATTGAATTTGATTTAAATAAAAAAACTAATGATAAAAATGAAATATTTAGAATAAATTTATTAAGAAATCAATTACGTTGGTTAACATCTAATAAAAAAGAAGTTTTAACTAAATCAAAATTATTATATAATCTATATAAAAATAAAAAGTTACCAAAAAATGTCGAAGATAGATGTTGTAATTTTCCTTTATTAGAAGAGAAATGTAGGGAATATAATAACTAGAATTAGAAAGTAAAAGTCTAATTCTTTTTTGTAAACTTTACATAATGTCTTAAAGAAAAATCTTGATATTCATATATA
>JAFURC010000023.1 GCA_017472015.1 Bacilli bacterium
AGAATCACTACCTTTCATGTTTCCATTATTTCATAAATTTCACGTAAATAAAAGTCTATTATTTTCTCTAAAAATAAGTTATAATTATACTAAAAAAGAAATAGACGCTAATATTTATCTATTTCTTGACTGAACTGTAACCGATAACTTCTCCTGGATTAGTTAAATTCTTGACAACTTCTTTAGGTGTATAAAAGTCACCTGTTCCTGAAGGAGTTGTATTCCATCTATAAAATTCATATTTATTTTCAAAAATATTCTCCTTTAATTGATGAGAATTATCATAAATCATATATTGAGAAATTACTTTATCTTTCCCATTTTTTAATTCTCCAGTTCCAGAACTTGAATAAAATTTTCCAGTTATTATTTCATATAAACCTACTTCGTTATTATTTTTATTATAACAAGGAACAAAATTATATTTAAGTTCATCATTTAAAGATATTTTTAATTCATATAATTTTATACTTGAATTTAAAGTTATATTATCATTTTTATTTAAAGCAAATATAGAAATTGGACTAGTAATATTTAAATCAATATCCTCTAAATTTGAAACTAAAATTTCATCATTTAATTCCACTTTTTTATTATTTAAATAATTAAATCGTAAAGATTTGATATTGCTTTCATCGGTATTTCTCGTTAAATTTTTATTTATTAAGTTCCAACCATAATATATTTTATCATTAATAGTTCCAATTAAATAACTAGAATTATCCAAATTACTCGCTCCAAGTAAGACTTGTTCGGAATTTAAATTAGAATTTAGATATTTGATACTTATTCCCATTTCTTCTTGAGGAATAATATCTGTTATTATATATTCATTTCCAAAACTTTCTATGTATTCTACTTCTTGATACTCATCAGGTAAACGATTTGGATGATAATTGACTCGATAAGTTTTGGTGCTAGTATTTGCTCTAACGTTTACATTAATATTAGCATAAATATTTTCCCATTCTTCACTTGTATAATCAGCTGTTTCAAGATTACCTATTAAAACGCCATTTATCCAAACATATAATCTATAAACTTTATTTACTTCCTCTAAAGTTTTTTCTTTAATTCCATCTAGATGAATTGTTGTATTATTTATACTTGAATATGCCACATCATTCAAAATTACTTCTTCAGTATTATCAATTACTTCAACTAATCGAAACCTTAAAAAACGATCATCAATTCTAATTTTATTAGCTAAATCACTTCCATGGCTTAAACTAATTTCATACAACACATCCTTAGAAGAAGTATTTTTACCATTTATACTAAATTCAAAATACGCCTCAGGATAAGTATCACTTGGAATAACATTATCTAATGTTATTGTATTCCCATTAGAATAATTTAAATATAATTCACCTAATATTAAATTATTATTAGTAGTAATAAACTGATAATCAAATATTGAATATGAAAAAGCTACTACTAGTATTAAAATAAAAAATGTAATTAAAATATGTAAATTAAATTTATTTTTTATTAAATTATTTTCTTTTATCTTCTTTATATTTTTTCTTTTTGTATCTGAGTTATTTTTATTTGTTATTTTACTTGAATTATTATTCTTAGTTATTTTCTTTTTTTTATTTGAGTTTTTTTTACTTGTTGCTATTTTAGATTTTTTCTTTGATTTATCTTTCATATTAAACTCCCAATATTATATAGTAAGTATATAATACTTTTTCTATATTTTCAATAATAATTTATTATAAATAAAACTTAATTTTTAAAATAATTTATTTTGTTTTTTTTACACATACTTGAAATAAATTACATTTAAAGTTATAATTATTTTGAGGTGTAGAATGAAAAAGAAAACTGTTAAAATTATTACGATTTGTTTAATAGTAATAATGGTAGCATCATTTATATGTGGATTAATTTATATGTAAAAAGACTATCGAAAGTAATTAATTTTCGATAGTTTTTTTAATTCTAATTTTAAAGTTTTACCATTTTCAAGAGGAAATTCCCTCTCTGTTAAAGTGGTTTCTGGTTCTTGGCTACAAAGATTTTTTATATATTCTAAAGATTCTTTATATTTTTTTAATTGCTCCAATGTTGCTACTTGTAAAAATTCTTCTAAACTAATATTTAATTCTTCATTTTTATCTACAATTTTATGATTTAAATATTCAGTTAATTCTTTTTCATTTTCGATTTTTTTCAAAACTAGATCTTTTTGTCTTTGTTCTCTACCTTTACCTTTTTTTAAAATTTGATTAATTCTAATTTGATTATATCTTTGAAGCATAATACAATAAAGATTTAGCACAATTAAAGTTACATTAATAATTGGTTCTTCTCCATGTTAGTTGAATTGTGTTAAAAATTGATGTATAATTATATAAGAATGAGGAAATTAGGAATGAAATTAGAAGAATTATTAAAAGATTTAGATGAAGATTTAATAGCAAAAGAATATAAAAGAATTGAAAACGAAATTTATATAACATGCGAAAAAAATTCAAACAGCAGTACTTGTCCTTATTGTAATGAATTATCATCAAGTATTCATAGCAAGTATACTCGTACAATAGTAGATTTGCCTATTCAAAATAATGAGGTAAAACTATTGTTGATTGTGAGAAAATTCTTTTGTACTAACCCAAATTGTAATCACAAAACTTTTGGAGAAAGATTTGATTTTGTTTTTCCTAAAGCAGTTAGAACTAAGAGATTAGATGACTATATAAATAAAATGGGACTTAGAGATAATTCAATGGATACAGTTAGAAATTTAAAAGATATCGGAATTAATGTGTCAAGTAATACTGTACTTAGAATAGTAAAAAAAAACTAAATTAACAATAAATTATGATGCTAAAAATATAGGCATAGATGATTATTCTTCTAAGAAGAGAGAAATATATAATTCTATTCTAGTTGATAATGATAAACATAAAAAAATTGAAACAATTAATTCAAGAGAAAAAGATGATGTTATAGAAATATTAAAAAAATTTCTTAATGTTGAAACTGTAACTAGAGATTTTTCTCTTACTTATAAGAATGCTATTACAGAGGCTTTACCAACTGCTAAACAAATAGTAGATAGATTTCATATAGAAAAAAATTTTACTGAAGATTTGTGTAATTATTTAAAACGAACTGTTAAAGATAGAGTAAAATTGATAAAAGATGCCGATAATTCAAATAAAGAAGAGAATTTAACAAAAAGACAAAAAAACAAAATAGATACTGCAAATAGGAAATGGGAAATTATTAAAGAAGCAAAGTCGCTTTATGCAGCAGGTAATACTAAAAGATCTATTGCTGAAAAACTAAATATCACTAGAGTTACTTTGAATATTTACTTGTCCTTAACATCTCCTCCAGTGAGAGATAGTAATTGTATTTTAGATCCTTTTATTCCTCTTATTAAAGAATTAATTATAGAAGGAAAAAAAACAAAGCAAATATATGAAATAATGAAAGAAAATGGCTATAAAGGAAAAATGACTGTTCTTAACATGCATATGAAAGGTATAAGAACTGAAATAAAAAATAATACAACATATCTTAAAAGAAGTAAAATTAAAAAATTATTCTTTTATGATATTGATGATATTAAAGATGAAAATTTAAAAAAAGACCTAATATTTTATTTGAATCAAAATGAGGAATTGAAAAAAATAATTGAATTAAAAAAAGAATTTAAAGTTGTATTATTTTCTAAAAAACCAGATAGTCTTGATGACTGGTTAGAAAAAGCAAAGAAATTAAACGTGCCTGAACTAAATAGTTTTGTTGAGTTAATAGAAAGTGATTTAGAAGCTGTAAAAAATGCAATTATTTATGAATATAGTAATGGTGTAACAGAAGGTTTTAATAATAAAACAAAAGTAATAAAAAGACAGATGTATGGTCGATGCGGTTTCGACTTACTCCGTCTTAAAATTTTAGTGTAGTTCAACTAACTTGGAGGAGAACC
>JAFURC010000024.1 GCA_017472015.1 Bacilli bacterium
AGAACTAAAACCAATAATGGTGCTACATATTCATTATCTTCGTTTTAATACCATTTAAAATGTCATAGAACTAAAACAATAGTTTCGTTTAAAGTATCAATAGTAGTGTTTTAATACCATTTAAAATGTCATAGAACTAAAACTAGTGTTGTATCATAACACTTTTAGAAAGGGTTTTAATACCATTTAAAATGTCATAGAACTAAAACCTCAAATTAATTAATTCTATTTAGTCAGTACATAGAGAATACTGAATATTTTAAATGGTTAAATGACATTTCTTAATTATATTATAACACATATTCTTCTAAATCATTATCAATAATTAATTTTTTTTCATAATTAATTGTAGCACCATAACTTTGACTATCAATTAAAACAATTTTTATACTATTATAAATAGCATATTTATATAATTCTTCTAATTCATCTTTATTTAAATATTGTTTTAAATTAATAAAGAATAAAATTTCATTTAAATTTAAAGATTTTTCTATTTCAATCAACAGTAATAAATTATCTAATAGATCATTACTTGCTTTAAAAGATATTTTAAATAATTTTAATATATCTTCTATAATTAAATTATCATTGATAACAATCGGTAATTCAAATTCATTTAATATTCTATTAAAACTTTTATATAATTTTTTAAAACTATTAAATAATTCATCTTTTTCTATATCAGTTAAATTACTAGAAATCTTTTTAGTTAAAGCACTGATGTTTTTCTTAGAATTTAAATCTATTTGAAAAAAATCAACATATACCTCTACTCTACTTCCAATATTTAATTCTTCATTTTTATCATCAAAAAAATACAATTCATTTAATTTTTCACCGTTTTTAAGTAAAACTAAATCAGATATTAATCTATAAAACATTTTTTTATTTTCAATTTCAATTACTTGAATAGATTCATTATTAAAAGAAAGATTATTATCAAAATAACTTATTTTTAGATTCATAATACCACTAACCTATCTTCACTATTAATAATTTTGGTATTAGATTCACCGGATATAAATTCAATTTTGGCATATTGTCTTTCAGTTATTGTTAAAACTTGAATTATTCCTTTTTTTGGTGCTTTTTTTCTTAATCTTTCGATTAATAATTTTGCTTGTTCTTGATTTAAAACAATTTTTGAATAAACAGATTCTTGCATCATTATAAAACCTTCGTTTAATAAATATTTTCTAAATAATAAATAATTTCTTTTGTCTTTTAAATAAACATTTGGTAAATCAAAGAAAACTATTGTTCTCACTACTCTATCCCTCATAAATAAATTCCTTATATTCTTTTTTATTTTCAAAATATTCTAAAGTATTTTTTACATATAAAGTTATTATATCTTTTAAAGTATATTTTTTCTTATTATAAGAATATGTATTATTGAAAATATTAACAATATCTAACTTATAGTTAGTATCTAATTCTCTTTCTTTATTATAATATACAAATGAATCAATTATAATCCTAAAAGGTTCCATTAAATCACAGGCTAAATTAAATGGATTAAATTCGTTTTTGTGATGGATTCCAAGTTGGGTTAAATAACCATTATTAACAATTTCTTTATTAATTGTTGATAGTAAAATTGCATATCCGTAATTAAGAGCAATGTTAATATTATCATTTTCTCCTCTTACAAATTTTTTACCAAATAAAGCATTGAAATAAACTTTAGCCGCATGCCCTTCTCTATTAGTTTTATCACCAATTGTAACTTCATCTATATAACTAAATATTAAATTAGCTTGTTTATTTTTAATTTTTTTTAGTAAAAATGCTTGATTAGTTATTTTATTTTTAACAATAAACATCCAGAGATTATCTTTTTCTTTAATAGTCCATTTAGTTTGGTTAGTTATTTTTTTACTTGAATTATGTCTTGAATAAAAAGGTTGTAATTCTCCAAAAGGATTATGTTTTTCATCACAAAAAATAATATTTATTTTATTATTTACTAATTCTTTTAAAAGATAAGAGGAAATAGATACGGAAATAGAATCAACTATTATCGTATCTATTTCTGATAAATGAATATACTTCTCATCTATATCTTGTTTTACTACTAAAAATCTATTTTTATAACTTATTTTTGCTTGTTTAGTAATAACAACAGTCCTAAAACTCATATCTTTGTTCCTTTAAACCACTTGGCGATTTATTTATAATAGTTGCATTTGAAATAATTCTATTATGTTTTTTTCCAAATGCACTAGAGGCATCAAAATGTTTTAAATTTGCTGTTTGACTATTAAATTTTAATAATTTAAATAATTCTTTTAAAGTTTTTTCTTTGTCTTCGATAGATAAAATTTCTAATGAATTATCATTAATATATTCTTTTAATTCCGGAATTAAATTTTGATATAACTTATACTCAGTTTCTATTTTCTGTATTACATAATTTAATATTACATCTAATTGATTATTATAAACTAGATCTTCGATTGCTTTTTTCTTATTATTAAATAATCTATTTAAAGTATTTTTCCATCTAATTTGTTTATCTTTTTCTATCTTAAATTCTAAAGCATTACAAACTTCAACTTTATTAGTTGCTCCAACTAAAGAACAAATTTGTCCTTCCCAATCAATTACCGAATAAAAAGGGATTTTTTCAGTTAAGATTTCGATTGTTTTTACATCATCAAGTTCAAGTAAATCTTTTATATAATTTAAAGTTATTTCCTGATTATTTTGAATATCAATATAAATTGGTATACCAATCATTCTTTGTTCTGTTTTGTTTTTCTTTTGATATTTAACAACAAGGGCATAAGATGGATTTAAACTAGTATAAGACCCATATAAATTAGTATCTAAACCTTTCTTTAATGGAACTCCTACTTTTCCTTTTTTATTTTTAGTTTGATTATAAAATTCACCAGTTTTATATTCAACTTTTTTACTTATTAAAATATCATTTCGATACAACGTATCTTCTATTTTTTTAGTAAAATCATCTATATTTAATAATACTTCACCGGTTTCATCATTAACTTTAATAAAATCATTATCAATACTATTAACAACATAGCCATATCTTAATTCATTATAACGGTTTTCTAATATTAGTTTACTTACTAAATCCCTAAATTCAAATCTATTCATTTTAGTTTTTAAATACTTATTTTGATAAATTCCTAACGTAATGGCTAAATAAGCATCGTGTGCATGATGAAAATCATTTAAATCACGATATTTATAAAGTTTAAATCTTTCCCGATAGTTATGAGAAATACTAGCTTTTAAATAAATAACATTAGTATTTTTATATAAACTTTTTATAATATTAGCAACATGCTTAGTAATTTGCCTAGTTTCAACTAATTGACGATTTATAAAACCTTCAATATCTTTATCAGTATATTTATCACGAATTAAATTATAGTATTTTTTTGAAGAAATTAGGTTAATATCTTTTAAATGTTTCCACCATAAATGATGTTTTTTAAATTCACTTGGTAATACTAAATTATCACGTTTTATTTGATTTTCATCTCTTAAAACCAAGGCTTTATTATCAATTGAATCATCCTTAATTAAAGTTTGCGGAAGAATATGATCTACTTCATATTCATCAGAATATAAGTAATTAATATCTATATCTTTTCCTGAATATAAACTTTTTCCTTCTTGTATAAAATATAAAAGAAGTTTTTCGGATTCAATTTTTTCTTGATTTTTTAATTCATCTTTTAATTTTTTATAATTTTCAATATCTTTTTTTGCTTTATCATATAAATCTAATAATCTTTTTTTTCTATCATCTGTTCTTTGTTTTTTATCATGACTTCTGGACATTTCAATAGAAATATTCAATGGTTCATATCCCATATAATCAATTATTTCTTTTATTACTTTTAAAGCCTGATAAATTCCTCGTTTATTGGCAGGCGAAGTAGCAAGATTTGATACTAATGAATAATTAAGTTCTATATTTTCTTGTTGATTATTTTCTATTTCAATCATTTTTTGAAAATTATATTTAGGGTTATTTAAAATTTGTATGAAATTTTCATTAGAATCCCACATTAAATCCATAATTGATTTTTTAGAAAAAGTTTCTTGATCTTGATAGTATTTTGCATTTAATAATTTTTTAGATAATCGACTCCATCCATTATATTTTAAACTAAGTATTTTGGAAATTTTATTTTCAAGTTTTGGATATAATTCAAGAATTTCTTCTTTTAAAATATTTTTATCTTCTAAAACTGTTATAAGTTCAATTATTGTTTCAGCATCATAAGTATTGAAATCAGTATCAGTAAATAAACCATCTTCTCCAAAAAAATCCAAATAAGAATTCATATCGTTGGCAAATTTTTTATCACTAGAATACCCAGTTATATTTAATTCAACACCATTATTTTCAATATACATATTAATTTCATTTGTTGTTCTTAAATAATTTTTAAATTTTTTATCAGTTAAACTTCCTTTGTTTTTTAAGAAAAAATCTTTATATATTTTGTGTTGAAATTCAATATCTATTCTATGATCATTTATTTTTATTTGTTTTAATTCATTTAAAACTTTAAATTTTGAATATAAAATTGAGTTTGCTGGTATTGATTTTTCGTTCAATAGATAAGAACAATTACCAATCATTCTATAAATAAAATTTTTAGCGGATTGTCTGATGTCAACAACCGAATTAAAATTATAAGGTGTTATTTTTTCATTAGATTTTCTTTCCATCCAGGCAAATTGACTATTTTCTTTATTAACTAACGGACCAACATAATAAGGAATTCTAAATTTTAATAATTTTTCGATTTTATATTCATCATCTACTTTATTTAGTAAAAAAGGATAATATTTTCCTTGATTTTCAAGAATAATTCGAAGTTCCGCTAAATTTATTTGATAAGGATACATACCATTTGAAGTATCAGTTATTCTCGGCATGAATTTTCCATTATTAATTTTTTCAATTATTTTTGTAATTTCTTTTTCATTTTCAACATTGATTATATTTTCTAAAACTTTTTTAATTTCATCTGAAAAATCCGTGTTTGAAATATGATTTCTAGTATATTTAGTATATAAGCATAGAGTTTCTCTTTGAGTATCATCTACTATATTTTTAAATAATCTTTTATATTCTTTTCTAAATGGTCTAATCAGATTTTTAACTATTTTTAAATCTGTTTCATGATTTTTATAATTATTAACCATTAAATTTGAAATACTACAATTATCTTGATCTTTAAATATTATTTTTAAAGTTACCATTTCATATAATTCTTTCAGACTATTTATAACTTCTATTTTATCATCTAATTCTCTTTCTAACTCTAATAATTTATCATCTATGTCACTTGAATTAAAATCAATTTTTTTATTATTTTCGAGTTCAGTGGCAAATAGGTTTTCTAAATTAATTTGGTAGCCGCATAAAGCGTTAGCAAGTTCTTTACTAACTCGCTTGTGAAAAATGGTTTCAAAAACTTTTTCAAGTTTCTTTTTCTTGTCACTTTTACTTTCGATGATTAAAATATTTTCTATTTCATTAATTAAATATGCTTCAATTTGCGGTTCTGATACTCCGTAAATATCTTGGCAAAGTTCAAAAATTGTATTAAAAACTTCTTCTATTTTTTCTTGAATATTAAGTTTATTAACATCAAAATTATCCATATTAAGATTAAAATTACCACGGTATTTAACAATATGATGAATTGTTAAATACACTAGACGAATATCTTCTTTTTCAGGATTGATTATTAGTTTATTTCTTAAGTGATAAATTGTTGGATATTTGTTTTGATATTTTTTTAACATCTCCTTTTCTTCTTTTGATAAAGGATGTTTTTTATTATTTAAATCTGTTTCCTGATAAAAACTTTCTTTTAGTTTTATAAAAAAATTAGGATCGACTCTATTAATTTCCTCTTTAAATTCTTCTTGAAGTAGTTTAATTCTTTCACGTCGTCTATCATATCTTCTTCTTGTTGACCTAAAATTTCTTCTAATTTCAGCCGGATCGGCTTCATCAAATAAACGAACTCCCCAAAGGGCTTTTCTTTTATTTCCTTTTTTTATTATATTAAATTTTTCATCAACTACTGCCCAACCGACTGATGTAGTTCCAATATCTAATCCGATATTGTATGGTTTTTGCATATTGACATACCTCCTTTAATATGCTATTATAATATTGTCTTAATACCATTTAAGATGTCATAGAGAGTTAAAATAAAGGCTTAGCCCTAAATATTTATACTTTTTGTAGGAACTGGTTAGCCAGTTTTTTTATTTTCTCTAGATATCTTAGTATCAAACTCTTATAAATATATAATACCACATTTTGGAAATATATAATATGATTTTTATGCATTTTTAACATAAAAACCATTTGATGATAATAAGTTTTTTCATCAAAATAAAAAAGTACCAATTAGTACTTTTTATTTTTTTTCTTTTTAGTTTTAAAATCCTTATAACTTTCTTCAATTGTATCTTCTGAGTTTTGATAAATTACATTCTCTCCTACTTTAGCCTTTTTATTTTTCTTAGGTTTTACAAATACTTGCATATATGTCCAAAAAATACCAATTAATAAAGCAAGAGTTGCTACATAATAAAACGTTAAATTCCAAGAATCGTTATAAGAAGTCGCTGCTTCTAAAAAATTAATCATACTACCACCTTTATATTCTTTACTAAAATTTAAAAATTATGCGCCTCGAGATTGAATTTCTGCTATTTTTTCAAATACTTCTTTAGCATTGTCTTCAGTTATTGTTGTAAATCCAAGTTCTTTTAAAGCTTGTTCTTTTACAGTTGTAAGTTCTTGAGTTCGACTTAATTTTTCTTCGTGTTTACGATCAATTTCTTGAACAAAGCGTTTATGACAATCAGCTATTTTACTACGACTTGCCCCACCCTTGTTGTATAAAGTATAAGCACTGAAACAAATACTTTCGAAGTTAAATTGTTGTTCTTGATTATACAAAAATTCAGTAGGATTTGTAAAACCCATTAATTTTGATACAAAGCAAAGTAAATATTTTAACTCTTTATTTGTTTCCATACTTTGTAAATAATGATACAAATAAACATATGTATTATAAGTATCTTTTGTATAATCATCATGAAGTTTATCTTTTAAAAGAGAAACAATATCGGTTAAAACTTCAACTTCTTTTCGGTTAAAACCTTTTAAATCAATTAAATTGCTTCCTGATAAAGCAACTTTAACACCCTCATTTAACTTTGTATCTATTTTAATAATATATTCTCCATCGACCTCTATATTATCTAAATCACTTTCTTTTTTAATTTCTAATAATTGCATTAACCTGGTTGCTTTTTCACTAGGCCATTCTTCAAGTCTATCAAGAGCTAAATAATTGTATAACATCTGTCTTGAAACTCCTAAATATTTTGCTAATCTTACTTTTGAAACTCCTATTTCGGATAGTATATTACTAATTTTACTCATCCTATTTACCTCCTAAATTAATTTTATCAAATTATCTAATTTTGTCAACTAAAATGTCAAATTTATAAATTTATTTTTTGAATTTTTATTTTTAATTTATTATTACAATATATACCATAATTTTTGATTATCTTTTCTTACCTCTTTAATTATTCCACCACCAAGACAAATATCTCCTAAATAAAGAACACAGGCTTGTCCAGGAGTAACAGCTTTTACATCTTTATAGTGAACAATTATTTCACCATTATCTAAGTATTCAATTTTAACATTAATATCTTTTTGGCGATAACGAAACTTTGCTGTTGCTTCATTTGGTCTTAGATCACTTATGAAATTCATATCTTCAACTAAACAACTATCACTTTTTAAATATTCATTATCTTCCCCAAAGGCAATATATAAAACATTTTTTTCTAAGTTTTTCCCAACTACAAACATTTTATCTAAGTTACCCCCGATATTAAGCCCTTTTCTTTGCCCTATCGTATAATACATAAGTCCTTGATGACGACCAACAATTTCTTTAGTATCAATATCTACTACATCACCTGGCTTGTTAGGTAAATAATTAGTTAAAAATTCTTTGAAATTTCTTTCTCCAATAAAACATATTCCTGTTGAATCTTTCTTTTTAGCGGTAATTAAGTCATATTCTAATGCAATTTTTCTTACCTCATCTTTTTTTATATCCCCAACTGGAAATAAAACATTCTCAAGTTGGTCTTTAGATAATTGTGATAAGAAATAAGTTTGATCTTTATTATCATCAACACCTCTTAAAAGTTCTCTATCTTTTATTCTTGCATAATGTCCAGTTGCAATATAATCAGCCCCAAGTTTTTTAGCTTCTTTTATAAAAAAATCAAATTTTATATATTTATTACACATAATATCTGGGTTTGGAGTTCTTCCTTTTTTTAATTCATCCAAGAAATATGTAAATACAAAGTCCCAATATTCTTTAACAAAATCTACTCTATGAAGAGGAATATTTAATTTATCACAAACCATTTTAGCATCATTATAATCACTTTCTTGAGGACAAATTGGTTTATCTAAATTAGGATTCCCTAAATAATCATTATTTATACTACTGTCCCAATTACGCATAAATAAGCCAATTACTTCATAACCTTGTTGTTTTAAAAGAATAGCAGCAACACTTGAATCTACTCCACCAGACATTCCTATAACAACTTTTTTTCCCATATAATATCACCACATTTACTAAACATGAATATTATACATCAAATAATCAAAAAAGTAAAAACTTTCATGATAAAATCATAAAAAAAAGTTTCATATAAAGAAGAAATTAATAAAACTATAAAAGAAAATGCTAAAACTTTAAAATATTTCTTCATAAACTCTTTAGAATTGAAATTTTTATGCATAAATAACGACTTAAATAATCTAATTGATAATAAAATTCCATAAAAAGATAATAATATATATATAATCAAATTTATAATTTGATGAGGAAATAAATATAAAATACCAAATATAATTCCCTTGAAACTATAAATATTAATAATTATCCCAATTGAAAAACCTAATATAAAACTTTTAAAATATAAAATAAAGATATTTAAAATAATACCAATAATGGATAAAGAAAATATAAATAATAAAATCATATAAAAATAATTAACTAAAGTATTATTTAAAAAATTATTAAAATAATTAATTTCTTCACCATTTTTTAAATTAATAAAGTAAGTTTTAACTATTTCTGTTATTTCTTTTTGATCATTATAACTTAAAATGTTTGAACATATTATTCCTGTGATAAAACCAATAATAACTATTGTTATTAAAAACATATACTTGTACTTATTTTTCTTGAATTCTTCTTTAAATATTTTTTTCTTATTCATAGTATTCTCCCATAAAATAATACTCACGAAAAAGAAAAAAAGTACTTTTTTAAATACTTTTTTAAAATAATCTTAAGATATCATTAAATGTTACATAAATAAGTAAAGCGATAAGTAAGAAAAATCCGATATTATGAATTAAATTTTCGGTTTCTGCTTTAACCGGGCTTCCTTTGATTTTTTCAATTATTAAGAATAAGATTCTTCCTCCATCGAAGGCTGGGAATGGAATTAAATTCATGATACCAACATTGACACTTAATAAGGCAATTAGATTAATTACACTATACCAACCAGCACTTCTAGTTTGATCAACTGCTGTATAAATACCAACTGGTCCTGATAATTGACTAACACTAACTCCACCTATAAATAATTCTTTAAGTGTTACAAATACTTGTCTTGCAATCGCATAGGATTTAGTAAAACCATATTTAATTGATCTAATAAATCCTCTTTCAAGAGTATTATTGTATTGGAAACCAAATCCATATTTTTTTTCTTCTTTTTCTTTACCTGTTAAAGGTTCTACTTCATATTCAAATATTTTCCCGTCACGTTCGATTTCAAATTTCGTTTTAGAATCTCCTGCAAGAGTTACATAAAGTTGAACATCATCAATAGTTTTCGTTTTTTTACCATTGATACTAACAATTTTATCTCCACTTTCTACACCGGCTAAAGCCATAGGTGATCCTTCAATTACATTCGGAATATTTGTTGATAAATCCGGACTTCCAAAGATGAATCCAGATAACATCAATATTAAAATTGCTAAAATAAAGTTATTCCCAGCACCAAAGAACATGACTAAAAATCTTTGCCAAACAGGCTTTGATTGCATTAAATTTTCTTTTTTAACTTTTTCATCTTCTTCAAGACCTTCTCCTGCAAGTTGAACAAACCCACCAACTGGAATTGCTCTTATACAGTAAATTGTTTCACTAACTTTCTTTTTTTCTTTAATACGTTTTTTTCGCCATTTTTCATTATTCCAAATAACTGGTCCCATTCCAATCGAAAATTCATAAACATGGATTTTAAACATCTTCGCAAATATAAAATGTCCAAATTCATGAACTAAAACAATAAGTCCTAAAATTAAAATAAAATATATAATTGATATTATCATCATTTCCTCCTAAATTAAATTACTAATAAGTATATATGTCATGATAACAAAGATAATGCTATCAAGTCTATCAAGTATTCCTCCATGTCCTGGTATTAAATTACTAAAATCTTTTATTTTTTCATGTCGTTTAATATTTGATTTAACTAAATCGCCAAATTGTCCAATAATGGTTAAAAATAAAGTTATAACTATTGTTAATAAAATATTTGTATTGTTAATTACTAAAATATAAAATAAACTAGCAAACACACATCCAAATAAACTTCCCCCAATACATCCTTCAATTGTTTTATTAGGAGATATCTTGGGAGCAACTTTTCTTTTTCCAAATTTTTTCCCTACAAAAAGGGCAAATGAATCAGTAATAGTTGTAATTAAAAATAAGTAAATCATTAAGTATAAACTTATATTTCTAATATAGATAAAATTATTAAAACTAATTCCTAAAAATAAAGTCATACCTATTAAAGAAAAAGCATCTTTATAATTATATTTTTCTTGATCATTAATAACTACTAAACTAGTTAAATAAACTAAAAACATTGAAAATAAAATTCGAAAATCAAAATTAATTAAATAATTTGTATTTAAGTAATTATATAAAACAAGATATCCAACAAATAAATATGTAATTATTTTAATTAAATTTGGTAGTTTAGGTTTTAATTTTAATAATTCATAAGTTGCCATTAATGATAAAACTAATGTAAATATATAAAAGGGATAAGAGCCAATTATTAAAATTGGTACAAATATAATTAACATAATTATAGCACTAATAATTCTTTCTTTCATATCGCCTCCAATTATTCTTGTATAATTAAATTATACTCTCAAGAAGCGAAAATAGCAAGAAAAAAAAGAGTATTTCTACTCTCCGTAAACACTAGCAACTGTACGAGAACCTTTATGTTCAAATTTTAAAGTTCCTGAAATTGTTGCAAATAAAGTATCATCTGATCCTTTTTTAACATTAGTACCTGGATGAACTTTTGTTCCTCTTTGACGATAAATAATTGATCCAGCTGTAATGAATTCTCCATCACTTGCTTTAGCACCTAATCTACGTCCTGCTGAATCACGACCATTTGTAGAAGAACCTTGTCCTTTTTTGTGAGCAAATAATTGAATATTTAATTCTAATTTCATCATCTTTAAACACCTTCCTTTATTTGAATATTTTTGGGATAATCATTACTTAATTTAGTTAATAACTCAATCATATTATCAATTAACTTCGAAGTAACATTATCATTTTTTTTTATTTCAAGTATAATTCCATCTTTATTTTGTTTATAACTAATAGCATTAGGATCGATTGATATAATTCCATTAATAGTTGTAATTATAATACTACTAACAGCACTACATACAATATCTTTACCATAGCTATCATATAAAGCATGTCCTGTAACTTGAATTTTACTACCTTCTCTTGTAACAAGAATCATATCTTAACCAATTTTTTTAATTTCAACTTTAGTGTATGGTTGTCTATGTCCTTGTTTCTTTCTTGTTGAGGTTGTGTTAGGTTTATATTTAAAGATTTTAATTTTAGAACCTTTACCGTGTTTTACGATAACACCTTCAACAGTAGCACCTTTAATAGTTGGATTTCCAAGAGTTTTATCTAACATTAATACTTCATCAAATGTAACTTTATCACCTTCAGCTCCATTTAATTTTTCAACATAGATAATACTTCCTTCTTCAACATAGTATTGTTTACCACCTGTTTTAATAACTGCTTTCATATTTCCTCCTTTTATTACTAGACTCGCTTTTTAAGGTACAAATAAATTGTTTTTTTTAACCTTTTCAATGCGGTTTGAGCTAGAGGCTTCAAACATATAAGATTTTAACATAAAAAGTCCTATAAGTCAAACAAAATTTGCATATTCAAACCACATTTACTAATCTATTTTTATTATCTAATTTACTTCTTCATTAGTTTTGTATTTTTCTAATTCTTCTTCCGTTATATATGTATTTAAAATACTACCTTCATATTTTTTTAATTCATTCGGTACTTTTGCTTCATCTAAAATAAGAAAATTATCAGGAATTGGTTCTTCTAATTGAATATAAGGATTATAAATGGTTATAATAGGTAGATGAATTTCTGTATAATAATAAAGTAAATTTTGTAAGATAAAATAAAATTGTAATTCCCACATATCATGATCAAAAGCCCCATTTTCTAAACGATGCCCATCAATATCTAAATATAATGCTCTCTTTCTATTGGCTGCTTTTTTCTGAGCTTCTCTAGTTAATTCAATTAAGGCATTAGCAGCATCATTAAAATTTTCATTTTCAAAAACTACATGATATATTGCTGCCATTGGTTCGTTACTAGATTTAGCAAGTGGTAAAACTTTAATTTTTTCATATATATAATGACGTTCAATTATTTTGATTTTTTTATTTTCTAAAACTGTTTGATACCATAAATCTCGTAATTCCTTTAATTGTTTTCTAAGAGTGGGATTATCTCCAAATATGTTATGACAATAACTACAAAGGGCAACAGCATTATCAATTGTATCTGGACCATTTTCTTTTTGAGGTTTTATGTGATGAATATCAACAAATGGTCTGTGACAAATTACACATCTTCCATCTGATTTCATTCTTACTTCTTTTTTTAAATTTTCTGAAAATGCCATTTTTTCACACCACCTTAAAATATTTTATTCCCACTCAATTGTTGCTGGTGGTTTTGAGGTAATATCGTAAACAATTCGGTTAATATGCCCTACTTCATTAACAATTCGCTTTGATATTGTTTCTAAAATATCGTATGGAATTTTTGAGAATTTCGCAGTCATGAAATCATCAGTTTCAACTGCTCTTAATGCTAGTAGATAGTCATAAGTTCTTTCATCTCCCATTACCCCAACTGATTTGATATTAGTTAAAACAGCAAAATATTGATTAATGTCTTTATCTAAATTATTATTCTGGATTTCTTCACGTAGAATATAATCAGCTTCTTTTAAAATGTTTAGTTTTTCTTCTGTGATATCTCCAATTATTCGAATAGCAAGTCCTGGTCCTGGGAAAGGTTGCCTATTAACTAAATCGAAACTTAAACCAAGTTCAATTCCCACTTTCCTTACTTCATCTTTAAATAAATCACGAAGAGGTTCAATTATTTCTTTAAAATCAACATGAGCTGGTAATCCTCCTACGTTATGATGACTTTTAATAACCGAACTTTTACCAAGACCTGATTCAATTACATCAGGATAAATGGTTCCTTGAACTAAGTAATCAACTACTCCAAGTTTTTTAGCTTCACTTTCAAATACTCTTATAAATTCTTCTCCGATAATTTTTCTTTTCTTTTCTGGATCAGTTACACCTTTTAATTTTTCTAGAAACCTGTCTTTTGCATCAACTTTTATAAAGTTTACATCACTTCGGTTAGCAAAATTTTTTAAAACTTCCTCTACTTCACCTTTTCTTAGTAATCCATGATCAACAAATATACAAGTTAAATTAGAGCCCACAGCTTTTGCTAACATTGAGGCAGCAACTGAAGAATCAACTCCACCTGATAAGGCACATAAAACTTTTTTATCACCGATTTTTTCTTTTAATTCTTCGATTTTTTGCTTAGCAAATTCTTTCATTTGCCATAAACCTTTTGTATTACAAATGTTTTTAACAAAATTTTCAATTATTTTATCGCCATCAACTGTATGATTTACTTCAGGATGAAATTGGACACCATAAAAATTCTTTTCTTTATTTTCAAATCCAGCAATTTGACAAGATTTCGTACTAGTAATTACTTCGAAATTATTTGGTAATTCAGAAACATAATCAGTATGACTCATTAAACAAATGTTTTTCGAATTCAAACCTTGAAATAATCGGGATTTGGTATTTAAATCTACTTCCATTTCTCCGTATTCGCGAAAACTTGCTCGTTTAACAACCCCTCCTAATGAGTCAGCCATAAATTGCATTCCATAACAAATTCCAAGAATAGGAATTCCTAGTTTAAAAATTTCTATATCACATTTTGGAGCATCTTCCGTGTAAATACTAGCGGGACCACCAGTAAAAATTATCCCTTTAGGATTAAATTCTTTAATTTTTTCGATACTGATTGTATAAGGGTGAACCTCGCTATAAACATTTTTTTCGCGAACACGTCTAGCGATTAATTGATTATATTGTCCACCAAAATCAATAATTAATATTTTCTCTTCCATTTTGCACCTATTCAATATCTTTAGTCATAACATCATGGGCTCCACCTTCGCGAATACTAACCCCTGATACCATGGTTAATCTTGCTTTTTTATGTAATTCCCCAATTGTAACTGAACCACAATTACACATTGTTGATTTAATCTTTTCAAGAGTTACATTTAAGTTTTCTTTTAAAGTTCCGGCATAAGGAATATAAGAATCAACTCCCTCTTCAAAAGTAAGTTTAGTTTTATTTCCGCCTAAATCATATCTTTGCCAATTTCTTGCTCTATTTGATCCTTCTCCCCAATATTCTTTATAGAATGATCCGTTTTTCTTAACTATCTTAGTTGGACTTTCATCAAATCTTGCAAAGTATCTTCCCATCATAACAAAGTCTGCTCCCATTGCAAGGGCTAAAGTTATATGGTAATCGTGAACGATTCCTCCATCTGAACAAATTGGAATATAAATACCCGTTTCCTCGTAATATTCATCTCTTGCTTCACATACATCCATCAAAGCACTTGCTTGTCCACGACCAATTCCTTTAGTTTCACGAGTTATACAAATTGATCCTCCGCCAACACCTACTTTAATAAAGTCTGCACCAGATCTAGCTAAATATCTAAATCCTTCTTTATCAACAACATTACCAGCTCCAATTTTAACACTGTCACCATAAGTATTTCTAACAAAATCAATCGTTTCTTTTTGCCAAACAGAATAACCATCACTTGAATCAATACATAAAACATCAACGCCAGCCTCAACTAAAGCCGGAATTCTTTCTTTAAAGTCTCTTGTATTAATACCAGCTCCAACTACATAACGTTTTTCACTATCTAAAAGAGAATTAGCGTTATTTTTTCTATCATCATAATCTTTTCTAAATACTAAATATTTTAAATTATCCTCTTTATCTAAAATTGGTAAACAACTAATTTTGTTATCCCAAATCATATCATTAGCTTCTTTTAATGTAATTCCTTCAAGAGCATAAATTAAATCTTCTTTTTTAGTCATAAAATTATCAATTGTACTATCTAAACTATCTCTAGATAATCGATAATCTTTATCGGTTACAAGTCCTAAAAATTTCCCACTACAAGTCCCATCACTTGTTATCATAACTGTTGAATGTCCAGTCTTTTCTACTAAACTAACAACCTCTTTTAAAGTAGCATTTGGCATTACATTAGAATCACTTATAACAAACCCTGCTTTACTTTTTTTAACAGTTCTAACCATTTCTGCCTGTGATTCTATACTTTGAGAGCCAAAAATAAATGAAACTCCCCCTTCTCTTGCAAGACCAATTGCCATATTAACACCAGAAACTGATTGCATTATAGCTGATACCATTGGTACATTTAAACTAATACTTGGGGTTTCATCTTTTTTAAATTTAACAAGTGGTGTTTTTAAACTAACGTTTTCAGGTACACACTCCTTAGTCGTTAAATTCGGTAATAACAAAAACTCACTAAATGTTCTTGATATATCTGGTAATATTTTACTCATAATTCTCCTCCTATAAAATATTTACCCTATTATATATTGATTCAAATTTTTTATCAATAGATTTAAGAAATTTTTCTATTAAAAAAAACTAGATTTTAAAACCTAGTTTTATTAACGAAATCTCTGAAAATCAGTTACTAAAGAAAGTTTTTTCATTTCATCTTCAAGCGCTTGTTGTTCTTTTTTTAATTCTTCAATATAAAGTGTTACTCTTTGATATTTAATAGCAAGTCTTTTTAATTCTAATTGATGTTTCTTTCTTTCTAATTGTTCTTTATCAGTATTTTCTAATTCATTTTTTTGTTCATCAACTTTAACTTCTGGAATTACTTCTTCTTGAATATTACTTTCTTCATCTTTAAATTTTAATCCATAAAAACGAACAACACTAAATATTTCTCCTAGACTATTTTTTCCAATATTACGAAGTTTCGCTAACTCACTTTTAGAATAACTAATTAAATCCCCTAAAGTATAAATTTCATGACTTTGTAGAATACCAAATGTTTTTTTAGATAAATTAAGTTCTCCGAGTAAAGTTTTATAAATTTTCGGTTCTTCTTTTAATTCTTTATCTAAAATACTATTAATATTTTTAATATTTCTTCTCATCATCATCAAAGAATAATTAATTATTCCACTAATATCTCTTACTTCACACACTCTTTTTATTTCTTCATATTTTAATTCTCTTTGTTCGTCATTGAAACCAAAATAATGTCTAACTACTAAAGTTTCTTTAATTGACAAACCAAACACACACTTTTTAGATAAATCTTTTAATTCTTGAAAATAATAATCAAGCCCCAATTTAAAAGTATCATCATATATTATTAAATTATCTTTTTTTAATCCTTCTTTTAATATTTTTTCTAATTTAATTTTAATTTCCTCATAACTTTTACAATTTTTCATAAATCCCCCTTTTTTAAGTAGGTATATTATACCACAAAATAAAGAAAAAAACAAGTCAACTCAAACTCGTTTCAATATTATCAATAATAAATCTCTTATCATTATATTTTAATTCTAAATTTTTATAACCTGTGTAACTATAAAAATCACTACCCGAAATTCTTTTTGACAAAGCAAATATAATACTTACCTTATCTTCATCTATTCTAATATCAACAATATCATGTTTTAAAGTTTCATATTCAAATTCTTTAAATGAAACAATAACTTTATTATCAAGTTGATAAATTCTTGTTTTATCTTCTTCTTGAAAATTACTATTAAAATCTATTTTAACATCTTTAATATCTAAATATTTTTGAAAATAACCCTTTAATTCTGGAAATTCCATTTCTTTTTTACTAACTAAACAATTAGAATCTGTATTATGATCACAAATTAAATATTCGCCTTCACTTCCCCAAATAAAATATGTAGCAAAATTAAGTAAATCTGTGTTTTCAACTATTTTATTATCAAAATTATCAATATTATAAATTATTCCTCGTAAGTTTTTTATAAAATTACTAACTTCTTCTTCCTTAATTCCGTAATCCTTTTTTATATAACTTTTACATACTTCAAGTTCATCACATTCTATTTTTTCTTCTTTTTTAAAATAATTATTATATAAAACCATTATTAAAAGAATTAAAGCAATAAAGATTATAATTGTAAATAAGATACTAATAACTGTTTGAATATGTTCATTTAAGTTAATTTTAGATTTTTCTTCTATTTTTTCTATTTTAAAATTTAGATTTTTTTTAATTTCTGTCTTATTTAAATCGTCTTTATTAACCAAATCAACACCATCTAAGATCTTTTTAGTTTCCTTAGTATCTTTAGTATTATTGATAATTACTTTTTTAACTTTCTTCTTTTTTCTTTTTTTGCTCATAAAACACCAAATTATTCTTCAATTTTGAATTCACTAAGTGTTCCATCAGTATTTAAGATTTTATTAATTGAATCAGTTGCATTTTTTAATTTTGTATCACAGACTTTCGCAATATCACATGCTTCAGTAAATTTTTCAATTGCCATATCTAAAGGAACTTCTCCAGTTTCAAGTTCTTTAACAATTCCTTCTAATTTTTTAATATTTTCTTCAAAACTTAATTCTTTTTCTTTCATAACCTCTCCTATTTTATTAATTTCTTCATTCTATCAAGTTCTATATTTTCTTTTTCTTCACGAGTTACAAATATTTTTTCATTTTGATAATCAATATATTCTATTCCATTTTCTTTAATTAGACATTTTTTATATTCTTTTAATTCATTAGAAACTACCAGAATTTTTTCATCATAACCATTAAAGGTATTGATAATATTAATTTTTTCTACATCAAAAATACTATTAATTTTTGTATATAATGTTGAAATATCAAAAATTTCTTCTTGACTTTCGAGTAAAGTTTTTATAAGTAATATTTCATCTACTTTTTGATTATCTTTTAAAACTAAATAAACTTTTGAATTTAAATAATTATTAATAAAATTATATTCTAAAATATTATCATCGCGATATACTTTTTCTAGTTTTCGATTATCTTTTATATATCCTCTAGTAATAATTTCTAATGAATCATCTATTATACTATAAGTTTTATAAAACTTTTTATTCATTTGTATTATGGTTACAGAATTAGAAAATAAATCAAATTTAACCTCATATAAAAAAGAATTTTTATCACTAAATTGAAATACAATAGTATCATAATCAAAATAAAAATTATCTATAACTATTTTATAAAGTTTCCATTTAGTCATTAATTTAATTATTATTTCTTTATAAAACTTTTCTTTTTTGAAAAAGTTTTCGACTTTTTGTTTTATTTCTCTATTTAAAAATTTAATATTAACATCCATGAATATCTATAACCTCACTTTCAAGTACTCCATCAACAAGATTTGTTATAATTTTATCCCCTTTTTTAACTTTTTTAATTGAATCAACTGTTTTATCATTTAATTTAGTAATAGAATACCCACGTTTTATAGTAGTAATTGGATTTAATACTTCAACTTTATTTAATAAGTTTAAATAAGTATTATTTTTAAGTAATATTATTTTATCTATGTTATTAGTTAGTTTTTTAATTAAGTCATTGTATAAATATACTTTATCAACTACTAACACTTGAGGATTTTTAAATATAAAACTTGATTTTAATAATTCAAATTTATTCTTTTTATTATCTATATAAGTATTCATATTATTTAATAACTTTTCATATAAAATATCAAACATTTGTTCTTTAATTTCGTACATTCTATAAGGATTTTTAAATATTTGATTATCTTTAATACTTAGAAGTTTTTCTTTTTGAAAGTTAACTATCGTTGTAATTGCTTTATAAAGACGAATATTTACTTGTTCTAAATAATTTTTGATATCATCTATATTTGGAACAGCCATTTCGGCAGCTCCTGTTGGAGTTGGAGCACGTTTATCAGCAACAAAATCAGCAATTGTAAAATCTATTTCGTGACCAACTGCCGAGATTATTGGAATATCTGATTCATAGATTGCCCGAGCCACAATTTCTTCATTGAATGGCCACAAATCCTCAATTGATCCTCCTCCTCGACCAACAATTAAAACATCTAAATCATAGTTACTTGCTAGTTTTATATTTTTAACTATATCATTTTTGGCAAGTTCTCCTTGAACAAGTGATGGGAAAAGAATAGTTTCAACCAAGGGCCAACGTCTTTTAATAGTTGATAAAATATCTTTGAGCGCAGCCCCAGTTGGTGCAGTAATAATTCCGATTTTCTTAGGAATTTTCGGTATCCTTTTTTTATGACTTTCTAAAAACAAACCTTCTTTACTAAGTTTTTCTTTTAATTTTTCAAAAGCTACATATAAAGAACCAAGTCCATCTTCAAGCATATCTTCAACATATATTTGGTAACTTCCACTTGCTTCATAGACACTAATTCTACCACGAATTAAAACTTTCATCCCATCATAAACATCAAATTTAATTTTATCTGCTTGAGTTTTAAACATAACAGCATTAATTCTTGAAGTTTCATCTTTTATAGTAAAGTAAAGATGTCCTCTTGTATGATTTTTAAAATTGGAGATTTCTCCCTTTAAGAAAACGATACCAAGATTTGGATCGTTATCTATTTTATATTTAATATATTTATTTAATTGGGTTACAGTTATATAATTATTCTTTTCCATTCATATCCTCATTATGATAAATGGCATCAAGGGTTGCATTAATCATCCCACAAACTTCAAAATCACTATATTTTTTAGCAAGTTCAACAGTTTCATTGATACATACAATTGATGGAGTATCTGTATATATAAGTTCATATATTCCAAGAGATAAAATAGCCTTATCAACTTTACTTAAACGATCAATCGTCCAATCGTGTAAATATTTATTGGCTAACTTTGATATTGCATCTTGATTTTCAATGACTCCTTTAACTAAATTTGTTACAAATTCATTTTCAATTTCTAATTGCTCACTTATTAAAGTTTCTACACTATATTTAACATCTGTGTTATTTAAAATATAAACTTGATATAACACTTTAATAATAATATCTCTTAATTCTGATCTGTTTTTCATAAAATCACCAACCAAGACAATTGTATCATACTTTTCGAAAAAGGTTTAGTATTTTTTCAATAATTTCTTGAAATACTTGAAATATTCTTTCGAAAACACTAACTTTTTCCGTTTCGCTATCATCTTCTACTATTTCGCTATCTATTACTTCATCAACATCTGGTTCTAAAACCGGAAGTTCTTCTTTAATATCTTCATATGGATCTTCTAAGTCCATATTTTCTTCTAATACTAAATAAATATTTGCAAACTCTGGACTATAAGCAATCCACATATCTAAATTTATTTTATACCAAGTATAATCTTCAAGTACTTCACTATCTAAGATATTATAAATTCCTGGATTAATTAAACCAAGTATTTCTCCATTTGGACTTTTTCTAACTCGAAGATTACTAATTATTACTTCAATTTGACTTCTACTTAAATCGCGCATAACTGGATTTCCTAAATAAATTACTTCTGGGATATAGTTATATTCTTCAAAGTCTTCCCAGTTTCTATCATACCAACCCTTGTTGTATTCACTTAGATTAAACCATCCAAAATGTAGATGAATTCCAGTTACTTCTCCGGTTTCCCCGACAACTCCAATTATAGTATTTTCATTAACTTCTTGATCGGTTTTAACACTTATACTATCTAAATGTTGGTAGAGTCCAACTTTCCCAAGTCTTGGAAAGTAAACATAAACAAAATTACCACTAATATTTGAAAAACCTGTTTTTAATACCTTACCTGATTCAATAGCATATGTTGAGATTTTTTGATTATTAGTTCCATAATCAACTCCAGCATGTAAAGTTCGAAGTTTTGTAATTGGATGAACACGAAAACCAAATGAACTTGTTATATAAGGATTAAATCCTCGAAATAATAAATTTCCATTTTTACTCATTTTCTACCTCCAATATATTTTATTAACCAAAAAAAAGAATAAATAATTAACTTATCTATTCTAATTTATTTTTTACTACCGAAAGTTTTTACTTTACCTTTTATAATATCATCAAGAGAACTATTTAAAAGTTCTATTTGTTTATCATCTTCTAAAATTCTTTCATTTTTTTCAGTTAAACTAATAACTAATTTTTCAAGACTTTCTAATTTAAATAAAATATCTTGTTCAACTCTTACCTTGTCATTTAATACTAGAAAGGTACTATTAGGATCAATATTTTCAAGATCATCTTTATTATCTTTAAATTCCATTAATAATTCTTGAAGACGTGTAGCAACTTCTTTTTGATTCTTATTATCTAAAGAATTTATTTTAGTAATTAAATCACTTATTCGCTTATAAAAATCTGTTTTAAAACTAGCACTTATTAAAAATCTTTTATCTGATAAATAACTAGAACTATCTTTACTTTTTTCATTTTCTTTAACTTTAAACTCTATTTTTTCTAAAGATTTAATTTTATTTTTTAACAACTTATGTTCTTTAAGATAATCAAAAATTGTAAGCCCTCTTTCTTTAAAATATCTTATTAAAAATGAGAAAACAAATGGAATACTAGTTATGGTAATATAAGAGGTTCCTATTAAAAATGCAGATAATAAATTTATAATGTTTTCAAGATACAATGGAAAAGCAAAAAAAAGTCCAAATACAAATGTAAAAACACATAAACAAATTAAATGAACTTCCTTATCACAATATATACCTCCTAAAGATTTACAAAAATCAATTGCTTTATTAAAAGAAAAACGTAAATCATACTTAAGGTCTTCTAAATAATCTTTAAAAGAAAATTTTAATTCTCTATTCAAATATTCTAAGTAAGCATCTCTTGATTCTTTGGTATCTATATTTCCATTTTTAGCATCTTCTATCATTTCATATTTTTTAATAAATTTAAAAAAGTGTTGTAAACTATTTGGTAAATTAGAATAATCATTATTTAAAAAACTTTCAAACTCTTCTTTTTTTAATTTTAATTCATATTCCATATCATATATTCTAATTAAAATAATTTTTTCATCTTTAATAATTTTTATAGAAGTATTTTTACTCTTATTAATTTTTTTTATAAATTCATTTGTAGTTATTTCGTTTAATTTAGGATTATTACTAACAATTGTATTATAATCAGTTACTCTAATATTGTATTTTTTCATAATGACCTCACAAGCGTTATTATAAAAGAAAAGTAATAGATTGTCAAAAACTATTCTATTACATTTGATATTTTTCTAAAAATAAATTTAATACCATAGTCAACTATATTTTCAAAACTATTTGATACTTTTAAAGATAATTTACTAGTATTAGTAGAATAATCAATATTATCAAGTTTATAAGCATCTAAAGATATTTCTTCGCCATTCATTAAAGCTTCTTCAAACTCTTCTATTTGTTTGTTTGTTAAACTAACTTTTTCTCTTTGCATAGTTTCATAATAACCATTTGAATAAGCAAAATAAAGACCTAAAAATCCAAGTATTAAAAAGATAAATAAAATTTTAAATAGTTTCATTTAATCACCAAATTAACTATACTATATTAATATTTATTAATTTGTCGTTTTATGATTATTTATATAATTATATAAAGCATTTGCTATTGCTTTTACCGAGTTAGATACTTCTTCGATTGTATTATCAACTCCCCCTATTTCAATTAACATGGTATTTTTATTAAAATCTTGATTATAAACTCCATTTACTCCCGATCCTTTTTTCTCATAAATTCCCCGAGATAATCCTGGATAATTTAAATTTAAATAATCATTTATCTCCGTTATTACTTTTTTATTCTCTAAATAATTTTGATTTTCAAGACCTAAAACAAACATTACTTTAGCATAAGATTTATCATCTATAGTTGTAGTTGTAATACTTTTTTTAACACTATCTCTATGAACATCTATAAAATAACTTAAAGAGTTAAATTCTAATTTTTTATTTTCTAAAAGTTCCCGACTAATTTTATAACTATCTTTATACAATAAAGCACGATTATTTAAAATATCAATTGTATTTTCTTCTTCGATTATACTATTAATACCAAGTTTCTTTAATTCATCTTCTAATATATAACTAGCTGTTTTTACAGTTGGAATTATATTATAAACATCATTTTTATTATAACTATATTCTTCATTTGAATGCGTACTATAAATATATATAATTGGTTCAGTTGTATTATAAACTGTATTATTAACAACTAAACTATCGGAATCTAATTTACTAATTATTTTAAAATAATTAGAATTATTATTAAATTTTAAATAAAAATCAACAAAATCAAATTTAAACTTATAATCATTATTAAATCTATAAGTTATAAGATGAATAAAATTATCATTTAAATCATTTAATTTAAGAGTATAACTTAAATACATTGTTAGTATAAATATTATTATAATTAAACTAGTAAAAATTATTTTTTTCTTTTTCAAGATATTCACCAGTTAAATTTATGTTATAAAACTAATTTTATGAAAAAAACACTGTAATTAAACAATGTTTTTTTATTATGTATATTAACAGCCATCACTATTCATTTAATAGTTTTTCAAGTAATTTTTTCTCATCTTCAAGTTTAACTTTTTCACTCATAACTAATTCTTTAGGCGCTTTATTAACATAGCCTTCGTTAGAAAGTAATTTTTCACGTCTTGAGATATTACTTTTTAAAGTTTCTATTTGTTTTTCTTTTAGTTTAATATCTTCCTCGGTTAAAACTTTTTGATAATATAAATCTAAACTATAATGATTGTTTGTTATATGATATTTCGTAATATTTAACTCTTCGTTTGTTATATTATCAGTTAATTTTAACATTTTAATAATTAAATCATCTAAATTAGATATTAATTTAACTTTGAAATCTTTCGAAATATTGTTTTCTTGTTTTATATTCCTGAATACTTTAATAAAATCAATTATACGTTCTACTTCAAGTTCACTTTCTTCATTTATTAATTTCTTATTATAAGTAGGATAATTACTTATCATGATATTTTCTGCGTCAGTGAATGGAAGTTTATCGTATATTTCATCAGTTACATAAGGCATGAATGGATGTAACATTTTTAAAATATTAATAATTACATAATAAAGAGTTGATTTAGTTGCATTTTCATTTAAACTAAATTTGGCAAATTCAATATAAGTATCACAAAAATCATCCCAAATAAAACTATAAAGAATGGAAGCAACATTATTGAATTCATATTTATCCATATATTTAATAACATCTTTGATAACTTTATTTAATTTAGAAATAATCCATTTATCTTCTTTTTTTAAGTTTTCTAATTTGTAATCAATTTCCTTAAAGTCTTCCATATTTAAAAGGCAAAAACGAGAAGCATTCCAAAGTTTATTAATGAAATTCCAAGTTGATTTAACTTTATCTTCATCATATCTTAAATCAGATCCACTTGATGTTGAAGTAGTTAAAAAGTATCTTAAAGAATCATTTCCGTATTCCTTGATAACATCCATTGGATCTATTCCATTTCCTAAGGATTTAGACATTTTTCTTCCTTCTTTATCTCTTATAAGTCCATGGATTAAACATTCTTTAAATGGTCTTTGGTTTGTAAATTCTAAACCTTGAAATGTCATTCGATTTACCCAGAAAGGAATAATATCATATCCTGTTACTAAAACATCATTTGGATAATATCTTTCTAAGTCTTTAGTTTTTTCTGGAAATCCTAAAGTTGAAAATGGCCACAAAGCACTTGAAAACCAAGTATCAAGTACATCCTCATCTTGTATCCAACCTTCTCCCTCTGGTTTAGTAACTCCAACGTATACTTCATCACCTTTATACCAAGCAGGAATTCTATGTCCCCACCAAAGTTGACGAGAAATACACCAGTCATAAGTAATTTCCATCCAATGATTCATAATTTTTTCAAATCTTTTAGGAACAAAATTTACTTTAGTATCTTTATTTTTTTGGTTTTCTAAAACTCTATCGGCAAGTGGTCGCATTTTTACAAACCATTGTTTAGATAGATAAGGTTCAATCATAACATCAGTTCTTTCAGAATATCCTACATTATGAGTTATTTCTTCAATTTTAACTAAAATATCTTTCTCTTTTAAATCTTCAATTAATTTTTTACGACATTCAAAACGATCAAGTCCATTATAAATACCGGCATTTTCATTCATCACACCGTTTGGATTTATAACAACGATTCTTTCTAAGTTATGTCTGTTTCCTACTTCAAAATCATTAGGATCATGAGCAGGTGTAATTTTTACAACTCCGGTTCCAAACTCAGGATCGGCATGATTGTCAGCAATAACCGGAATTTTTTTATTAATAATTGGTAAGATAACATTTTTACCAATAAAGTGTTTGTACCTTTCATCATCTGGATTAACTGCAACAGCCGTATCTCCAAATAAAGTTTCAGGTCTTGTTGTGGCAACCACTAAGTATTCATTGCTATCTTCTAAGAAATATTTCAAGTAATAAAATGCACCTTTAGTTTCTTTATAAATTACTTCTTCATTAGATAAGGCTGTCATGGCTTCAGGATCCCAGTTAATTATTCTTTCTCCGCGATAGATTAATCCTTTATTATAAAGCGTTACAAAGACGTGTTTAACAGCATCACTTAAACCTTCATCTAAAGTAAATCTTTCTTTTGAATAATCAAGAGAAAGTCCTAGTTTTGCCCATTGCTCATGAATATTAGCAGCATATTCATGTTTCCACTCCCAAGCAACTTTAAGCCAATCATCTCTTTTCATCTCTCTTGGTTTAATTCCTTCACTTTTTAACTTTTTATCAATCTTTGCTTGAGTTGCAATTCCTGCATGATCCATTCCTGGAAGCCATAAAGTATCATACCCTTGCATTCTTTTATAACGAATTATAACATCTTGAATTCCTGTATCCCAAGCATGTCCTAAATGTAATTTTCCTGTTACATTAGGAGGTGGAATAACAATACAAAATGGTTTCTTAGTTAAATCCCCACTTTTAAAATATTCTTTTCTTTTCCAATTTTCATATTTTCCTTCTTCAACACTTAAATGATCATACTTTGTACTTAACATATATCCTCCTTAAAATTAAAAAAACTTCATCCAAAAGGACGAAGTCTCGTGGTACCACCTTAATTTATAATTAATTAAAAATTAATTACCTTATAATCTTAATGCGATTAACATTATATCTTACTAAACTCAGATACAAATCTCGAAAGCTACCTTCTGTTATCTAATTTATTAGTTTGCACCACCACTAACTCTCTTTAAATATCAATAACATACTCCTCTTCTTCATCGAATTTACTTTATAATATCATAAACTATATTAAAAATCAAATCTTTTTTGAACTATAATCATCATCTATACTCGGTGATATATAACTAGATACAGGATTTCTTTTGTATTTGTTTAACTCTCTATAAGAATTTATTGTAGTTTCAACCTGTTCTATCAAAGTTTCTTCACATAAATCTCGATCACTAAACCTTCTAATAATATCATTATTACTACAACCACCTGTTAAATTCCATGCATACCCTTTATCAGTCGTTATAAATTTTAAACTATTTGATTCTTTTCCAAAACCATTGCCATAATAAACTAACATTAAATTTTTATAACAATATAAATATTCTTGTCCAAATATAAACAAAGGTTCATACGTATTAAAATTATCAATTCTTTCATTTACATCACGTCCATCTACAAACGTTGCTTGTTGAAAGAATTCTCTCACAGAAATATAATTTTTATTTAATTCTTCTTTACTTATCACATATATATTTTCATCAATACTATCAACAGAAATTATAAAAGCCTCTTCTTTTTCTATTTTAACAGTATATAATTTTCCTTTTTTATAATCTATATAAATATTACTTGAATCCTTTAAAGAAGAAAGTAAATTATTAGTCTTATTCATATCTTTAAAATCAATATTTGTAAATACTTGATACTTCTCTTTTAATTCATCTTCACTCATCTCATTTATAACATTAAATATTTTAGTTAAATCATCAATTGTAGTTAAAATACTTTTTATATCTGATTTTATTGCATAATAATGAAATTTTAAAAGAACACTTTTTCTTATTTTATTTTTAATATTTAAAGTATCATTATCTAAAAATTCTATTTCTTCTTCCAAAGGATTTTTTAAAGTTAAAAGTTTTTGAAAATATTCTTGATTTATAATTTTAACTTTATCACTTTTAGAAAATTCAAAAAACTTAATTTTTTCTACTGTTTCATTTAAATTTGAAAAATCCAATTCCGATAAAAATATAGTAACTACATCTATATCTCTTATTGTTGATGCATCAAGTATTTCAAGAAGTTTAACTAAAACTTCTTTTGCTTGCATTATTTTATCATGTGAACTATTTTCTGATAATTGATAAAATCTAAAAATACAAGCTTTTTTATTCATTTCTTTTAAGTTTTTGCATTTTTCTTCTTGTTTTTCGATTTCTTTATTTAATAAAACTACTTCTGCTTTAAATGATTCTTCTAATTCTCTTAATTCTTTAAAATTTTCTCTTTCTTTTAACATATTTAAATAATCTTCAACTAATTCTTGATATTCTTCTTTATAAATACCTTCTAAATATCTTAAAAATTGTTTTTTTAAATCATCTTTAAATTTTAAAGCACTTTTTTCATAATTTCTAATTTTTTGGAATTTTTCTCTAAATAATTTTTCCAATTCATTTAAGTCATTAAAAGTTTTAATTTCTGTTATTTTACTTCGACAAAAATCAAGTAATTCAATGGTTTCTTGATCAGAATAAGAATTTTCAACACTTATTAAATTATTTAAAAAAATCCCTTTTCGACTATCAAGCATTTCTTGATGTTTAAGATTTTTTAATATATTTAATGAATTTTTAAATTTGGTTATTAAAGAAGAAAGTTTTTCTAATGTATTAGCATCAAATAATTTTCCTTCATATTCTTCAACTAATTTTTGGATTTCTAAATCATTCGGATTATTATAAATTTCATTAGATAAAGTTTCTTTAAAACTTTTTTTTAACTTAAAAAAATTCATTCGATATTCTAAATTATTTAAATCTTTAATAAATTTTTGTCTTAATGTATTCAAATCATCTAAAGTACTTATATTTTCTAATTTTAATAAATAATCTTTAGCAAGTTCTACATAAAAAATATTATCTTTATTTTTCTTTATTAAAGTATTTAATTCCTGCTCCAATTTTTTTCGGTTTCTTTTAAAATCTTTATCATTCATAATTCCCTCTTTTTATATTTGTAGTATATCAAAAGTAGATATATTTGTCAATTTTACATTTTTATGATAAAATTATTTTGGAAGTGGTTTAATGAAAATTAAAAATAAATTTATTTACAATATAACTATTTTAAGTATTTCAATATTTTTAATTGAAATGTTATTTAAAATAGTTAATAACAAAAACATCTTTGATTTATCTAGTTTAAGAATATTAGCAAGTAGTGTTATTATTAGTTTAATAATAAGTTACATAGAATTATTTATAAAAGATAAATTAGTACCTAAAATTAATATATTAGTCATATTCGTTATTTCTATTTATAGCATGTTACAAGCTGGATTTAATAATTTTTTAGGAGTTTATATATCTTTAAATGTAAGAAGTCAAGCTGGGGCTGTTCTTGGTTATATATTTGATTTCTTTAAAAGTTTTTATTGGTATTATTATTTAATATTAGCACCATTTATTTTATTAATCGTTTACTACGAACTTATAAATAAAAAGAAAATTAAATTAACAATAGCTAAAGATAGTAACAAAACTATCAATACATTCGCTTTAATTAGTTTTTTACTTGTATTTGGATTTTTCTATCACATTAGTTTAAATCTTGAAGTTTTTCAAAATAAATTACAAACAATCGAGAACAAAGAATTATTTAAAGATCCAACGAATCCTAGTATTGCTATTAAAGAATTTGGAACAACTGTATATGCTTTTTTAGATATTAAGAATGTATTTATTAATGATCCTAATAAAGAAGAAGTTATTAATAAACCTACTTATAATCAAGATGAAAATATAGTTGATGATACTAAATGGCTTGAGTTAATTGATCAAGAAGATGATTTAGTTTTAAATAATTTAAATAATTATTTTATAAATAATACATATACTGGTGAAAATAGTTATACAGGTTTATTTGAAGATAAAAATTTAATTGTTATTATGATGGAGTCAGTTAATGATATTTTTATAAATGAAGAAATGTACCCTAATTTTTATAAATTATTAAGTGAAGGATATTACTTTAAAAATCATTATTCACCAAGAAACTCATGTGCAACTGGTAATAATGAACTAAGTGGAATGATTGGTCTTTATTCAATTTATAATAAGTGTACAGCTAATGCATATAGTTCTAATTTATATCCTGAAAGTATCTTTAATTTATTTAATGATAAAGGTTATAAAACCACATCAATGCACAATTATACGGAAAAATACTATGAAAGACGCGAATTTCATACGAATACAGGATCAAGAAGATACTATGATGTTGATGATTTAAAGCTAGAATATAATACCAAAGATGAAGAATGGTCAAGTGATGAAGATTTCATGAAGGAAGTAGTTAAGATTTTAAATAAGTATAGTAAAGATGAAAGATTCATGACTTGGTTAACAACAGTTACATCGCATCAACCATATGGTA
The DNA here is from genome assembly GCA_017472015.1 of Bacilli bacterium. GTDB lineage: Bacteria > Bacillota_I > Bacilli_A > RF39 > UBA660 > RUG591. The sequence continues at coordinate 30,427 of JAFURC010000024.1, forward strand.
GTAGTAGATATGGAGATAAATATTTATATTTATTTGAAAACAAAAAGTATGATAATTATCATATTAAATTAAAAAGATATATGTCTAAATTAAAAGTTTTAGATGAAGGACTCGGAGTACTTTTAGAAGGTCTTGAAAAACAAGGTAAACTTGAAGATACCGTAATAGTTTTATATGGTGATCATTATCCATATGGACTTTCCAACAAAATTTTAGAAAAAGCCTTACCTTATTCAATAGATGAAAAATACGAAAATGAAAGAGTTCCGTTTGTTATTTGGTCAAATGATATAGAAGCAACAACATTCAAAAACTACACATCATATGTTAATATTTTACCAACAATTGCTAATTTGTTTAATTTAGATACTGATTCAAGATACTATGCAGGAACTGATTTGTTTTCAAATAAAGCCGATAACTTAGTAATATATGCCGATGGTTCTTGGAAAAATGAATATGCTTTCTATGATGCAAGTAATTCAAAAATAACTTATTATACTAACAAAGAATATACAATCGAAGAAATAATTAGTATTAATGAAAAAGTATCAAACAAAATTAAATACTCAAACCTTGCTATTCAACACGATTACTTTAATTATTTATATGAGAACTTAAAAAAATGACCATTTGGTCATTTTTAATTTTCTTTATGGTATCCACATGATGAACATTTAATTTCATCATTTTTAATAACAAACATACTTCCGCATTTAGGACATTTTTCTCCGGTTGGTTGATCCCAAAAAGCCATTTTACAACTTGGATAGTTGTTGCATCCATAGAAAACTTTACCTTTTTTACTATGTTTTTCAACTATTTTACCACGACAATTTGGACAATCAATTATTATGTTTTCTTGTTTTTCTTCTTTTTTGATGTATTTACAATTTGGATAATCTGAACAAGCAATGAATTCTCCAAATTTACCTTTTCGAATTACTAAAGGACTATGACATTCAGGACAAAGTTCTCCAGTTTCTTCAGGTTTTTCTTTTTCCATTCCCTCATAGGCTTTTCTAAGGGTATCATCAAATATCTCGTAAAAGTCAGTTAAAACTTCTTTATTATCAATTTTACCGCTTGCTATGCTATCTAAATCTTCTTCCATATTAGCAGTATATTTAACATTTATAATATTTGAGAAAAATTCTTGTAATTTATCGGTTACTTCTACTCCAATTTCAGTTGGCTTGAATTTTTTTTCTTCTAAGATTACATAACCACGATCTTTAATATTTGACATTATTGTTGCATAAGTTGATGGACGTCCAATTCCTAACTCTTCCATTTCATGAATTAGTTTAGCTTCTGTGTATCTTGGTTTTGGTTTTGTAAGATGCTTTTCATAAATAATTTCATTTGATTCGATAAAATTATTTAGTTTACTTGATAAATCAGGTAAAACTGTATCCTTTGTATCTTCAAATTCATGATAAATTTTTAAATAACCATCAAAAGTAATAACTGATCCGGTTGTTTTAAATTTATAATCATTGTTATCTAAAATAATTGTTGTCGCAAGAGTTTTAGCATCACTCATTAAAGAAGCAAGAGTTCTTTTATAAATTAGATTATATAACTTTAATTCATCAGTTGTTAAATATTTTTTTAAACTATCTGGTGTTCTTAAAATACTAGTTGGTCTAATTGCTTCATGGGCATCTTGAACATTATCAGTTTTCTTACTTTTTTTAATGTAACCAACATATTCATGACCAAAAGTATCATTAATATATGTAAATGTTTTTGAAGTAAACTCGTCACTTAAACGAATTGAATCTGTTCTCATATAAGTAATTAAACCAACAGTTTCAGTCCCAATATCAATACCTTCATACATTTTTTGGGCAAGCATCATTGTTTTTTTAGCATTAAAATTTAATTTATTTGATGCTTCTTGTTGAAGAGTTGATGTTGTAAATGGTAATTTACTTGTTTTATTCTTATTTTTAGATTCAATACTTTCTACTTTAAAACTTTGACTTAGTTTTTCTAAAATACTATTTACTTCATCAATGTTTTTAATTTCTAAATCCATATCTTGATATTTAAATAAATTAGAATCAAATTCATTAAACTTAGCCGTAATTGTATAATATTCTTCACTAACAAAAGCTGCAATTTCTTTTTCCCGATCGACAATTAATTTCAAAGCAACACTTTGAACACGTCCAGCACTAGTTCCATGGGTTTTAGATTGCATTAATTTACTTAAACGAAAACCAATTATTCTATCTAAAAATCTTCTTGTTTCTTGACTTTTAACTAAATTAAAATCAATTTTTCTAGGATTTTTAATTCCTTCTAAGACTTTATCTTTGGTAATTTCATAAAATAAAACTCTGTCATATTTATTTTCTTTAATTCCTAAAGTATCAAATAAATGCCAAGAAATTGCTTCACCTTCCCTATCTGGGTCGGTTGCAAGATATACTTTATTTGCTTCTTTAACTAATTTTTTTAAATCCGTTATAACTTTTTTCTTTCCTTTAATTGGGACATAATTTGGAACAAATCCATTTTCTATATCAATACCAAGTCCATATTTACCAGTTGTTGCTAAGTCTCTTATATGCCCAATACTAGAAACAACTTTATAATCTTTACCTAAGTATTTTTCGATTGTTTTACTTTTAGCTGGGGATTCAACTATAACTAAATCCATTTTTTCACCTCTAATAATTTATACTAGTTATTTTCAAAATTGTCAACTATTTACAAACTTTTTTGTAAACTATAATTTAAAAATCATTTTTAGAAAATTCATATAAAGCTATGCTAACTGCATTATCTAAATTTAAACTATCAATATTTTTAGTATGCTTAATAATTAAAGGAATACCAACATGCAAGTATTCATCACTAAGACCTGTTGCTTCATTACCAAATATTAAAGAAAATTGATTATTAACTTTAACATCTTTTAAATTAGTTTTAGCTTTTAACATAAAAGGATAATATTCTCGGCGTTTATTACAAAGTTTAATATAATCATTAAAACTATCAAAATATTTAAATCTAATATTAAAAATTGCTCCCATACTACTTCTAATTACTTTTGGATCAAATATATCAACACCTGGAGATATTATTACTAAATCTTTGATATTAAATCCGACACTACTTCTAATAATTGTTCCCAAGTTTCCCATATTAGAAGGATTTATTAAAACAATATGATTATTATTATAATCTATATTACAAGAAAATTTTTCAAATACGCCAATTATATAACAATTTTCTTTATCACTTAAAGTATTAATTACTTTATCACTATAAATTATTTCTATTTTATTATTATTACAAATACTAACTATTTTATTATAAGTTTCATTTTTTTCTTGTTTAGAATGAATATAAACTCTTTTAACATATTCTATTTTTTTATTTAATAACTCTAACGTTAAAGTCGTTCCTAATGTATAACTTTCTAAATCTGTTTTTTTATATTTTTTCATACCTATTCATAGTAATTAACTAAAATTACATCTTCTCCTATCTTACTAATATTTTTATATTCTATTTCTATTTTATTACTTCCACGAAAAGAAAATACTCCCCTAATTGGTTCAATTATAAAACCAATTATAGTACCATTTTCTAAATCAACTTTACAATCGATTATATTACCAATTTTCTTACCATCTTTGATATTAATAACATCTTTATTTTGAAATTCTGATAAATTCATTATATCACCAATAAAGAATATGTTATTAATTTTAGTTTATTTCATAGTAATCATCTAAATTCAAATTAACTAATTCATTATTCTTTTTATATAAAGTAAATAAAGTATCACCAACTAAAACTCTATCACCAACTAATTTATTTAAAATAATTCCAACAGTATGATCAATCGAATCTTCTTTATTAAGTCTTCCTGCTCCTAAAGAACAAGATAATTTTCCAATATTTAAAGCATTAATATTTTTAACTATTCCATCTTTATTAGATTTTATTTCTTGTTTATATTCACTTACTAAAAGAGTATTAATATCTCCACCTTGATACTTAACAAATTCTAAGAATTTATTATAAGCAAGTCCATTCTCTAATACTTTTAATACTTCTCGACGAGCCTCATTAAAGCTAATTTCTTTAGAAGCGCTTACCATTTCACTTGATATTTTAATTGCTAAGTCAGTTAAACTTCCTTTTTTACCTTTTAAAACATCCATGGCTTCAATTACTTCTAAAGAATTACCAACGTTAGAACCAAGTGGCGTGTTCATATCACTTATTTCACATATTGTTAATTTACCATAATGATCACCAATTCGCTCCATTAAATCTTTTAATTTTAAAGCTGATTCTAAATCTTGTAAAGTTGCTCCTACACCACATTTAATATCAATTAAAATTTTATCAGCCCCACCAGCTATTTTTTTAGACATAATACTAGATGCTATTAAAGGAATTGATTCAACAGTTCCGGTTACGTCACGAAGAGCATAAATAACTTTATCTAAAGGACATAAATTACTTGTTTGCCCAGTTACTGCAAAACCAATATCTTGTACTTGCTTAATAAACTCATCTTCATCTAAACTAGTTCTAAATCCTTTAATACTTTCAAGTTTATCAATTGTTCCTCCAGTATAACCAAGTCCACGTCCACTCATCTTAGGGACCGAAACACCACAACTAGCAACAATCGGTCCAATTATTAAAGTAATTTTATCTCCTATTCCTCCAGTTGAATGTTTATCAACTTTAATACCCGGAATACCACTTAAATCAAGTACATCTCCACTTTTAATAAAGATATCAACTAAATCAAATATTTCCATGTCTGTCATATCATTTATACAAATAGCCATTAATAAACTAGACATTTGGTAATCACAAACATTACCATTTAAATATCCATTAAAAGCAAATTCAAGTTCATTCCTCGTTAATTCTTCTTTAACACGTTTTTTATTAATAATTTCAACTATATTCATTTTCATCACCTTTTATAAATATTATACATAACAAAAACAAATTATACAATTAATTTAAAAAAATATTTGTAATTAAAATAACTACAAATATTTATATTTCAAATTCTAGTCATGTTCTGAAAAACAAACTAAATTTTCGTTTTTGTGAATTATAACATCTGAATTAAAAGCATTACAATCTAAATAAATTACTGTATTAGGTATAGTAACTTCAGTAATTTGCTGTATATCACCAGTAAACGCATAAATTCTAATTTCTTTTAAACTAGAATTTTCTTCGAATATTACACTCGTTAATTTATTATTAGCAAATGACAATCTTTCCAAATTTATTACAGTATTAGGTATAACTACACTAGTTAATTCTTTATTAGAAAAAGCTCTTTCTTCAATTAATGTTACATTTTTATTATTTATTGTTTTAGGAATAACTACATCACTTCCACATGTTTTGGCATAGCCACTAATATATATAGTTTCTGCAGCAGAAACAATTTCATTTTCGCCTAAATTTTGTAATTGATCATCAGTAAAAAATCCTATATCTAAAAGGTCTTGAAATGTATATCCATAAATAGTTCCTTTCCCTTCGCAAAAACTTTCCACAGTCTCACCCTCTAATTTAGCTGCCACTATCTCTGTTTCATTCATGATTTCAACACAAGTTTGAAGTTGAGATGTAGTCATATTGTTGTTATGGTAAAATGTAATTTGTGTTCCAGTAGTAAAACAACTTTCCTCTGTTACATCATATTTATGTTCATATTCCAATTGTAACTCTTTTTCGTTAAATTCACCGGTTACACTTACTTTAATACTCGCAAATACATCTTTCCATTCTTCCATAGTATAATCTTCATTAACATTACCAATTACAACACTATCATCGATCCACATATATAAACGATAAGTTTTATTGATTTCTTCAGTTGTATTCTTAGGTATTGTTTCAACATGAATTCTTTTATTTTCTAAACTTGAATAACTTCTATTATTAAAAATATTTTTTTGATTTTCACCATTTACTTCAAATAAAGCAAATCTTAAAAATTCATCATTTATGCGATTTTCTTCTAATTTTCCTTCTGGTACATCTCCATGATTTAATACGACATCATACCAAATATCTTTTTGTTTATAAGTATTTTTTCCGCTTATGGTAAATTCAAAATATGATAAATCTGTTTTTGATACTAAAAATTCATAACTTAAAAATAAACTTAACATAATATCATCTTCATTAGCTGCTTCAAATAGAGTTTTTCCATCAGAAGTTCCAGTTCCTTGACAAAAAGTTGTTGCAGTCGTTCCTTCATCGAAAATAATAGATTCCGAAAAATTTTCACATTTTCCAAGAACTCCCGTTCCTGATTCATCTGTTTGCATTGCGGGATTTAATACTATTTCTGCAGAGTATATATCTTTTTTTAGAAAAATTTCATCTTCTAATAATCGAGTATCTTGCATTTGAATGAACATGTGTCCCAAAAAATTAATATCATATCCATTCATTGTTCCATTTCCTTGACAAAAAGTTGTTGCAGTCGTTCCTTCATCGAAAGTAGTAGATTCCAAAAGATTTTCACATTTTCCAAGAACTCCCGTTCCTGATTCTTCTGTTTGCATTACAGGATTTGGAGTATAAAAAGATATTTTTTTCACTCCAGTACTAGGCATTGCATATTCCATTTTTAATTGGTTGGTTTCGTTATAGTGCATATAAATATCACCAAGAACCAATTGATGATTATCCTCTCCTGTTTGTCTATACACAAATGCGGCATATGTTACTGTAAATGTTAATAAAAGTATTAAAGTAACTACAATACTTAGTATTAATGTTTTTGTTTTTTTGTTCATTATTTTCCTCCTATATTTACCTAGCCCCTCTAATATAATTAGTATATAATATTTTTGATACTTAATCAATTCCTAAATTAAAAAAACACAAAAAAGTATGAATAGACTTATTTTTAGCCTATCATATTTTTTGTACTTTATTTTGGCGATTTTTATTGTTTTATTTATAAATTGGCGGCTTATACCCCCCCCATGGTTGACTTTAAGTTAACTTTTTCTATATAATTTTTCACAATAATCAACTACCTTTCATTTTTTATAATATATTTAACATAAAGTTAAAAATTGTTTTCATATCTAACTTTGCAAAATAAACTATCAATAGTCCTAGGACTAAAAATGGTCCAAAAGGAATTACATGTTCTTTGTTTTTAATAAGTAAAAATATGGAAACTGGTAAAGCAATTATACTTGCTAAAAAAATTACTAAAATTGCAAGCATTGGATCTAATGTTAAACCAATTAAGAACATTAGTTTAATGTCAGCACCACCAAGAGATTCTTTTTTGAATAATTTATTACCAAGTAGCATTATTAAATACATTAAAACAAAACTTAAAATTCCAAATAGAACTTGAATTATAGAGTTTACAAATCCTAATTGAATTATTTTAATTACAAAGATTATAATACTTGGAACAATAATAAATGAATCAGGAATTATTAAATAAGATAAATCAGAAACTATTACTATCATGAATAAACTTACTAAAGTAAGGGCTATTATTAAATCAAAAGAAAATCCAAATGAATGATAAGAAATTAAGAATAATAATCCTGTCGAAAATTCAATTAAAGGATAAAATAAAGATAATTTTGTTTTACAACTATTGCATTTTCCTTTTTGAATAATAAATGATAATATTGGTATTAATTCAAACCATTTTAGTTTGTGATTACATTTAGGACAATGACTTTTTGGCTTTATAATTGATTCTCCATTTGGTAAACGCATACCTAAAACATTATAAAATGAACCAAGACAAGTACCAAATATAAAGAACATTAAGTAAAAATAAATTTTCATACTACGCAATAACCTTATACATTTCAAACATTGGAACTATAATTGATATTATAATTAATCCAACTGTAAAAGTTAACATAACTATTAAAGCTGGTTCTACAAGTGTTTTAATTTGATTAATAGAGTTTTTGTATAAACTATCATAATAATTAGCAACTTTTTCCATCATAGTTCCTAGTTTACCCGTGGTCTCACCCGTTACAATCATTTCATATGCAACAATTGGAATATACGGATTATCTTTAAATGCATCAGATATTTTTCCTCCTTTATTTAAATTTTTGACGGTGTTTTCAATTATTTTTTTATAGATTTCATTATCACTTACTTTTATTAAAACATCCATACTATCAGTTATATATACTCCGTGGTTAAGTAATGAGGCAAATGTTTTTGAAAACATAGAAACTTCACTATTAATGATAATATTCTTGACAACTGGTATTTTTAAATAAAGAAACTGCATCAATTTTCTAAATGGTTTTACATTTTTAAACCAATAAATATATAAAAGTAAAATCATGATAATAATAAGCATCATTTGTAATAAATTATTTTGTAAGAAATCACTAAAAGCCATTGTCATTAAAGTAATTTTCGGTAGTTCATCTGACCAACTTGCAAACATTTCTACATATTGAGGAACTATAAAACGAAGAACAAAGACAATAACCGCAATTGCCATTATAAATACAATAGTTGGATAAGTCATGGCACTTTTTAAGTCTTTTTTAGTTTTATCAATTGCCGTATAATAATCTGCCATATCATCAAGAATTGCTGGTAAGTCTCCAGTTAACTCGGCAGATTTTACCATATTAGTTAATAGTTTTGGAAATACTTTTGGTTGTTTAGCAAGCGCATCTGATAAACTTTCACCTGATAATAAATCATAAACTATCATATTATAAATTTTTTTAACTTCTGGTTTTCTTGATTGTTTAGCAAGGATTCTAAAAGCATCTATTAAAGAAATTCCGGCTTTTAAATAAGTAGATATTTGGGTTAAGGCAAATGATAAATCACTGGTTTTAATAGGTGAAGTTAAAGTTATATTAATATTTATATCAAAAGAACTCCTCTCAACTGGTTGAATAGAAACTAATTCATATCCCTCGTTATTTAAATAATTTTTGGCTTGTTCAATATTATAGGCATCAAAAGTACCCTTGGCAATCTTTCCATTTTTTTCTTTGAATTTATATCTAAAAGATTTTTTCTCAAAATCGCCTACTCCTTCACTAGCTTTTTCAAGTCTATTTGAAGTAATTTTAAAATTTTCATTGACAACATCTTCTTCAAAGAATAATTCTTTAATTTTATCTTTTTTCCTGAAAATTGAATATATTAAAGCTGCAATTCCTTTATATGCATATGTTAAAACATTATCTTTAGTTATCATTTAGATCCCCTCTATTCTCTATTTATCTTATCATAAGTTTTTAAGTTTAGCAATCAACTATTTAAAGTTTCACTTTTTTTTAAAGTTTTAAAATAATTTACTTTTAAAACATCGTCATTCTTTTTAATTAAATCATTTATCTTAGTTGCCATATCATTTATATAATCTGGTGTTGCTGGTAATCCTTTAACAACTTCCCCACTTGCATTTACATAACGCTTTCCATCATACCAAGAATAATCACTAAAGAAAACATATCCTGAATATAAATCATCTAAAGCATCACTTCCTATATAATAACTTGGATGATCATACAAATTAAATAAATTAAGAAGAGTTGGTAAGATATTTAATTGACTTGTTACTTTCGTTATTTCTTTATAGTTAATATCACTTGACCATATAAAGAAATCTGTTTTATTAATTAAATTAGTTTCTGTGTCTTTATACTGATCTAAAATAGTTTTATCAGTTAAAGTATATATATAATGATCGGCAAAGAATACTAAAACAGTATTATCATATAATCCTTTATCTTTTAAATTTTGAATTAATAGACCAATCATATCATCAGTTTCCCTGGCTTGAATTTTTAAACAATCAAACTCGGTTGGATTATAATTTTCATCATTTTTTAACTCTTCACTTAATAAACTACTACACACTCCTTTATCTTTTTTAAAAGGTGTATGAGCAGAATATGTAATAATATAAGAAACAAAGTTTTGATTCAATGGATTTTCAACATTAAAGATTTTGCCATTAAATTCTTCATTTAATAAAAGTTCAGTGTCAAGTTCATATTCTTTATTTTCATAAATTCCCAAATCTTTTAAACCATTATAAGAGTTGTATCCAAAGTTTTTATAATTAACACCACGAGAATAGTATTCACTGGAATTCATATGAAAAGCATTTACTGTATAACCTACACTTTTAAATAAATTAGGTAGGGAGTAATCAAAATTATTTTTACTAAATGTATAAGCATTTTGATTGTAAGTATAAGGAGTTGTATAACCAGTATTAACCATAAATTCTGAATTAAATGTTGAGCCTCCCCCATTTACAAACGAATAATGATTAGTAAAATTAAGAGATTTACTTTTTAAACTATAAAGATTTGGCATGATACTTTCAGTTGTTAAGAAATTATCAATACTTTCAAGTTGAACTAAAATTAAGTTCTTTCCTTCAAATAAACCTGTATATTGGTTTAAATGATCGGGTTCATTATTAAAAATCGTTTCTAAAAAAGCCAAACTTTCTTCTTTAGTATTATCATCTTCTTTTAAGTAATTAACATATAAATTTCTAATGTTATATTCAAATAAACCTACTAATTGCATACTTTTATTGTTATCATTGAAGTTATTATAAATGTTTCGTTTATTTTGCCAAGCATTCCACTCAAGTTCAGTTGTCGCATTCCCAAATTTAAGAGGTAAAAGAGCATGAATGATGAAGAATATTAAAACAGTTACCCCAATAAATTTATAATTATTTTTTCTATTTTTATTGAAATATCTAAAACTTAAAACAGAAAGTCCTAAACTTAAGACCATAACTAAATACATCCACCAAGAAATATCTTTTAAAGTATCCAAGAGATATGAACTTCCTTCACTTGTTGCACTTAAAACTGAAAAATCAAAAAATACTTTAAAATAGGTATAATAAAGATTATGCACTAAAAACATTACAAAAGAAAAACCAAAGAATAACCCATATAATAGTTTCCCATAAATATTTTTTAAATTTTTAACAATAAAAATTATTAAGAATATCCAAAGAAATGAAAATGCATTAGGTTCAAATTTATCATAATTATAAAAACCAATTGAATTAGTTGCTATTCTTGTTGAAATATCTAATATATATAAAGATATAAACATAAAGATGTAAGTTTTATTATTATTTAAAAATTCTAATGATTTATCTAAGATTTTTTTAAATTTAACTTTAGTTTTTATTTTATTTAAATTTTTGTAAATTTTATTTTTTAATAATTTAAATTTTTCTTTCATTATTAACTCCAATCGACTTATATTATACCATAATAATACTCTAATTTAGAAAAAAAAACAAGCATTTACTTTTAATTTGTAAATGCTTAAATTTTATTTATTGTTAGCTTTTTTTCTTAGTTCTGCTTTTAATATTTTTTTACGAAGTCTAAATCCCATAGGGGTTACTTCAACTAATTCGTCGTTGTTGATATAGTCAAGGGCAATTTCAAGAGACATTACACGGGGACGTTTTAAAACAACTGTATGATCAGATCCACTTGCACGGGTATTGGTTAGATTTTTTCCTTTAACAACATTAACAGCAATATCATTATCATGATTATGCTCACCAACGATCATTCCTTCGTAAACCTCATCCCCTGGTTCAATAAACATTACTCCACGTTCTTCAAGTTGCCCAAGAGCGTAAGCAGTTGCTTTTCCATTTTCCATGGAAACTAAAACCCCAAGTTTTCTTTCCCCAACATTGGTATTTACTAAAGGACGATAATCTTTAAATGTATGATTCATAATTCCATAACCTTTAGTAATTGTCATAAATTCAGTCATGAAACCAATCAATCCACGTGATGGAACGGTATAGTTTAGACGAGTTATATCCCCCATATTTTGCATATTTTCTAAATTAGCAAAACGATTTCCAAGAGATTCAATTACCGATCCAACATAATCATTATTGACATCAATTTGTAATTCTTCAAACGGTTCACAATTAACACCATCAATTTCTTTGATGATTACTTGAGGTTTTGATACTTGAAGTTCAAATCCTTCTCTTCGCATATTTTCAATTAAAATTGATAAATGCAACTCCCCTCTTCCTTTTACTAAGAAACTCTCTTGATCATATGGAGTTACTTTTAAACTAACATCTTTTTCAGTTTCTTTTTTAAGTCTTTCTTCAATTTTTCTAACCGTTAATAATTTTCCTTCACGACCAGCAAATGGACTGGTATTAACTCCAAAGGTCATTTCAAGAGTTGGTTCATCAATTCTTAAAGGAGGAAGAATTTCTTCACACCCTGGATTAGTAATAGTTTCTCCAACATTAATATCAGCAAGTCCTGCAATAGCAATAAAATCTCCTACTTTAGCAGTTTCAATTTCTACTCTTTTAAGTCCATTGTAACCAAACATTTTTTGAATACGAAATTGTTTTTTAGTTCCATCAAGTCTTAAACAAGAAACATTTTCGCCAACTTTAACACAGCCTTGTTTGATAACACCAATTCCAATACGTCCAACGAAATCATTGTAATCTAAAAGTGCTGGTTGAAAAAGTAAATTTCCATCTTCTTCACCTTTAGGTTCTTCAATATTTTCAATTATTGTATCTAAAAGTGGTTCCATAGTTTCTTTTTGAGTTTTTATATCAGATGATAAACTAGAAGTTCCCATAACTGCACTTGTATAAACAACTGGGAAATCTAATTGTTCAATATCGGCTCCAAGTTCTATAAATAAATCCATAACCTCTGACACAACTTCATCAGGACGAGCTGACTCTTTATCGATTTTATTAACTACAACAATTGGAGTTACTTTAGCATCAAGAGCTTTTTTAAGAACAAATCTTGTTTGTGGCATAGTCCCTTCGTATGCATCAACTACTAATAATACACCATCAACCATGTTCATAATTCTTTCAACTTCCCCACTAAAATCAGCATGTCCTGGAGTATCTAAGATATTAATTCTAATTCCTTTATAGTTAATTGAAGTTGTTTTAGCAAGAATAGTAATTCCTCTTTCTTTTTCAATATCATTTGAATCCATTGAAAAAACTTCTTCATTTTCTCTAAATGTTCCACTTGATAATAACATTTTATCAACAAGCGTTGTTTTACCATGATCAACATGGGCAATAATCGCAATATTTCTTATATTTTTCATAATACACTTCCCTTTTTTTAAACTTTGTTATTATAACACAAAAAATATGCTCTTGACAAGCATATTTTCAAACTTTTCTTTTTATAAGTTACAGTTCAGTCAAGGAACTGAAAAATAAGTGAGTTTTGCTCACTTTTTAAATTACTCAAAAATAGATTGATTATTAAAAGCATTGTTAATAGATTGTAAAATATCAATTTTTTGTTTTTTACAAGTTAATATGCAACT
>JAFURC010000025.1 GCA_017472015.1 Bacilli bacterium
AGTTGCATATTAACTTGTAAAAAACAAAAAATTGATATTTTACAATCTATTAACAATGCTTTTAATAATCAATCTATTTTTGAGTAATTTAAAAAGTGAGCAAAACTCACTTATTTTTCAGTTCCTTGACTGAACTGTAACCTATTTAAATAGAGAATCTAATAAATTTTCAACAAAATCTAATATTAAATCTTTAATAGTTTCCAAAATACTGCTAAGTAAAGAATCATTATTAGAATTATTACTATCATTACTGGGTTCTTCACTTTCGGTTGCATCCATATTAGAAACAATCTTACTATCTGACCAAATACCCATTTTTTTACTTTTAGCAACGCTTTCAATCTTTTGTAAATTACTTGTATATTCATAATTTTCATACAGATAAGCAACTTTTGCAAGACCTTCACTTAAAAGAGTTTCCTGAACCATCTTATCGTCTGCATAAACCCAAACAAGTATTCTTCCATATTTATCTTCTTTATCACTTGCTTTATCATATTCAACTTTAATACTTTTAGCATTCGTTAGTAAACGACAAGTATAATCACTGGCTTCTTTTCCATATGCTTCTACTTCTTTAGTTGGATGCACGCTTTCTGGTGTATCAATTGCTAAAAATCTAGCAGTTTTAATACTACCATCACTCATTTTAAATTTAGCTGTATCCCCATCAACACATTTACTTAAAGTAACACTTTCACTTTCATTCTTTTTATTAACATAACAACTTGGAGCCTCTAGTTCCTTACTATCTTTAATAACATATTTATCTCCATCTTTTTTAACAATATGCCAGTGATCTGAGTGACTTCCATAATAAACACCATCACATAAAATAACACTTGATTGTTTAATTGAACCACTTGATGCTAAAACATTTAAACTAATTAAAAAAATACTTATAAATAATAAAACTTTTTTCATATACCCTCACTACTATATAAGTATTATAGCAAATTTTTAGAAAAATTGATATTTTATTTTTAAATCTTGACAATATTTTTCAATTTCTATTTTTAAATTATCAAAATAACTTGAATCATTAAGTAAATAAATCTTCGCATATTCCATATAATATTTACTATGTTTATCTTTAATATATTTTAAAACCTCTCTTTTATAATCTTTTTTTAAAGTTAAAAAAGAAAACCTATATTCCAAAACATAATCACAAGTTTTATTAATTATTTCTTTATAATCAGTTATATAGGGAAATATTGGTGAAATACTTAAAATTGTATAAATTCCATTTTCATGTAATTCTTTTAAAGTATCTAATCTATCTGGAATTGAACTATATTTTTCAAGATCACTTCTAATTTTATCATCTAAAGTATTTAAAGACATAATTACTTTAACATTTTTGATTTGTTTTAATAAATCAAGATCTCTTAAAATTAAAGAGTTTTTCGTTTCGATTATTAAATTAAAATCAAATTTAACTAATTCTTCTAATATTTTTCTTGTAACCCGATATTTTTCTTCATAGATATTATAACAATCAGTAGTTGATGACATTAAATATGTTTTACCATTAACACTTCTTTTTTTTAAAACATAATTAGTAGTTTTAACATCTAAAAAATTTCCCCATTCTTCTTTATGACTTGTTAACTGTTTAATAAACGATGCATAGCAATAAATACATGCATTAGGACAACCAACATAAGGATTTATAACAAAGTCAATTCCTTCTATTTTTGACTTTGTTATATAACGATTTACTTCAACTGTTTTAATTTTCATATCATCCACCTTGCCCCTATTATAGCATATTTTTGTTTTAAAATTAATTAAAATAAAAGAAAAAAGAGTTAATTAAAAAGCTTTTACTAACAATTAATTACTATTAAAGGAATCATTAACTCTTCTTTACTAAATCCTGAATGTGAACCTTTTATTTTTCCAATATATTTATCTTTATCAAATTCTGTATTAACAAAATAAAAACCTTTTTTACAAAAACTAATATATTCACCTAAATTAGATTTCATATACTTGGATACTATGTCTTCACCAAATATGTTATTTTTTATAAATTCCTCTGTTTCAAAGATAAACATCTTATCATGATAATCTTTTTTAAATTCTTTTAAAAATTCATCTCTTTTTTCATTTTTTACATAATAGGTAGCCGTTCCAAAATCTATTCCTGGTTTGGCATAAAAATATTTATTGTATTTAAAAAAATCCATATCAATTTCACCTATTACATCTATTTGCCCATGATCAGCCGTAATTATAATTTCTAAATCATTAATATTTTGTTCTTTTAATTTAATTAATTCACTTTCTATTTTTTTTATAACAGTTTTAGTTTTTATGCTATAAACTCCATTGTAATGTGATTCATCATCAATATCACTTAAATACATATAAGTAAATGTTTCTTTGTTTAAATTACTTTGAATATTATTAGTTATTTTTTCAAATGCAGCAGGAATGGTATCATAAGGAATTCGATTATCATTTAATGTAAATTTTGAAAAGTCACTATCAACTATGTCTTTCGGAAATAAAGCGGTTGTTTTTCTTTTTAATTTATTCATTAGAGAATTAGATACATAAATATCTTTTTCATCTATACCTAATTCTTTTAAACTTTTATTAGTTTCTCGATCTTTAAATAATAAAGTATAATAATTAATATTATGGTTGCGATAATAATTATACCATCCTATCATTCCATGAATAGCAGGATATTCAGAAGTTATTATGGAATTTAATACACAACCAGTAGTTGTTGGACAAACAGTAAGTAAATCACAAACTTTATTTTGTTTTAAAATACTCTCATCACTAAGAGAATTTATTAGATTACTTCCCATTCCATCACAAAGTATAAGTAATATATGTTTTTTATTTTTAATATATTTTTCTATTTCCTTATTAACACTTTCTAATTTATAAGAATAACCACAATATTTATAAATAGTTCTTATAAGATCAATAATTGAAATATTTTCATAATTTGGTAACATTAAACCATTATTTTCGAAACATTCTTTTAAATTCATAGGACCTCCAAACATTATATTTATTATAACATTTCTTAATTAATTTTCAAAATCATTACCAACCTCAATCTTTATACTTTTTTTAGTATTTAATTCTTTAATAAAATCAAAAAAATTTGAAAATTGCATACTAATTGTATCTTGACTACCATAAACTCTAAAACTAATAGTATTATTTTCTTTTTCTTTATCACCAATTATTATAGTAATTGGATTTTTCTTTATTTGACTATCACGCATTTTATAACTTAATTTTTCATTCCTTTCATCAAGTAAAACTCTAAATCCTTTTTCATAGAATAATTCTTTTAATTCTTTAGAATAATCTAAGTGATAGTCGTTATTAACTGGAATAATATTTAATTGAACTGGAGATATCCAAAATGGTAAAGCCCCTTTAAAATGTTCTAATAAAATTCCAATAAATCTTTCAAGAGAGCCGTAAATTGTTCTATGAACCATAACTGGTCTTTTCTTAGTTCCATCCAAGGAAATATAAGTTAAATCAAATTTTTCTGGTAATTGATAATCTAATTGAATTGTTCCTGTTTGCCATTCTCTTCCTAAGGCATCAACCATTTTCAAATCTATTTTAGGTCCATAAAATGCTCCATCACCAGGATTTAAAATCCATTTATTAGGAAATTTTTCATCTAAAATTTTAGTTAAATTCTCTTCGGCTTCATTCCATTTATTAATATCTCCCATATAATTATCTGGTCTTGTTGATAAGTATGGTGTGAATTTTAAACCAAATATATCATAAAAATAAGTAGCAATATCTAAAATACTTGAGATTTCCTCAAATATTTGTTCATGAGTAATAAAATTATGCGAATCATCTTGATGAAATACTCTTACTCGAAGTAATCCATGCAAGGATGCTGAATTTTCATTTCGATGAATGGCATCAACATCATTAAATCTTAAAGGTAAATCTTTGTAACTTCTAATTTTATTTTTATATACTAAAATTGAATTTGGACAACTCATTGGTTTTAATGCTTGATAGTTATCATCACCTTCTTCAAATATGAACATATCATCTTTATAATGATCCCAATGACCTGATGTTTTCCATAAACTACTACTATTTAAAAGTGGTCCTGAAAATTCTTGATAACCTCGGTTTTCATGTTCGTATCTCCAAAAATCAACTAAAGTATTATAAATTTTTAAACCTTTTGGAAGCCAATAAGGCATCCCAGGAGCAGTTTCTGAAAACATAAATAAATCAAGTTCTTGTCCAAGTTTTCGATGATCACATTTTTTCGCTTCTTCTATTAAATTAAGATAATTATTTAAATCCTCTTCTGTTTCAAAACAAATTCCATATATTCTTTGAAGCATTTTATTTGAAGAATCACCTTTAAAATATGCTCCACTTACTTTTAGTAATTTAAAATATTTTAATTCTTTAACACTTTCAACGTGTGGTCCTTTGCATAAATCTGTAAAATCTCCTTGGGTATAACAACTAATAATTGTTTCTTCATTATTCATTTTAGATAATAAATCTAATTTATAAGGATCATTTTTAAACATTTCTTTGGCTTCTTCTAAACTTATTTCTTTCCTTATAATTTTCTTACCATCTTTAGATATTTTTTTCATTTCTTTTTCAATTAAAACTAAATCGGTATCTCTTAATACTTCATTTCCTAAATCAACATCATAATAAAAGCCACCTTCAATTACTGGTCCTACCCAAAATAGAGCATCTTTATATAAATGTTTTATTGCTTGTGCCATTAAATGTGCACATGAATGATTCATAATACTTAATCTTTCATTTTCTTTAATATTAATCATATTATTCTCCCTTCTATTAATTATTTAGAAAAGAATTTATATATAAAAGTATTTTAGTACATTTTATTCACAATACTTTCTGATTATTTTTTCATATATTTTTATTGTTTTATCATAAGAATCGATACTTATATATTCATCTTTTTCATGAGATGTATTAGGACCTGGTCCTAATATAATATTATTGCTTTTGTCTAAAAAACTTGCTTCTGTTACATAGTTAAAACACGTCACTTTTTTATTAGTTAAATTCTCATAAAATTTAATATTTTCATTCTTTATCCCACTTGGATATACATTTGTTATTTCAGTTAAAATAGCATCATATTTATTAACTAATTTTAGAACTTGATCTTTTATTATTTCATGTTGTTTTTTATCTATTGTTCTAAAATCAAATACTAGTTCACATTTATCAGGAACAATATTTATAACACTTCCACCATTAATAATACCGATATTCATAGTTGTATAAGGTATATTAAATAAACTATTTTGTTCTTTTTTTAATTCTTCAGAATATTTTAATAAATCATTAATGAATTTATTACATTCAACAATTGCATTTACTCCATCTACTACATTTGAAAAATGAGTACCTTTTCCTGTAAAGGTTATTTTATATTCGATACATCCTTTGGTTCCAATTACTGGAATTAGATCTGTTGGCTCACCAATAAGAATATTTTTGGATAATAAATTTAAATGATTAGTTAATAGTTTTATTCCTTCAAAACTTTTTTCTTCATCAAAAGTTAAAACTATTTGAATTCCACGCTTTAATTTTTTTAAATCAATATTAGTAATTGCTGTTAAAAAGGCACTTATTCCCCCTTTCATATCACAGACACCTAAACCATATAAATTCCCATTTTCAATAGTTACCTTAAAGGGAGCATATTTCCAATTTGAATAAGAAACTGTATCAGTATGACCTAAAAAAGTTAAATTAGGATTACTCCCATATGTTGCTATTAAACAACTCTTATCATCTGAGTCATTTATTCGTTTTAAAGAAAAACCTAACTCTTCTAAATAAACGGAAATCCAATTAATCATTTTAGAATTTCCTTTATCATTTATAGTATTAAATGATACTAATTTATTTAATAATTCTATTTTATTCATTATTTTCTATCCTTTCATTAATAATACAACAAATTACGTTAAAAATTTAATTTCATTCTAATTTTACGAATAATTATATCTATTCAACTTTTTCTAATAATTCATTTATCGGAATAAATTGACTTGTTTCGGTTAATTTATGTTCGTAATATTTATCATTAATCCAATATGCTTTAAATCCATATCCTTTTTCAAACCCATGTTCTCTAGCATCACTTGTAATAATTCTATATTTATCATCAATAATTTCAATTGCTGAACAATTAGACATCATTATCCCTATAAGATTGTTTCTTTTTAGTTGATCTTTCGTTGAATTATATCTTCCTTTTTCATCACAATGAGGAGTAAAAAAAGCATTTATCCAATTTAAGCATTCAACAATTTCAAAAGTTTTTTCTCCATTTTCTTCTTTACTTAAACAATCTGAATTACAAGAATTAAACCAACATACTGCACCAGCAGAAACTCCACATATTACTTTTCCATTATCAAAGGCTTCTCTTAACAACATATCAATTTTTTTTTCTTTCCAAATATTAATCATGGAAGATGTGTCACCACCACCTTCATATATTATATCCGCCCATTCAGTTAAAAACTTAACTTTTTCATGATCATCTAATTCATTAGTTTTTATATCTTTACAACTACAACCAAATTTATCTCCATATATTTTTTTCATTGTTTGAAAGTAACTTTCTTGAATATCTAAGGAAATTGCCATTGAATGAGCTAGAAACAAGAAATTAGGCTTTTCTTTTTTAGTTAACCTAATTATTTCTTTATCCATAGGTTCTGTTTCATATGGTGCATATTTACCATTTTCTAAAAGTCTTCCATTTTCTCCTCCAGCTATAGCAACTATTTTTCTGCTCATAAAATTTTTCATTCCTTTCATTTAATAAAAATTATTTACTCTTTATCTTATAATGATGAACATATTCTTCTTTAAAATCATCATTTAGAAAATAATCAATACCAATTGCTTCTTTTATCTTATTTAAAATACAATTTGTATAATCGATACTAAATTTTGTTCCTTTTTCTAATATTTCAAATATATATTCTTTGTTTTTTTCAAATTCGTCTCTTCTAGTTCTAATCGGTTCTAGTATTTCTTGCATAACATTATTTAGAAATTTTTTTATTTTAACATCACCTAATCCACCACGTTCATAATGTTCTTTTAATTCTTGCAAATTTTTATATTCTGGTAAATATTTTTTAAAATGTTCATCAGTTGCAAAGGCTTCTAAATATATGAATACTGGATTATTTTCTGTAACTCCAGGATCTTCAACCCTTAAATGATTAGGATCGGTATACATTCCCATTATTTTTTTCTTAATTGTTTCACTTGAATCTTTTAAATATATACAATTCCCAAGTGATTTACTCATTTTTGTATTCCCATCAGTTCCAATAAATCGATAACAGACTTCTTTATCAGGTAAAATGGCTTCAGGCTCTATCAAAATATTAGTTTTATAAATTCTATTGAAAGTTGATACTATTTCTCTCGTTTGTTCTATCATTGGCAATTGATCAACTCCAACCGGAACATATTTAGCCCCAAAAGCCGTGATATCTGCCGCTTGACTAATTGGATATGTCATGAACCCAACTGGTAAATTATTTTCAAATTTACGCATTTTTATTTCATTTTTTATAGTGGGATTTCTACCTAGTCTTGCCATTGTTACTAAATTAGAATAAAACATAGGTAACTGATAAAGTGCCGGAATTTGACTTTGTAAAAGAAATATCGTTTTATTTGGATCAAGTCCAACCGCTAAATAATCTAACATTACTTCCATGACATTTTCTCTTATTTTTTTAGGATTATCATAATTATCAGTTAAAGCCTGTAAATCTGCAATCATCACAAACTGTTGATAATTTCCTGTTTCTTGTAATTCAACTCTTTTCCTTAATGATCCAACATAATGACCTATATGCAAAGGACCAGTTGGTCTATCTCCTGTTAATATAATATTTTTATTTTCCATCATATTCTCTCCTTTTCACTATATTTTTTTAAAGTTTATTTTTTTATTAAAATTTTATTAGTCTCCTTATTCTTTTCTTTAGATAAATCTATAACTAATTGTTTAATTATATCCTTTGAATGGAATGGAAAAATAATTACATGAGCATATTCTTTATCAGTTCCTACAAATGTTGCTAACTGATATTTCTTACACAATTCATCACTTGGTTTTTCTATTAAAAATATATTTCCTTTCGCATCACCTTGTATAAAATTAATACCATAATTATTTAATTCTTGAATAAAGTATTCTATATTTTCATCATATTCTAATTCAGAACTTCTTTTAAATACCTCTTTTATTTGTTGATAAGCAGAATATGGATTAAAATCTCTTGATCCTGATAGAGTCGTATCATTTTGACCTATATAATCAACATAATTATTTATCTTTTTTCTTTTAAAAATCAAAATTCCATTACTTCTTGTAATACCTAAATATTTATGAAAACTAACTGAGATAGAATCAACATCTATTTCTTTAAAATTCAATTTTGGAGCATTTAATTGATTACTTGGTATTCCACCATATAAAGCAGCATCTACATGAATATAATTTGGAATTTCTCTTCTTTCTAATTCTTTTTTTATTAATTCTATATCATCAATTATTCCACCTTTAGTTGTTCCAAATGTTAAAAATATAATAGCGGGAACTTTTTCTTTTTGATAATTATTTACTACTTCATTGATAAGTAAATCAACATCAATTTTTCCATTTTTAGTTTTTATTACTTTATTTTTTTCTGGATTACTATTACATTTATTAATACTATAATGAGCCTCTTCGGAATAATATAAATAAGCATTTGGATATTTTTTTAAACCCAAATTTATTCCTTGAATATTTCCTTCGGTTCCACCTGTTGTTATATAGCCGCAATAATCATCAATAGTAAGATTAAGATTCTCTAATATTAATTTAACTATTTCCATTTCCATTTTTTTATTATCCATTTGATAATTTCCTTGTTCTTCCGGACTACCACAATTATTCATAAAAAATAGTTCTGTTTCTAGTTTTTTCAAATATGAAACTGTTGCTGAACCCACGAGCATATTAGCAGGATATCCAAACATAAAATCACGCTTTTCTTTAATCTCTGCTATCTCCTTTTTTACACTTTCAATATAACTTTCATCTTCCCTTTGCCATCGTTTTATCTCTTCACTAGTTTTACCTTTTTTCTTTAAATCGTTATAATCAAGTAAAGAACTTAGTTTCCATATAAAGAAATCAGATATTTCTCCTTGCATTTTTAATGCATTAACAATTTTTTTAATTTTTTCAATATCACTTTCTAATAGTGAAGTGTCATTAATAATTTTATTAAAATATAAATTATTAAATTCAAATAAATATTTCAAATTATCTAAATCATTCATATTTTTCCTCCTGTTGGCTTTATAATAAACGAGAAAAAACAAAAAATAAAATACTAATTTTTTATACGCATTATAAAATTTTTCTATAATAAAATTAAAAAAAATATTACATTTATATAACTTATAAATGGCAAGGGTAATAGAAATCGAACCTACATCTATGGTTTTGGAGACCATCATTCTACCATTAAACTATACCCCTAATTAAACAAGTAAATTTTCAATAATAATTATCATAATTTTTTTAGGTACATTAAATACAAATTATATAAATCATCTAAACTTTTAATATCAATATACTCATTTTCAGAATGTAAGTTTCCACCACTGGCATTCATTAATATACATGGTATATTTTTAGAATAGAAAAATCTTCCGTCTGATGCACTCTCACATTGAAAATATTTTATTTCCTTTTTAAAATAATCTTTATAGGTATCTAAAAACAAATTATATAAAAAATTATTCTTTATAGTTTGAAAAGCATCACCTGATGCTAATACCTCTACTAAAAATTTATCATTAAATTCTTTTATACAATTTAAAATATCACTTTTCTTATCCTTTACAATATGTCTTATATCAAATATTGCATAACATTTATGTGGTACTTTATTAATTAAATTACCACCACTTATTTTCGATATATTTATACTAGTTTTATAATCAAATGATGATTTAGGTAATGGATATTTTTTTATCAAATAGTTATATAATTCAATTATTTTTTTTATAGCATTATCACCATTCCATACTTGTGAGGAATGTGCTTCTTTTCCTTTATAAGATACTTTTATTTGAAGAACTCCTTTTTCTTCATCAATTATTTGAAAATTATTTCCAGCATCTGGTACTATAGCGATTTTACAAGAATAGTTTAAATTATCTAAAAAATACTTAGTTCCATTAAAACCTCCACGCTCTTCATCAGAAGTAAGTAATAATCCTACACTAATATTAAAATTGTTATCTTTAAGTAATTTTAACATAACTGCTACGTGTCCTTTCATATCAAAAGAACCACGACCATACAATTTATTTTCAATTATTTTTGGTTTAAAATCATCATCTTTAGCATCAACTACATCAATATGTCCAACAAATAATACATCAACTTCTTTATTATTAGTATTAGCAATATACATGCTTGTATCTCCATTACAAGAAAATTTTTTGATGTACAAATTAGTATTTTTGTAATAATTTTCAATATAATTATATATTTTATCTATCTCTTTATAATTGGGATAAATTGTTTTAAACTCAATTAAATCATTTAAAATATCAATCATTTTCATTTTTTTAATTCCTTTCTCTTTATATCTTTTTCAATAGCAAGTTTTTCTGGATTTAGTATAATTACTATTGATTGTGCATCATGTGGATTAATTTTTTCAAATATTAAATCTATATTTTCATTTTTCTTTGTTTGCTGAATTTTTATATCAGGATATGCATTTTTACATATTAAATTCTCATCACTATTTGAAATAAAAGGATTGGCTTTGCATAATTTGATTATTTCATCTGGTATTACACCTGTTTCATTTGGATAATAATCATATATATCATTTAAACTAATAAAACTATTAAAACATCTTGGATTATGAGTTTTAGCAGTAATAACATCAGGATTTGTTAAAAATCTTGCATGATCAATTATATCTTTACTTAATCCATATCCTTGAACTTCTGGACTTAATATAATTCCATGGCAATGTAAATTTTTTATGTTATTATAACTGACAAAATAATCACAAACTAAAAATCCCTTTATAATTGGTAGATTATCAGACGATTTTTCAATAATAAACAACTTTAAATAATTATCATTACCAAATATATGTTCTCTCACATCTTCATAATCTGTTGAAAAATGAGCCTTTAAAGCTATATTTAAACAACTTTTTATAATATAATCTTTAAAATATTTCTCAATCATTTTATATTCAGAAATTAAATAATCATATTCAACTATTAAATATTTATCCTTCATTTATATTCCCCCATTCCTTTTTTTTCAAAATTCATATAAACTCCCTCCTGTTGCCTTTATATTAATTGATAACTAAGAAAAAATAAAATACTAAAATTTTATAATAGATATAAAAAAATTTTATAATAAAAAAACTAGCTAAATAACTAGTTTAAAGTAAATAGATAAAGTTTATTATGATTTAACTTCATCATTTATAATATTCCCTTTTTTTAATAATTGATAATAATTATGCTCTTTAATAAAATCGACAACAACTTTTATTTTATTATTTTCTAATCTTTTAATATATGAAATAAATAATTTGGATTTAGGTAACTCAATACTTGATTCAAGTTTTATTAAACTACCATTTTCTAATTCTTCTTCAATTACGGCTTTTGGAGAAATTCCAATTAAGTTATTATCTTTCATTTTATTTAACATAAGGGGAGTTGATTGAATAGTTAAGTAATTAAAAGATGGATATTTTTTTTGAATTTCATTTGATATTCGATTTCTTTTAATAATGCAAATAGGATTTTTCTTTAAATAATCAATATCAATTACTTTACTTTTTGAGTTTTTATAAGTAGATATGGTTGTAAAAAATATAGTATCATCAGCATATATTAAATTTGATACATAATCACCATCTAATTGATACTCATCAATTAATAAATCGATTTCCTTATTAACAAGTTTTTTCATTAATTCTTTTGAAGGTGCTATTACAAATTCAATTTCAAGTTCTGGATAAATTTTATTTAATTCACTTATATAAAAAGGTAACATTTTATTAGAAACTGCACTTCTAACTCCTAATATAACTTTTCCTGATATATTTTCATTATCCAAAATTATTGAATTAAAAATATCGAAAATACTTTTTAATTTATCATAAATTATTTTACCATCTTCAGTTAAAAGTATTTTATTTTTATTTCTAGTAAATAATTTTTTTCCAAGTTGATTTTCAAGAGTTTTGATACTATAACTTAAGGAAGGTTGAGAAATCATTAAGGATTCTGCTGCTTTTGTAAAACTATTATATTTGGCTACTTCATAAAAATATTTGTATAAATTCAAATTAATATTAGTATTCATTTTATTTCACCTTCTTTTTTACTTTACTAGTTTTATATTCCTGGAATAAACCAAAGAAAGATTGTATTTTATCAACAGAATTTAGGATTTGTTTAGGATATCCTAATTCTAAATATTTTTCTTTTGTTGGTTCAGAATATAAATTTTCATCTACTAGCATATAAACAATTTTTAATTTAGAAAAATCTATTTCAATCTCTTCATCATCTATTTTAACACATCTCTTTGGTTGTTTTTTTACTAATTCAATTAGATTTAAAAAACTATTCAACTTTTCTTGATTTACTAAATCAATTAAAGAATTAGAATCATTTTTCTTCAAAGTATAACCACGCAAACCTGAAACAAACAATATTGGAATACCATCAGAACGTACGTATAAAGAATTGATAATGGACTCTAGTTGGTAATCCGCATTTCCATGTATACACTTTTTATCTGCTAATCCCACCAAACTAAAATCCTTATCGCAATCCAATCTACACCATTTTTCCTTATGAGAAAATTTATCATTTAAAACAACTATCGTATCATGTTCTCCTAACATTTTACCTTCTATTTCCGAGTTTAATTTATGAATTCTTAATCCCTCTTTAAGTGCCGATAATTTCATTCCAAGTACTGATATTTTATCAAATATAAAACATTCTTTTTTATCAATTAAATTTCCATCAAGGTAACAATTTCCATAATTATCAATAAAATATTCATGATTTAAATATCTTTTAAAATATTCTATTTTCTTTTTCAAGTGTGATTCACTATAATATTTATTATCTTCTGCGCACTTACAATTATATATTCGATGATAATAAAAATTATATGCACAATCAACTAAAACCATATCAGTAGACATATGACTATATTTTTTAGGTATTTCTAATGATGATTCAAATAGAATATTTTCATATGACGAAATTTGAATAGGATAAAATATTACGCTATCTTTGGTAATTTGCGTTTTTCCAGTTAAATGTAAACTAATATAATTTATATCATTAGTTTTAACTCTACTTAATTGTTTATTAAATATTTCTATAAAATTATCTTGTTCATATTTTTCTATAATGCTTTTAAAATAATGCTTATTATATACCAATTTTTTAAAATTTTTTCCATTCATTAAATATGAATCGAATAATATGCGATCATCAATTTCTAAGTAAAAATACTTTTCATCTTCATTATATTTTATAAAATGACAATACTTTAACATTAAAACAATATCACTAAATGTTATATTATCACCTTTTTCTATTTTAAAAAGGTTATTAACTCGTATTATATTAGTTTTTTTACCTGTTGTACTTTCAAAAATAAAATTTACTATATCTAAAAATACTTTTTCATAATTAGTTATGTAATAATCAAAAATTTGTTGTTTTTCTATAAAAGGAATTATTTCTCTTTTTATAATTTTTCTCATTGCTAAACTTTTTGGAATTTTTTCAGATTCAATAATCATCGGTTTTTCTAAAGGAATAAAAGATAATTTTTCACATAATTCATAACATTTTGTAATAATAGGAATTATATTTTTGAAATTAGTACCAGATAGACAGTCTAAATCATAATTTATAGCAACAAATATTTTATCTTGATTTGGAATCTTGAGTGCTGCTACCTTTAGTCCTGTTAATCTACTAAATAAATTTTCAATTGCTGTTAAATAGTAATTAATTCCGTTTATAGTTGCAACTTCATTAGTTCTACAAATTACATACAATTTATTATCAATATAAGTACCTATATCACCCGTTTTTATGCTATCTACAATTATTTCACCAAAATTATCTTTTACTTCTACCCCATTTACTACATTAGAACTAACAGGTAAACATGCAAAAAAAGTATAATCATCATATAAAACATTTATTTTCTTACTAACCCAAGTATTATTTTCTTTTATCATTTTATAAACATTTATTTTATCATAGGTATATATTATTTCTCCCTTAGAAAGTGCTATTTGATTAATATAACTATTTTTTAAATTTATTTCTTCACAAGTTGATATTACTCCCATTGTTTCTGTAGAACCATACAAATTAACAAACACATTTCGTTTTAATGAAGGAAATTTTTCTCTAATAGATTTTATAGTTTCCAAATTATTTATTTCTCCACTTAAATAGAAATTTTTTATATTTGATAAATCTAAACTATCATTTCTTTCATCATTTAATAAATCTAATATATTTCTTGGCAATAGTAAATTATTTACCTCTGCTTTAGATATTTCTCTAAAATCAAATAAATAATCTAAAACTACTTTATTTTTTAAAAGTAATGGAATTAAAATATTAAATACTATTCCTGAAATACTAGCGATTGAAATATAAGTATAAAAAGTATCTCCTACAGTATCTAAAAAATTGTTTAAATTCTTGTTTAACAAATCTTTTTCTTTAATTAACACTAATTTAGATTTACCAGAAGTACTTCCAGATGTACATATAATAAATTTAGAATCATCATCATGCTCATTTTCAAATACCTGATGAATATTAGGAATAGATTGTGCATATTTTACTAATCCAATATATTCTTCACTATGTTCATCTTTATAAAATGGAGTATTAGACAAAATATAGTCATAATTAAAACGGGTTAAATATTCATTAACTAAATTTTTGTTATCTATATTTTCTTTATTTGAATATATATTATTTTTTGAAATTAATATTGGAATCGCTTTACATTCTAAAAGAGCAAGAAATATAGCAATTGAATCAATTGAATTATCTACTAAAACAAATTTTCGTTTATTTTTTAATTCAAGTTTTGAAAATAAATTTATATATTGATTAACAATTTTATATAAATCATTATAAGTAAAATACTCAAAATCAAAAAGATTTTTTATATAAACAACATTATTTTTAGTTTCACAACAAGTTGCTCTTTCTTTTAATAAATCATACAAACTTAATTCCATAATAACTACCCCAAATTTATGACATATTTTACTATAATAAGTTCATATTGTCAAATAAATGTAAAGAAAAAGACATATTTCTATGCCTCTATATTATTTTCTTATTAATACTTTTGGATTTTCAAATGATTCTCCACTTATTAAATTAGAATAATTTTCAACATTTCTATATCTTATAAATAAGAAAGTCACCATATCTTTATATACTTGAATTGCTTCTTCTTGTTTATTTTCTTTTATTAAAATAAATGCTCTTGTTAAGTAATTTGTTAATAAAGATTTACATAACTCAATTACATTAGGATCTCTTAATAAATTATCTGCTATTTCTGGTCCAAATGTATCATATCCAACAGCTTCTTTTTCAGTTGTACTGTCTTGTCTAACTAGTTGAATTAATGTTTTAATTTCTTGATAAAATTCATAATCTTCAGAAATACCTAACACTTCACAGATAACAGTTAATATAAAGTATTTTTTTCCATGTAAATTATAATATAATTTTGTATAATCACGTTTGTTAGGATCAAGTGGTCCTTCATATTTTCGACAATTTTTAATTGGTTCATCTAATCTATGCTTATAATTAACATATGAGCAATATGCCTTCCCATCTCCATTTTTATCCTCTGCTTCTGCGCTATTCAACAAAACACAACTACCACATGTTCTTAAAAAATGTTCATTTAAACATCTTATACTATATTTATCAGCCATAATCATCTCTCCTTTTCTTTCTTGCGCTATATTATAACACAAATTAATCTAAATTGCAAACTTTTTATTTATCCAATCAATTCCAACTATATTAACATGAGTTTTAATAACTAAATAAATTTCATATAATAAATATTCATAATCGTCTTGATATTTTGTTATTTCAAGGATTTTTTCTTCTTTTAATTTACCACTTAAAACTTGATCATAAATATCAAAATAGTAACTAGGAAATAACATTCTAATATAGAAATAAATATAATCAACATTAGTCATCTTAATTCTTTTTAAATGATTAATAATTTCCATAACATCCATTTTCTTCCTAAAAAAACATGATTTAAAATATTCAGCAAGGTCTCTTACTCTATAATCTATTATTAAATTAATTGGATTATAAAAATCAATTAAGTTATCATTTGCAAGTACTCTTTTATGACATATACTAATACTATTATTTTCTAAATTTAAATATTTTAAATAGCTAATAGCATTTTCTGTTAAACCAATATAATAATAAATAGAATTATAAATTATTTTATACTTATGCATTAAATGATTAATAGAATATTCTATATTATCAATTTTCATACTCCATAAATATAACCAATTAGTTCTATTTAATAAATTTATATTAGTTATTCTTGTATTAAAATTAATAACTTCTTTTAAAGTAATTTGTTTTTTATCATGAATATTTAAAAGTACTAAAACATAATAATTATTTTTCCAATTAGTTAAAATATTTAAATCTTTATTTAAAATAATTTTATTAATAGTATAATTATTATAAAGCATATAAGTATTTAAATTAAAAATATCATTTAATTCATTTAAAGAATTAGAATATCTATATAAACAAAAATAATTATTTTGATAATAAAAATAATAATTCTTATCTATCATATTAATTCTATCAGTTATTATATAGTAATAATAATTTAATAAATCTTTCATAGGCATCTATTAAAGTTTATGATTTTAATTTAATTTTATAATTGACAATTAATCTATTATACGTTAACATATTACCGAAAAAAGGATTGGTTGTATGCAATTAAGTGATAAAATATATGAAAAAGAATATCAAAAAATAAATTCAATTCATGATTTATTAATTTATTTATATAAAATGTTAATCGGTGAATATACAAGTGGTAATAAAGATTTTGATGAAATGTTTAAAAACTTTAATACAAGAAAAAAGATGATTGGAAGATTTTTATTAGAAAGTTATGAAAATGGTTATAGAATAAATGATAGTAATTACTTAGACATTTCTAATTCAAACTTTTTAATAGATAATAGTAAAAACTGGTTATATGATAGATCTATTAATGTATCTAGTAATTCTTTTTGTAAAGTTTATTTTGGTATTAAAAAAGAAGATTATTTTAAAATAATAAAATCAATCGTGAAAATAATTGAAATAGTTAAAAATTATAATAATGGTCTTGGACAATGTAAATTTAGAACAATTCCATCTAATAACTCAGTTATTTTAAGATTTAAGGAAAAAGAGGCATTTATAACATTCATGAATATTATTCAAGATGACAAAGATATTTTAAATTCTCTTAGTAAACCTAATTTGTTTATTCCAAATATTGATGGTGTTGGAGTATCAACTGATTCAGGTGGAGCTTATACATTTGTTGTTGAAATACTTTTAACTAATTATTTATTTTTATGTGTTGATAACAAACAAGAACCAACTTTAGATGATTTTACAAGATTTATTTTAAATACAGATTTCATGAAAGTTTTATTAATTGCTAAAATGTGTAATTATGATGAAGAAATTGCTTATGATTATAAAGAAAATTTAGTTGGAAAAATAAATGGTGAAGATGATAAAAAATTAATAAAAATGATGTTTAGGTAATTGTATTAATTATAATTTTAAGTTAATATTATTAAAGAAAGGAATGTTATTATGCAAGAAAAAATTGAAAATGTACTTGATAAAATAAGACCATATTTACAAAGTGATGGTGGTGATATTGAATTTGTTAAGTTTGATGATGGAGTTTGCTATTTAAAGTTTTTAGGTCATTGTTCTACTTGTCCTATGATGTTGATGACTTTAAATGATTTAGTTAAAGATAGTTTAATTAATGAAATTGATGAAATAGTTGATGTTAAGTTAATTACTGAATAAAAGATTTTTTAATCTTTTTTTTTATTTTTTTAAAAATTATGATAAAATGGTTATGGTGATGTTATGAAAGATAAAATTAAAAGTATAGGATTATTTATATTATTGTTTTTATTATTTTTATTTAGTGATTTAATCTATATTTTACCAATGGATTTATTAAATATTGATTATAATAGTTTAAGTTATAATATACAAACTTTATGCTCATTGATTTCTTCTTTAATACTAGGTATTATTATTATTTTAACGTATAAAAAATATTTAAAAGAAAAGTTAATTGATTATAAAAAGAATTTTAATGAATATATGGAAATAGGTATGAAATTTTGGTTTTTAGGTCTTATCGGGATGAGTGTTACAAATATTTTAATAGGAACATTCTCTCCAGTTCAAGAAGCTAATAATGAAGTTTTAGTTCAAGAAATGTTAAAACAAGCTCCATTCTTAAGTTTTTTAAGTGCAGCTTTTGTTGCTCCTTTCTTGGAAGAGATGTTATTTCGAAAAAGTCTTGGAGATATCTTTAAAAATAAAAAATTAATGGTTATCATGTCTGGACTTATATTTGGACTATTGCATGTTATCTTTAGTTTACAAACTCCTTGGGATTTATTATACACGATTCCTTATGGATTATTAGGAGCCTCTTTTGCTTATATGTTATATAAAAAAGATAATGTATTTATTCCAATTACTTTCCATGTTGTACATAATGGATTATTAACTTTAATTTCGATTTTATTATGAGGCTAAAATGAAGACTAGACAAGAAAAGAATAAAAAGATAAGACAAAAAATAACTCGAGAAGATAGAAATAAAAAGATCAAAAAAATTGTTAAAGTTGTTAGCATTATTTTAATAGTAGTGACTTCGATTATTACTTATGGTATGTTTATAGGAGCTAAAATTATAAATATAAATGAATATAAAATAACTAATAACCAAATTCCTAATAGTTTTCATGGAGTTAAAGTTGTTCATATAAGCGATTTACTTTTTAATAGTTTGAGTAGTAAAGACTTAAATAGTTTAGAAAAGAAAATTAATAAATTAGAACCAGATATTTTAATTTTTACCGGAGATATTAAAAGACATGATTATGAACTGAGTAAAGAAGATCTTGATTTACTTAATAATTTCTTTAAAAAATTAAATTCAAGTATTAAAAAATATGCTGTTTTTGGTGATAATGACAATGAAACTTTTAAAACCATCATGGAAAATAGTAACTTTGAAGTTTTAACTAATCAAGTATCTTTATTATATAATAAAGATACTACTCCTATTCAAATAATTGGTTTTGATACTAATAATTTAAATTTAGAACTAGCAACTAATAATAATTATTACTCAATTTGTATTATGCATAACCCAGATTATATTGATAATATTTTAGAAAAAGTAAATTGTAATTTAGCACTTGCTGGTGATAATTTAGGAGGCGAAATAAAAATCCCTTTTTCAAAAGGAATTCTAAATCATAATAAATATATGATGGATTACTACAAGATTAATAATACTGAATTTTATATTTCAAATGGTCTTGGTAATAATTATAATATCCGTTTATTTAATCATCCAAGTATTAATTTATATCGTTTGACAAAATATTAAGAGTTTCTTAATATTTTTTTCTTACGCGACTTTTCCAAAATTGATTCTGATTTTGCCATATAATTCCAAATAAAGTAATTTTTATATACAAAAAGTAATTTATATTTTATTATTTTATTTTTATATAAAAAAACTACTTCATATACTTAATAGTAAAAGTAGTTCCTTGATTTACTTTAGAAGATACACTTATATAACCATTATTATGTTCAATTATAGTTTTTGCAAGAGATAAACCGATCCCAACACTATTATTATTTGAATTCTTTCCTTTATAAAACCTTTCAAATAAATGTTTTAAATCATCTTTATCCATGCCCTTACCATAATCTTTAATAATAATACTTGAATATAATTTATTCTCGTCATGTTCTATTTCAATCTTAGAATCATTATAAGAATACTCAATACAATTTTTTAAAATATTTGTAATCGCTTCGATTTGCCACTTGAAATCTCCATACATTTGATTAGATAAATTACCATTACAAATTAAATTAATATTTTTAAGTTCAGCTATCATAGAAACATTTTTAATCGCTTCTTTAACTAAATCATTTAAAGAAAATAATTTATTATTAAAAGTAATTGTATTAGCATCAAACTTTGATAACTTAAGTAAATTATCTACTAAAAAATTAATCTTTATAACTTCTCTTTTAATATCTTTTAAAAATTCTTGTTTTAAATCAGTATTAATTTCTCCATCTAAATTATCAAGCATAATAGAAATACTTGTAAGAGGAGTTTTTAACTGATGAGACAAGTCTTCTAAAGAAGTTTTTAAAAGTAATTTATCATGTTTAGAAATACGTGCTTGTTCTTTTAAATAAACTGTTATTTTATAAATTTCATTTTTTAAACTAGATAATTCATCAGTTGTATTAGTATCAATTTCAAGTTTATAAATTCCATCATTAATACTTTTTAAATACGTTTCAATACTTTTAAGTTCTAAATCTTTCTTATTTAAATATTTAAAATAAATAATCATTATAATAATGATCAAAACAAAAAATAAAATAAGATTAATAACTAAAAAATACTTAATAATTAATTCATTTTTTAATACTAAACTATTCTTTTCTAAATCAATTCCATATTCATATAAAATATTTTCTTTATCTAAATTAGAATCATTTAATATTTTAATTATTTCTTCTTTTTGAATATTTGGATACTTATCTATTATTAAACCAATAATATTATTTAAATATAAATTACTATGATAATTATATAAATTAATTATTTTTTTATTAATAAAGATAAATATAAAGAAAAATAAAATTACAATTAAAACACTTATTAATAAATATTTTTTAAACTTACTTTTCATCTACTCTATAACCTACTCCTTTAATAGTTTTAATAATATCAGTATCTAGTTTTTCTCTTATTCTTTTAATATAAACAGAAACAGTATTATCATAGACATCATTTCCCGTTAATTCAAATATTTTATTAATTATAATATCTCTTGTTATTACTTTATTTAAATTCGTCATTAAAAGTAATAAGATTTTATATTCTAAAGTAGTTAAGATAATTTCTTTATTATCTTTTAAAACAATCATTTTATCTAAATCAAGTTTAATATTACCTACTTTTATATATTTATTAGTATTTTTTCTTATTATTTTACTAATTCTTGCTAATAATTCTCCTGTTAAAAATGGTTTAGTAATATAATCATCAATTCCTAAATTAAAACCATAGACAATATCTTCTTCTAAATCTTTTGCTGTTAAAAAGATAGATGGAGTATTATATTTTTCTTTAATTATTTTATATAAATCAAAGCCATTTCCATCAGGTAAACTAATATCAATTATAATTAAGTCAAAAGAATTACTTTCTAAAACTTTTAACGTTTCAGAAACACTAATAGTCGATACAACTTCATAATTATTTTTACTTAATGTATAAGTTAATCCTTTTATAATACTTAAATTATCTTCGACTAATAAAATCATTTTGATCCTCATATATATCTAGTTCTAATTTCATTAAAGATTCTTTTAAATTTTTTAACACATGTTTTAATTCCATCCCTAAAAGCTTTGATATTTCTTCATTAGTATAACTTTTATTATCATAATAACCAAGTTTTAAATACATAATAAAAGCATTTTTATCACCTATTTTTTTCCTTAATGAAATATACTTTTCATCTCTTGTTATTCTTGCTAATTTTCTTGTTATTTCAAATTCATTTTGCATATAATACCTCAATTCGAACTTATTTTAACATAAAAGATATAAAAAGAAAATGATCAAAATTAACCATTTTCTTAAATTGCTATTAGGAACAAGTTAAATTATCACTTTTGTTGATTATAACATCATCATTGAAGGCATTACAACTTAAATAAGTAACAGAATCGGGAATAGTTACTTCGGTTATTGTATGATTAGGACCATAGAAAGCATTGTAATAAATAGACTCTAACTTCGAATTTTTCTCAAAAGTTACATTTGTTAATTGATTATCACAAAATGCACTACTATCTATTGTTATTACACTATTTGGTATCACTACACTTGTTAATTGATTACCTCTGAAAGCTTCACTTCCTATTGCTGTTACACTATTTGGTATCTCTACACTTGTTAATTTATTTCCATAGAAAGCATAATCTTCTATTACCGTTACACTATTTGGTATCTCTACACTTGTTAATTGATTATTAGAAAAAGCACGATTACCTATCGTTGTTACACTATCTGGTATCACTACACTTGTTAATTTATTTCCATAGAAAGCATAAGAACCTATTGTTGTTACACTATTTGGTATCACTACACTTGTTAATTTATTTTCATAGAAAGCACGAGAACCTATTGTTGTTATAGTGTTAGGAATAACTATATTTTCTACATCATAAAAAATCGGTTCATATATTTCATATTTTAACTTACCTTGCAAAACAGTAACATTAATATCATTTATTTTTTCAGGAATTATTACATCCACACCACCTGTAGTTAAGTTATATGAAGTTAAAGTTATGCTAGCATTATTTTTATCAATTGCATTAATATCTAATTCTTCACTTGTATCTAAGTTTATATATTTATCTATACCTTGATAATTAGAAATTATACCTTCATCCTGTAAATAATTATAATCGAGTGTTAAACCTAGCGAACTTAGTTGATTAGTAAAAGTTTTAAATGTAAATTCTTGAATAGTTTCACCATTACATAACGATTTCATTCCTAAATAATTTTCATCTGTTTCTTTATCATAACTTCCTGGTTCAATCCCAATTGATTGAAGTAGATATGAAGCACAAATATCTAATTGTTCTTCTGTTAAATTACTGTTTAAATCATAGACTGCTTCAATAGTTTTTGTATAACTAACTCCTTCATATTCTATATCATATCCAAAACAAGTTGCATCGGTTTCTATACTTTTTTCTTCCAAATCACCTTTAACATTTACTTTAATACTTGCATATAATTTATTCCAATCTAAATTTGCATATTCTTCACTTGGATTAATATAGTAATCACATCCATCAGTTACTTCTCCACCACAAATATTTGTATATTCAGCAATTCTTACATATAACCTATATGTTTTAGAATAATTACCATCATCTGATCCGATTGTATCTACCCAAATTCTTTTATTAGTTATATCACTATAAGTACGATCACTAAATATTTCTGTTTCTAAATCTCCATTCACTTCCACTAATTTAAATTTTAATAATTGAGAATCTATTGGAATGGTTCTATTTAAATCACTTCCTTCGTATTCTCCATTATCAAGAACTATTTCATAATAAATATTTTTTTTATTATAAGTATTTTTACCACTTACTTTAAATTCAAAATAATCAGTTTCCGAATATTCTTTATTTGGCATTAAATTAGAAATATTTATCGTTTTACTAGTTTCATTATAATACATATAAATATCTCCTGTTATCAGTTCACTATTTCGAAGACTTTCTTCTTGGTAACTAAATACCGCATAAGTAATTCCTAAAGTTATAACTAATATTCCTAATATTATACTTGGAAGTACAACTTTCTTTTTTTTCATATTTCCTCACTTTCTAATTTCAAACCATGCCCCTTTATTATAATTTAATTATAATATAAATATTATTTATTAACAAGATTTTTTTTAATAAAATAAT
Organism: Bacilli bacterium; assembly: GCA_017472015.1. Classification (GTDB taxonomy): domain Bacteria; phylum Bacillota_I; class Bacilli_A; order RF39; family UBA660; genus RUG591. The sequence continues at coordinate 24,064 of JAFURC010000025.1, forward strand.
TAATCCAAAAGAAAAACACATAAAAGAATGGCATTCTTTACTAGTTTACCATTTTCTATATGTTTTAATTTGTCGATTTTTATTATTTTATTTAATAAATAAAAATTTATACCCCCCCTGTAGTTGACTTTAAGTTAACTTTTCGATTTCGATAAATTGGAAAAATTTTAGTTTTTTTAGAAATTATTTTTACCATATTTATCAAATCCTTTCTTATTTTTTTCTATATTAATAATAACCTATTTTAAAGAATTTGACAATACCTAATCAAACATTTTCTTTTCTAATCGTTTCGATTATATCTTGCTTATTTATTTTTTTAATTGAATATTTCATTATTATGAAGACAAGTAAAATAACTGCTATAATTGATATTAAAATGGCTTTTAAAGGTATTATAAAACCTTTATCATAGTTAGTAGCAAATCCTAGGTAAATTATATATGATCCTAATATTCCTAAAATAATTCCATAAAATAGTGCTTTAAAGGAATAGAAAATAGTTTCTAAATTAATCATTCGATTAAATTCTTTTTTAGTCATTCCAATACTTTTTAAAATAGCAAATTCTCTTTGTCTTAAAGTTATATTAGCGCTTATTGTATTAAAGATATTCGTAACTCCTATTAAAGTAATAACTGTAATAAAACCATATAAGAAAATTGAATACAAAATAACCATTGATTTTTCTTCTCTTTTTCTTTCGAATATATTATTTAGACTTATATTAGAATTAAGTTTTTTAATATCATCTTCTAAAGTAATTGCACTTTTAGTATTTAAAGCAAGTTGTTCTGGTATTAATTCTAAATTTTTATAGTATTCTTGATTTAGGAATATAAATCCTCCTCTTGAATAATAATTTTCCATTCCAATTGGATTATTATCTAAAACAGCACCTATTTCTAAATTATATTTAATATCATTTATACTCCCCTTAATTATATCTCCTTCTTTATAACTATAAACCCGTTTATTAAGCATTTTATCATCTAAATAGTCTAAATAATTATCTTTTAAAATAACTTTATCTTTTAATTTATTATAATTTAAATTATTTGATTCTAAATATCTTTTAAAAGAATTATCATCTAATACTTTAATAGTAATTGTATATTCTTTTTTATCATAACAATTATAATCATCACATTCCAAGTTTTTAATATAAATTTCATATACAAATTCACTTACTTTTGATAAATCATTTACAATTATGGAATCAGTATCATATATTAAACTATAATTATCAATATTATCTAAATTTAATATATTTTTAATATCATCAAAATCACTTGGATAAACTAAAATATCATAGTTATAATCTGTATAATAAACTCCACTTAAAGAAAAAGCATAGTTAATAAATGTATTCATGGTTATAAAAGTTAAAATAGATACTACTAAAGATATAACCGTTGTTCTATATTTCTTTTTACTTCGCTTTAAATTTTTATAAGCAATTACTCCTCCAGTTTTAAAGAATTTACTTATGTATCTTGGAGTTTTTAAATGTTTATCTTTGATTTTTATTTCATTAGAATTTTTAATTGCTTCAATTGGACTTATTTTACTAGTTTTAATAGCAACACGAATACTTGATAAGTAAATAGTTATAAGTCCTAGGATAATTGCTAATATTATAGAAATAAATGATAATCTAAAAACAAATTCACTTCCTAAAACAAAGTCACCTACTAATTTATTCATGACAATTATTAAGATAAAATCAGCAAGTATTCCTGATAAAATACCTAAAGGAATTCCAATTAAAGATAAAATAAAACCTTCTTTTAAAACCATATTTTTAATTTGTTTTTTAGTTGCTCCAATGCTTGATAACATCCCAATCATTTTTGTTTTTTCAAGAGTTGATATAGCAAATGAATTTTTAATACAATAAATACTAGTTGCCATGATAATAATAATTACAATCGTTGCAACTGTTAATATTAAATTCATTGTTCCATCACTAAACTTAAATATTTCCCATCTTAGTAATTCATGATTTATATTTAAATTTTGATATTTTTTAGTTCCATATAATTCTTGATAAATATCTAAGTAATCACTTGGATTTTTTAAAATTAAAAAACTATGTATATTATCACTTTCTAAATTAGTCGTAATGATACTATAACCTGCTTCAGAATAGGCTTCAATACTATAATTTGGTCTTTTAATTATTCCTACTACTTTAACTTTGAAAGTTTTATCAACCTGAATATTTTCTTCACGACATATAATTTCTCCTTGATCGTTATATTTATATTCATTTGGTAAATAATTTTCCTTAGTAACTAAATTAGAACATGCATAACGAGATCCTAAATTAAGTTCTATGATATCCCCTATTTTATATTCAACTTTTCCATTAGTGCTAATTGTCTCACTTATAACAACTTCACGATTATTAGCCGGATATCTTCCATCGATTAAAGTAAAACCAAAGTTTAAAAAGTCACTTGGATCGCTAATTGATAATAATTTTAAATAAGGTTTATATTCATTTTGACTATTAATACTTGAATAACCTATTTCATGAATATCCATAGTTCTTTTAATATCGCGGTTTAGATTTAAATTTTCTAAATTACTTGGATTTGTTTTTAAATGAATATGAAAGTAACCCGTTTCATTTATAGCATTTTGAAGTAAAGTCTCCCGAAAACATGTAACCATTCCACCTACAGCTGTAATTAAAGCAATAGATAAGATAATTCCAATGATTGTCACAATTGTTCGTTTTTTATTTAAAATTAAGTTTTTAATCGTTAATTTAGTTAGAATTTTCATTAGTATCCTCAACTATCTTCCCATCAGCCAGTTTAATAATTCTATCAGCTTGATTGGCTATTTCTAAATTATGCGTTATCATGATAATCGTTTGCTTATATTTTTTATTAAATGATTTAAGTGTTTCAACTATTAAAGAACTTGCTTTAGTATCTAAGTTTCCTGTTGCCTCATCAGCTAATATTATTGCTGGACTTGTTATCAATGCTCTTCCAATTGAAACTCTTTGTTGTTCACCTCCTGATAATTCATTTGGTAAATGATTTTTTCGATTTTCTAAACCAAGTAATTTAATTATTTCCTCAAGTTTATTTTTATCAACTTCTTTGTTATCTAAATTAATTGGTAAAGTTATATTTTCAATGGTGTTTAAAATAGGAATTAAATTATAAAACTGATAAATTAATCCGACTTGTCTTCTTCTAAATATTGCCAGTTTCTCTTCACTTAAAGAATAAATATCCTCACCTTCAATATAAACTTTCCCACTTGTTGGTTTTGAAACTCCTCCTAGTAAATGCATTAAAGTTGATTTACCTGATCCACTTGCACCAACAATTGAAACAAACTCTCCTTTTTTAACACTAAAAGAAACATCATCTAAAGCAACTACTTTTGTTAAACCTTTTCCATATGTTTTTGTTAAATTCACAACTTTCAATATTTCCATTATTCACCTCACAAGTTAAGTATATTAAACTAAAATGACATAAAAGTGACATAGAATTAATTATCATAATTATCTAATTTTAACCTTTTGTAACTTTTAGAATTATTATATACAAGTTTTAAATACTGATAAATACTTTTTTATTATTATTTTCTTAATCATGGCATTTTTTATCTTAAGAAAAAAGAGATCAAATGATCTCTAATATCCTCTATTACATCTACTTCCAAGTATTATTGCAAGTAAGATATATAAAACTACAATTATTAAAAATCCATTGTCACCTCTGTTGTCGCAACATGAAGTAACAGTTTCAGTTGTACTTTGGCAATTCATAAAAAATCCCTCACTTTCTTTTTATATATAATTACCTAGGATGATTATTAGTAAAATAAATAATACTAAGACAATAGCGTAAGATGATGTGTAATTATTACTCATAATTAATTCCTCCTTTTTTTAATATATTCACATTATTTTATGGTAAATATTTTATTATGTGAGGGCAAAAAATAGAAATTATGTAAAAAAGAATTGTTTTTTTATGAGTATTTTGTTATGATTATTATGTTGTTTAAAGGAGGATACAATGAAAAAAACATTAACATTTTTAGTCGCACTAATCCTTGTTATTTCAACACTTGGATGCGGCAAATCAACAAATCTTGAAGGTGGTGATAAAAATTTAGTAACATTTGAAGATAGTTCTTTAAATATTAAGACAAATGATTTATATGAAAAATTAAAAGATAAATATGGTATAAATTTCTTAATAGATATGATTGATGAAAAAATCTTAAACAAAGAGTATATTGATAGTGATGAAATAAATGACTATGTAAAAATTCAAGTTGATACTTTAAGAAATTATTATAAAACTGAAGCAGAATTCTTGGAATATATTAATAATTATGGTTATAAAGATGTATCTGAATTAGAAGAATATTTTAAATTAAATTATAAAAGAAATTTAGCTATTAAAGATTATCTTGAAAGTACTTTAAGTGATGATGATATTAAGAAATATTATGATGAAAAAATCATGGGTGATATTACTGGAAGTCATATTTTAATCGAAGTAAATATAACTGATTCTATGACTGAAGATGAAAAAAGAACTGCTAAAGATGATGCTTTAAAGAAAGCAAATGAGGCAATTCAAAAATTAAAAGATGGTACCACTTTTTCAGAAGTTGCCAAGGAATATTCAACTGACGCAGCTACTAAAGATAATGGTGGTAAGATGGGAACATTTAACCCACTAGAACTTGATGATGTAACTCGTCAAGAATATGAAGGACTTGAAGTTGGTGCTTATTCAACTGAAGCCGTTGAAACAGAATACGGATATGAAATTTTCTTTAAAGAAGCTGAAAAAGAAAAACCAAGTTTAGATGAAGTAAAATCTACTATAATTGAAAAATTATCTGATGAAAAACTTGCAACTGATAGTACTTTACAATATAAAGGAATTGAAGCAATCCGTGAAAAGTATGGCTTTAGTATCCAAGATGAGGATTTAGAAGTCTATTATGAAAATACAATGAATAACTTACTAAGTGGTGAATAATTAGTTATTCACTTCTTTTTTTGAGGATTTATGAAATATATATATAAACAATATGAAATTGAAACTAAAAAGGATATTAAAGATAAAAAAATTGTAACTATAAGTGATCTACATTTTAATCCGAATATTACTAAATCTGAAATAGATGATTTAATATTAAAAATAAATGATAAATTACCAGAATATATCTTTTTATTAGGCGATATTACGACTTTTAATAATTTAGAAGATAATAAATTTAAAGAAAACATATTATATTTTTTTAAATTATTAGGTAGTATTTCCAAAACTTATTTAGTTCTTGGTAATAATGATTTTTTAAAAAATCCAAGCGAAAAACTTCATTATGTAAATAAAGATAAAATAATTGATTTTTATAGTAATTTAAATATTAAATTATTATATAACTATGTAGTTCAAGATAATGATCTTAATATAATTGGATTTAATAAATTGCCTATTCATTACACATACGAACTTAAAGATATATTTAAATTAAGAGAGGAAATATCAGAAATAGTTGAAAAAATAAAACATTTACTAGACAACGATAAATATACAATTTTCTTAACACATTCGCATCTAGATATTTTAAAACTTCAATTAGAGTTTTTTAAAAATATTGATTTAATCTTAGCAGGCCATACTCATAATGGTTTAGTTCCTAACTTTTTGGAAAATATTTTTCCAAAGAATATGGGAATTTATACAGGAGGAAAATTATTTCAAAATAATATCCGAGGAATGATAAAAAATGATAATCAAACTATTATTGTAAATGGTGGTATTACTAAAATATCGGATTCACATTCAAGTACAATAAAAAAATTAACTAAATCATTATATCCTGGGGAATTTGATTTAATTAATATTAAAAGAGTTTAAAAAAATCTACTTTAAAACTGTAGATTTTTTTTACATAAATTCCATTACTAAACTAATTACAAAGAAAGCAATACCTAGAATTAAAGTTATACGACTTATAACAAGTTCACTCCCTCTTTCTTTTCTTTTATTGAATAAATCCATATTACCACCACTAATAATTTGACTCGCGGGTTCAGCTTTACCACTTTGAAGTAGAACAATAATGATTAATAAAATGGAAATTACTAATAATACTATTTGCATATGATCATCCTTTCACTTTTAATAAAATAGCATAAATTACTATATTTTGCAAGTTTTTCTAAATTTATTTTTTAATATAATAGGAATAAAAGCAATACTTGCACCTATTGTATCAATTAAAATATCAGTGATTTGAAAACTTCTTCTTGGAATAAATAACTGATGAATTTCATCACTAATTGCATAAAGAAAACAAAATATTAAACTTAAATAAATTCTTTTTTTTATATTAAACTCATACATTGCATAATAAGTCAATAAATAAAGAATAAAATATAAAAACATATGAGCACTTTTTCTAACTAAAAAAGCTATATAATTAAGGCTTGTAATATCAATATTTTGATTAAATAATTTGAAAATTTTATCTAATAAATTAATTATCGTATTACTACTATTTTCAGATACACTCCCTTGTTGATTTGAAAAATAAAATATCAATAAAAGCCAAATAATTAAAAAAATTAAACTAATTATTTTATTAAATTTATCTTGATTTTTTAGTTTCATAATTATCCTCATAACTAATTCTTTCATTTAAATAATAAGCACGGACAGTTACTTCTTGTTCTAAAAATTTTATTTTTTTATCAAGATCTTTTAATTGCTCTTTATTCAGGAATTCTAAATATTTATTTAGCATTTCTCTTTTAAATCTCTCGACTTCATTTAAAGCAATCATCATAGAACTTCCTGGATCATCATCTGAATCATATATATTTATAATTAAATCTATTAATTTTTTTAATTTAAGACTTATCTTTTTATTAACTAACTTTTCAATCAACGTTGGATTAATTATTACCATTTTATTAACATTAATGGCATCTTTTAATTTAATATTTTTATTCTTTGGAGTCATATTAAACCCTTTTAAATTACTGCACTTAAAATAAGTTATTGATTTCTTATCTTTTTCTTTAACAATTAAGTAATGAATCGTGTTAGTCATTTTAATCCTCCAATAAATCTGGTCTTAATTCCTTAGTTTTTTTTATTTGCTCACTAAGTCTATAATCATTTATTTTTTTATGATCACCACTTAGCAAAACTTCGGGTACTTCCATCCCTTCGTATACTCTTGGTTTAGTATAAGTTGGATAATCTAAAAGTTTATTATTAAATGATTCACTTTCTAAACTATTAGAATCAATTACTCCATCCAAAAGTCTTGTAATACTATCGGTTATTAACATACTTGGAATTTCTCCACCGGTTAAAATAAAATCTCCAACACTAATAAATAAATCACATATTGATTTAATTCTTTCATCAAATCCTTCATAATGGCCACAAATTAAAATTAAATGTTTCTCGTTCTTTAATTCTAAAGCCATTTGTTGATTATAAGTTTTCCCTTCAGGAGTTAGCATGATAACTTTACTATTTTCATCTCTTAAAGATTTAACACAGTCAAATATTGGTTGACACATTAAAACCATACCAGAGCCTCCACCATATGGCGTGTCATCAACTTTACCATGAGGATCAAGTGTATAATCACGAAAATTATGAACATTTATTTCAATTAATTTTCTATCAATTGCTCTTTTAATAATCGATTCATTTAAAAAGCCATCAAACATATTTGGAAAAAGAGTTAAAATATCAATTTTCATAGTAATCCACTAACCTCCTCAATTATAATTTTTTTATTCTTTATATCAATTTCTTTTATTAATTCAAATGGAACTAAAGAAGAATTAACTACTAATAACTTTTTATCTTTTGTAATATATCTAATATCTTTAACTTTACCAACTAAATTACTTTTCATATAAACATCTAAATTAATTAAATCTATATCTAAATATTCATCTTCATCTAAATTAATTAAATCTTTATTTATATAAACTAAACTTCCTTTTAAATTAATAATATCATTTATATTAGTAATTCCTTTAAATGTTACCATATCATATTCCTGATGAACACGATAAGTATTTATAATAAATTCTTGGTTATCAATTATTAAAATATTTCCAGTTTTAAATATTTTTTCTTTATAATTAATATTAGATTTAATTCTAATTTCCCCTTTAATACCATGAGTTTTTACATATTTACCAATTAAAATTTTTTCCATAAATCACCTATTTAATTCATATAATAGAATACTTGTTGCAACTCCAACATTTAAAGATTCTACACGACTGTTCATTTTTATATATAAATTTTTATCACACATACTTTTAATTTCTCGACTTACTCCTTGACCTTCATTTCCCATAACAAGAGCAAATTTATCTACATCAAGTTCTTTAACATCAATTCCATCTTTAACATCGGTTCCAAGAATTGTATAACCATCTTGTTTCAAATTTAAAATAATATCTTTTAAATCGGATCTTATAATATTAACTTTAAATAACATCCCTTGAGTTGATCGTATTACTTTATCATTATATAAATCAACCGAATTTATACTTAGGATAATATCAGAGACATTAAAAGCTAAACTACTTCTAATAATAGTTCCTAAATTACCAGGATCTTGAATATCATCAAGAATTAAAACTTTATTACCAGTTATCTCTTTAGGTTCTAAAAATTTAACTACTCCAATTACACTTGGAATACTTTCCATATTAGATAATTTTTTCATAATATTTGAAGAAACATAAGTAATTTCATAAGAATAATTAAAATTTTCTCCTTCTAAAACTAATAAATCAACTAATAAATTATTCTTTATAGCTTCCTCTATTAAATGAGTTCCTTCGATTAAAAATAATTTTTCAGAATCACGATATTTCTTATTTTTTAATTTTAAATATTTTTTAATTTTTTTATTATCTAAACTAGTAATTAACATAAAATCACATCCATTAATATAATAACACAATAAGTTTAAAAATTATAGGTTTTCAATAATAAAAAAATTAAAAACCCCTTATTTTTTCTATTTATTAAAACTTTTAATTATAAATTTTAATTTTTAATACCAATAATTGGTAAAAATATTTACTTTATTTTTAAGTAAATTTATTTCTTTAATTATCTTTTTTATTTTAAAACATAAAATTAATTGGTGATTACATGAAAAAATTTGATAAATTACTTTTTTTTAGTGTTCTATTATTAATGATTTTATCACTTTTCATGATTTATTCTGCTAGTTTCGTTTGGGCTGAATATAAATTTAATAATCCTTTTAAATATGTTATTAATCAAGGAATATTTGTTATAATTGGTATTATTTTAATGATAATTATTTCAGGAATTGATCATAATATTTATTTAAAAAAAGCTAATATTATTCTACTTACTTGTATTACTTTATTAATACTTGTTTTAATACCAGGAATAGGAATAGTTAGAAATGGAAGCAGAAGTTGGTTTGGAATCGGGTCTTTCGGAGTTCAACCAAGTGAATTTTCTAAACTTGGTTTAATAATTTTTACAAGTAAATATTTATCTAAAAGTAATAAATTTTTAAAAGATTATAAAAAAGGAGTTTTTCCTATTTTAACTATTTTATTTTTAATCTTTGCACTTATTATGCTAGAACCTGATTTTGGAACAGGAATGATTATTGTTTTAACAGTAATTGCTATGTTATTTGTATCAGGTGTTAATATGAAATTTTTTATTTATTTAGGAGTTATTGGTGTAATTGGAATAGTTATTTTAATAATTATTGCACCATACAGAATGGATAGAATAACATCATTTATAGATCCTTGGTCAGATCCCTTAGGAACTGGGTTTCAAATTATTCAAAGTTTATACGCGATTGGTCCTGGAGGATTATTCGGAGTTGGTTATTTAAATAGTAGGCAAAAAAGTTTTTATTTACCTGAACCACAAACTGATTTTATTTTCTCAATTATCGCAGAAGAATTTGGTATAGTTGGTGCTTTAATAGTCTTAGGTTTATTTCTAGTTATTCTAATAAGATCCTTAAGAATCTCTTTAAGACAAGAAAACTTATTTAGTAAATATTTATCATTTGGTTTAACTTTTCAGTTAATTGTTCAAGTTATCATGAATTTATCAGTTGTAATTGGGCTTATTCCTGTAACCGGTGTTACTCTTCCCTTTTTATCATATGGTGGATCTAGTTTACTTACTAGTTTAATTGGAATTGGCATAATTTTAAATGTTTCAAAAAAATAAATTAAAAAAATCCATATAAAATGGATTAATCAAGATAAGTCGGTTCAATTGATACTTTTGATTTATCAATTACAAACTCAAATTTATCTATTTTTTGATAGTTAAAACTAGCATTTGCTTGAATATAAATATACTCAGAAACTTTTAAATCTTGAATTAAATAATGATATGTATAGATGATTTTATTATTTTGATACATATTAATATCTAAAGTTTTATTTGAAATAGTTGTTTCACTTTTATTAATTAATTTAAAAACCATATTAATTTTATTAGGTGTATTTTTTTGAACTTGAAAGTCAGAAATATCAAAAGTACTAATACTAATTACATTATTTTGAACCTGATTATTATTAGCATCATTATTAGGATTGTTTGAATTATTATTTTCTTTTTTATCTCGATTATTTAAAAATACTAAAGTAAGAGAAATAAATAAAATTATCAAGAAAATAATTACACCAATTTTAATCATTTTAGAATTTTTCTTCATATTACCTCCGACTCTTTAATGTATTAATTATAACAAATCAATAATTATTTGACAATAATCAACGAAAAAAAAGCATATAAAATTTAGTAATAATTACTTGAAAAAAAGGTGCTCTATATATAAATTTATTAGAATTATCTAAAACTGATTTAACTATTTTATAAACAATGCTATTTAAATTATCAGAACCAATTAATCTAAATAATTTCTTTTGTTTTAAAGTTATACTTTCTAAATCAAAGTATTTACTTTTAGATTCTTTTTTATTAAAAAAAACATAGTCATTAAAGCCTGTATTATAAATACCTGGTTCAATTAATTTAACCTCAATATCATTAGTAATTAACTTTAATTCTTTTCTTAAAGATGTTGCTAAAGCAATTAAACTAGCTTTAGTTGCCGAATAACTTCCAAGAAAAGGAACTGGAATAATTCCGATAATTGATGAGATAAAAATAATTTTACCTTTTCTTTTATTAGCAAATAAATCGGCTGCATATATTTGACTTAGGCGAATAGTTGAAAAAACATTTACTTCAAAATTTTCTTTTAATTTTTTTAAATCAATTTCTAAAATTGAATCCGAATAACCAACTGCGGCATTATTAATTAAGCAATCAATATCTAAATTAGTTATTTTTTTGCGATCTGATTCATCTTTTATATCTAATTTAAAACAAGATATATTTAGATTTAATTTTTTTAGTTTCTCTAATTTTCTATTTAAAGTTTCTTCTTGTTCTTTAGTATGAACTGTTAAAATTACTTCATGACCAAGTTTTGCTAAAGTAAGTCCAGTTTTATAACCGATTCCACTTCTAGCTCCTGTTATTAATATTTTCATTTTTTTATTACCTTTTATAGTATAACCAAGTTAAAAAAAACTATTGAAAAATAATTCAATAGTTAAATCCATACTCCAAATATTATACCTGCCATAGCAAGAATTAAGCCAACTAACCAAAACATACGAACAATATCAACTTCGGGCATTCCTAATTTTTCAAAATGATGATGAACTGGTGTCATTAAGAATAATCTTTTGTTAAAACATTTTACCCAAATTACTTGAAGAATTACAGATAAAGTTTCAAATACAAAGACAAAAGCAACAATTAAAAGAGTTATTTCTCTGTGAGTTAATATGGCTATTATTCCCATAACCGCACCAAGTGCAAGAGAACCAGTATCTCCCATAAATACTTTAGCTGGATGAGCATTATAGAATAAAAATCCTATTAAAGCACCGGTTAAAATTAAAGCAAATATTCCCATATCTATATACCCTACCATCAAGGAAATTAAACTAAAGGCAATAAAGGCAATGGCTGACAATCCTCCAGCTAGTCCATCCAAACCATCAGTTAAGTTAACAGCATTACTACTACCAACTAAGATAAAAAGAATAAATATTCCATAAAGCCATTTCATTTCTATATTAATTCCAAGAGTTGAGACAACAAGTCTTGTTTGTCCCCCATTTTGAATAAATAAATAGAAAACAATCAAAGCAACAATAAGTTGCATAAATAACTTTTGAACTGTTGTTAATCCTTCATTTTTACCATGTTTAAGACTTAAAAAATCATCTAAAAATCCAATAAACGCATAACTTATAAAAACAAACAAAACGATTTTTAAATCTTCTGTTAATTCCATTCTTCCAGTTAGAAGTAAAAAAAGTATAACAAGTAAGGTTGGTAAAATGAAAATTAACCCTCCAAAAGTAGGAGTTCCTTCTTTTATTTGATGACGATTTGAAACATAACTACTAATTCTTTGTCCTGCATGAAGTTTTTTTAATATAGGTATTAATATAAAACCTAAAATAACAGCTGATAAAAATCCTAACATTATTGCAAGTACTGATTTTGTTAATAGATACATTATTTCACTCCTATCGATATAAGTATACTACAAAACTAACTAGTTATTAATAAGAAAAATTCGACTTGACATTTTTTGACAATAGAAAAAGACACATCGTGTCTTATCTCTTATCTCTTAAGTGTTTTTGGTTTTTGTAATATTTCACTATTTGCATCACCATAGCCACATCTTTCAAGTTCTCTATAAATGCTTTCTGGTTTAGTTGATTTTACCATAGCAAATTCATATGGATTTGGTTTATTACCTGGATTTACATAAATTGGAGTTCCACCATGATTATAAATATCTACACAATTATCCATACTATCATCAACTATTACAACACCATGTAAATTATCAAATCCATATATTTCTTTAATTTTTAACCCTTTACTATTTCTTGGACGTCTTACACCATCTATGTGTTCTGAATTGTGGAAACGTAATCCATAATGAGGTATATTACTTTCCATTCTATGAATCGCTTCACCTTTAGCCTCAAATTCACGACCATGCATATCATCAAGTCCATTATGTGCTGTTAAACTAATTAATCTTTCACCAAATATATTATATAATTCACGCACATTTTCTTTTGTATATGGGAACCAATTACATTCGCGATAAATTTCATCATATGGAATTTTTCCTTTTCCTAAAGGTAATTTTCCATCTGCTTCTACTGTTGCATCACGATTTTCTAAAAACATTTCTTTATCAAATTTTACTGCTCTTAGACACTCGTCAATTTCAGATAATGGTCTTATATAGTATTCATATTCAAAATCAGCATCATATGTATCCTCTGTTCTAATTACATCATTCCTAATAATATTAAAATCTGGTAATGTAGGTATAACCCCTTCTTTTTTTGCTTTCTCAATTTCTTTTTCAATTAACGTTCTTTGATGTTGAACAATATTAATTGTTCTCTCTCTCATTTTTAAAACTCCTGATGAAAAACTAGGCCAATTTCTCTCTACATGAAATTGTATCAATGGAGAAGATCTAAACAACACATCATCATTATCAAGTACAAATAATTTTAAATTTTTAAAACTTAACATAAAACCCTCCCAATAAAGAAATATTTGTTTTATCAAACATATCTTCCTTTTGACTGAAGATTATAACATATAAGTCAAGTTTTGTCAAATTATGATGAATAATTTTTTTTAAACTCTTTTTCTTGTTATAATTTAGTTGGTGGTATTATGAAGTTATTAGTAAGTGATTTTGATGGAACTTATTATGTAGATGATGAAAATATTTTAAAAAACAATTTAAAAATAAAGGAATTTCGAGGTAATAATAATTTATTTATGTTATCAAGTGGAAGAAGTTTTAAATCTTTAAAAGAAATGTGTATGAAATATAATATAGAATATGATTATTTATCCTGTGGGGATGGTTCTATTCTATATGATAAATTTGATAATATTATAATTAAATATAATTTAAATAAAGAAATTATAAATGAATTTTTAAAACTTAAAGAATTAGTTAATATTAAAAAAATTCAATATTCATATCCTGATGATTATTATAACGAACTTCAAGATGAACCATTAATTGGTTGTAATATTGTAATAGAAAATCAAAATATTACTAAAGAATTTTTAGATAAATTAAATAAACTAGAAAATAAATACATAGAATATGACTTTTTAGTTTATAAACATGATGATGTTACTTTCTTTTGTTTAAAAAACAAAGGAATTAATAAAAGTACAACAATTAATTATTTAAAAGATTCTTTAAGTATTTTAAATGATGATATTTATACTTTTGGTGATAATGATAATGATTATTATATGTTAAAGTATTTTAATAGTTATCATATTGGCAATGTAACTGATAAACTAAAAGAAGTTACCATAAAAGGTTATAATCAAGTATATGAGTTTTTTGATGATATAAAAGAAACTATCAAAAATTAGATGAAATTTGATATTTTTTTTTTTATTAATTTTTAATTGATTTTATAAATTTGATTAAAAACTTAATATTATCTAATCAAATATATTAAGAAATCGTACAAATATTAATCAATTTCACCAAAATAACCCATTATTAATTTTATCCATTTCTATTTTCTAATAATTGTTAAAATTTAATTTTTATATTTAACAGCCTTACTATTTATCAATTTTATTACTTATGAATTTAATAATAATCCTGATAAATATTAATGTATATTTAATATATGATTAATTTATTTTAAAGTATATAAAAATATATAATTTAACTAACTTTTTTACTCGAAATTTTAAAAGGTGAACAATCTTCACCTTTTGATCTTTGTAAACCCTTGAAAAATAAGGAAAAAAATTTTTTTCACTTTTTAAACAAAACGCCTAAAAAAGCGAGTATATTATTATTGGAGGGATAATTAAAGAAAGTGAGGGGAAAAAAATAATTTAACTCTCTAAATGAAGGAGGAAATATATGAAAACTAAAGAATTATTAACTAGAGAAGAATTAGAGGAAATTGATAAGACCTTTACTATGGTACCATTGACCAGTTATGAGAAGAAAAAATTATGAGAAGTTAGAATAATTATTCCTTATTTATCAAGGATTTAATGAGATTTTACTTCTCATAATTTTTTGTGTATTATAATACTCTGTATTCGAAAAAGAAAAGGAGTGATGAAAAA
>JAFURC010000026.1 GCA_017472015.1 Bacilli bacterium
AGAATCACTACCTTTCATGTTTCCATTATTTCATAAATTTCACGTAAATAAAAGTCTATTATTTTCTCTAAAAATAAGTTATAATTATACTAAAAAAGAAATAGACGCTAATATTTATCTATTTCTTGACTGAACTGTAACAATTTATCTATTAAATTTTAAAAAAAGTCTTGCCAAGTATTTTTTTTTATAGTAGAATATATTCGTGCAATAAAAGAGATGGAACCAGGTCAGGATCGGAAGATAGCAGCCTTAACATAACTCTTTTATGTGCACATTTTATTTTATAGAGAGATTAATATGGAGAATATAGATGAATATTTTATGGGGATAGCCTTAAAACAAGCAAAGAAGGCTCTTAGATGCGAGGAAGTTCCTGTTGGAGCTATTATAGTACTAGATGGTAAAATAATCGCTAAAGGGCATAATTTGCGTGAATTACGCGGTGATGTAACCAAGCATGCCGAATTAATAACTTTAAGACGTGCAAATCACAAGTTAAAGAATTGGAGATTAAATGGATGTACAATGTATGTAACTTTGTTTCCTTGCAGCATGTGTGCAAGTGCAATTATTCAATCAAGAATATCACAAATTGTAATTGGAGCTCCATCTAAAGATTTAAAAAACAAACAAATAGTTGATTTGATATTTCAAAGCGAAACCAACAAACCTTTAATTGAAATTAAAGAAAATGTTTTAGAAAAAGAATGTTCAAAAATTCTTCAGGATTTTTTTAAAAAGCAAAGAAAAATGTGAAAAATTAGTAAATTATTTCTCGGGAAATAATTTTTTATTGTATAATAGTATATAGAAATGGTGGTGTTTTTATGGAATATCAAGCTTTATATAGAAAGTATCGACCAACTAAATTTAGTGATGTTGTTGATCAAGATAGTATTTTAAAAATTTTGACCAATTCAATTAAAGAGGGAAAAATTTCTCATGCATATTTATTTTCAGGACCAAGAGGAACGGGAAAAACAACAATTGCTAAATTAGTAGCAAAAACGATTAATTGTTTAAATATCCAAGAAGATACATCAATTTGTGGTGAATGTGAAAATTGTCTTGATATTTTAAATAATAGTCCAGATATTATTGAAATTGATGCTGCAAGTAACAATGGTGTAGATGAAATTCGAGAATTAAAAAGTAAGATTAATTTAGTACCAAGTAAATTAAAATATAAAGTTTATATTATTGATGAAGTACATATGTTATCGATTAGTGCTTTCAATGCACTTTTAAAAACTTTAGAAGAACCACCTAGTCATGTTGTATTTATATTAGCAACTACGGAATTTTATAAAGTGCCTACAACTATTGTTTCAAGATGTCAATGTTTGAATTTTACAAGAATTAAAACTACTAGTATTGAAGCACGTTTAAAACAAATTGCTGAACTTGAGCAAATTAATATTGAAGATGAAGCCATTCACGAAATTGCTGTTTACTCAGAAGGTGGAATGCGTGATGCTTTAGGAATGTTAGATAAATTAGCTTCATATTCTTTAGAAAAAATTACTTTAAAAGATTTTTTAAATATAAATGGTTTAATATCAAAAAGTGATATGGATTTATTTATCGAACAAATTTTAAAAAATAATAATGAAGAAGTTATAAATACTTTAAATAAATTTGATGAACTTGGATACGATTTTTCAAAGTTATTAGAAAAATTAATGCAAGAATCTCGTGATTTAATGGTAGATTTTTACACCTCAAATGATAAAGTTAATTATAATCCAAAAGATTTATATAATTTAATTATGTGTTTTAACGAAACATATAATTTATTAAAAGAAGCTGCTAATAGGCGAATTATCGTTGAAGTAAAACTTTTAAGTTTCATGAATAAAGAAATTACTTCAGATAATCAACAAAACCTAAATTTGATTAATTCTCAAAAAAATAACGCCAAACAAGAAAATTTTGTGGATAAAAATATTTCCCAGGAAATACCAAAAGTTTCTAAAAGTGAAAAAACAGCACAAAAAATCGTGGGAAATGAATTTAAAAACACAGAAACAACTGAAAAGAAGTATATGATCAATAAAAAAATGAAGCAACAAAGAATCAATAATACTTTTGCACTAGCAAGCAAGTTGCTTAAAAATATGGCTCTTGATAAATGGAAAAATTTAACTGATTATTTAGTTGATGCTGAATATAGTGAGGTTGCTGGCCTTCTTAAAGATTGTAATCTTGGAGTAGTTAGTAATACCAATATAATTTTAACTTCAAAATATGAATCAATCATTGATTGTATATACGATCAATTTGAGTTAGCAAGTAATCTTATAAATAAAATAATAGAAAATAATTATGTTTTTGTTCTACTAAGTGAATCAGAATTTAAAAATGAAGTTAATAATTATAAACAGCATATGAATGATAAAGATTATTATATATTTAAAGAAGAAACCGAACCTTTTATTATTTATCAAAATATAAAAGTTGAAAATAATGATAATTTGTGTTATGGTAGTTTAGTACAGAAGGCAATAGATGTATTTGGAAATGAATATGTCGAAATAGAATAGGAGAGATGAATATGAATATACAAGCCCTTATGAAACAAGCGCAAAGCTTACAAAAAGATATGTTAAAAACTAAAGGTGAAATTGATGAAATGGAATTTACTGCTGAAAGTTCTTTTGTTACAGTTAAAGTAAATGGTAAAAAAGAAGTTTTAAAAGTTTCAATTAAACCAGATAGTGACTTTGATATAAGTGACATGGAAATGGTTGAAGAAATGATTCAAGTAGCAATAAATGATGCCTTAAACCAAGTTGATAAAATGACTGAAAAGAAAATGGGCAAATATGCTAATGCTATGCCAGGATTATTTTAAAAAATATGTATCCTAAGAGTGTTAATAATCTAATTGAGGCATTTAAATATTTTCCAGGAGTTGGAGAAAAAACTGCTGAAAGAATGGCTTTTCACGTTATACTTAATATGGATGATATTCAACGTGATTTTATTGCTAATAGTATTATCCAAGTAAAAGAAAAAATTAAAAGATGTAAATGCTGCAACAATATTTCTGAAAATGACTTATGTTATATTTGTTCTGATAATTTAAGAAATCCAGATTATTTATGTATTGTTGAAGACCCTAAGTCTGTTATATCCATTGAAAAGCAAGGAATTTTTAATGGATATTATCATGTTTTGAATGGTTTAATTTCAACTCTTGATGGAATAAATCCAGAAGATATTAGGTTGGATAAATTAATTGAAAGAATTAATCAAAATAACTTTAAAGAAATAATTATTGCTGTAAAGCCTTGCTTAGAAGGAGAAATGACAGCACTTTATATTAATAGTGTTTTATCAGGAATGGGACTTGTTATATCAAGATTAGCATCCGGAATCCCAATGGGTGCAGATATGGAATATATTGATGCTATTACATTAGAAAAAGCATTTGATAATCGCAAAAAAATATCATAAATTAATACTTAAAATTCATAAAGTTTTATAGGTGATATAATGCGCATATTGTTTAAATATTTAAAAAGATTTATTTTAGGTGGTTTTCTTTTATATGCTTACAACTTAATTGCTGTAACTTATAATATAACCATACCAATAAATCTTTTTACAATATTTATAGTTGGACTTTTAGATATCCCAGGACTTGCGGCTTTAGTAATTTTAAAATTAGTAGGATTGTAGGTGATTAACCATGTTAGATGATTATAAAGAGAATAATTTTTATGATTATGCCAAAAATTTGAAAAAATATTATCATGCATATTTGTTTGAGGTAGATAATTTAGAAGATAACTATCCTCTTATTTTAGCATTTGCTAAAACTATTATATGTAAAAATCATTATACCAATAAAAACCAATGTGATAATTGCAATATTTGCCATTTAATAGATGAAAATTATTATGAAGATTTAAAAGTAATTGAACCAGATGGTATTAATATCAAAAAAGAACAAATTTTAGAGCTTCAAAAAAAATTAAGTTTAAAATCATCTAACGGAAATAATCAAGTATATATAATTAAAGAAGCTAATAAATTAAATCCTAGTGCAGGTAACTCTTTATTAAAATTTATTGAAGAACCCGAAAATGGTATATATGGAATTTTAATAACAACTGATAAAAATCAAATTTTAAAAACAATACTATCAAGATGTAATTTAATAAGTTTAAAAAGTTTAAAAAAAGAAGAATTTGAGGAAACTTCATTAAAAAATCTTCTGGATTTTTTAAAATTAATTCACCAAAAAAAAGAAAATAGTTTACCTTATTTAAAACCAAATTTTTTTAATAATTATCAAACAAAAGATGATGTTATTAAAGCGTTTAATCAAATGGAAGTAATTTTAGATAATATTATTAATTTAAATTTTCAAACAAATACTTTAAATTCTACATTTTGTGATATAATAAAAACATCTTTAAAAGACATTTCAAATTCGGATTTAATCTTTTATCTTGAAAAAATAGTTAAATTTAAAAATAAACTAATCACAATTCCTAATTTAAATTTAAATTTATTTATGGATAGATTTGTAATTGAAATGTCTAAAGTGAGGTAATTATGATTAAAGTTGCTGGTATTCGTTTTTCTCCAAAGGGAAGAATGTATTATTTTAAGAAAAATAATTTAGAATTAAAAGATGGAATGGAAGTAATTGTGGAAACTGAACGCGGGTTGCAATATGGTTTTGTCGTAAAAGGAGAGCATGAAATTGATGAATCAAAAATCGTGAGTCCTTTGAAAAATATTATTCGAATTGCTTCAAAACGTGATAGAAAAATATATGATAAGAATCTAGTTGATGGTAGTTATGCTTTAACAAAAGCAAGAAAACTTGTTTCTGAATTAAAATTAGAAATGCAGGTATTAGATGCTAATTATACTTTTGATAGAAACCAATTATTATTTAATTTTACAGCTGAGGAGCGAATTGATTTTCGTGAACTTGCTAAAAAACTTGCTCAAATTTATAAAACAAGAATTGAATTAAGACAAATTGGCATAAGGGATAAAGCAAGAGAAATAGGTGGGCTTGGTCCATGCGGAAGATTTCTTTGTTGTAACGCCTTTTTAACAGACCTCAATAGTGTAACAATTAATATGGCTAAAAATCAAATGCTAGCTTTAAATCCTACAAAAATTAATGGTGTATGTGGACGTCTTTTATGTTGTTTATCTTATGAAGATGAAACCTATTCCTATTATAAGAAAGGACTTCCAGGTGTAGGAGATGAGTATCTTTACAAAGGCAATTCATATAAAGTTGTAGAAGTTGATATATTAAATCGTAAAATTAAAATTGAGAATAGTGATAATATTCGGGAAGAAGTTGTAATTGATGCAGGTAATTAATGATATTGTAGGTAAAAACTTAAAAATTTATCAAGATGATAAGTTTTTTAAGTTTTCTTTAGAATCAGTTTTATTACCTAATTTTGTTACAGTTAATTTACGCGATAAAATGATTTTAGATCTTTGTACTGGAAATGCTCCGATTCCTTTAATTTTATCAACTAAAACAAAAGCTAAAATTTATGGAGTTGAACTTCAAAAAGAAATTTATGAATTAGGTCTTAAAAGTGTTCAATTAAATCAAAGAGAAAATCAAATTAAACTTTTAAATGAAGATGTTAAAAATTTAAAAAATGTTTTTAAAGGAGATACATTTGATATAATTACGGTTAATCCTCCGTATTTTAAAGTAAATGAAAGTTCTTATTTAAATCAAAATAATATTAAAGCCAATGCAAGACATGAAAATACTTTAAATTTAGAAGATTTAATAAGAATTGTAAAATATTTATTAAAAAATAATGCTTCATTTTATATGGTTCATAGAACAGAAAGATTAATTGAAATAATTGATATTTTAAAAGAAAATAATTTAATTCCTAAAAAAGTTCAATTCATTTATCCATATCAAGGAAAAGAATCTAAACTTTTCATGATCAAGGCAGTTAAAAATGGAAATCCAGGTTTAAAAGTATTAGATTCCTT
The DNA here is from genome assembly GCA_017472015.1 of Bacilli bacterium. GTDB lineage: Bacteria > Bacillota_I > Bacilli_A > RF39 > UBA660 > RUG591. Next base: position 6,007 of record JAFURC010000026.1, read on the forward strand.
ATATATTCATAATGAAGATGGAACATATAAAGACGATATAAAAGAGATATTTAAATAAAAAAATATTTCCCAGGAAATATTTAAGGAGTAAAAAGATGCAAAAAGAAATTTATGATATAAATCAAGATAAAAAAGAAATAGCTAAATTATTACAAAAATATATTACTTGCATTTTCCAAGAATATAAGGAAATAATTCCAATTGATGTACGAAAGATGTTGGAAAACATATCTAATTTTGAAGATATAATCCATATTGAAAATACAGGAACAATTTCCCTTTTTGTATATAATAATCAAGTCTTTTTACCAAATGACGCTTATAAAGTTTTAAAATCAATGGCTAAAATACCAGGATTTGGTTTAAATAAAAATCATCAAACTCATAATAGTTCAAATATGATAATCAATGATAATACGTATTTAACTTTTGTAAAACATGTATTTTTAAAGGGATTGTCACCAGTTGAATATTTCAAAGAGATTTTATTACATGAAACCATGCATTTATGTGGTTCAAGTGGTGCTTATGCATTGTATGAAGGATTCAATGAATTAAAAACTCGCGAGATTGCTTTGAAATATCATTTTGAAACGTCTTGTTGTGGATATCCAAAAGAAACTAAAATTGCTTATGAACTTCAACAACTATTTGGAAAAGAAATTTGTGATAAATTAACTTTTGCTAGTAATATACCAGATAGATTAAAACTTTTAGAAATAGAAATCGGCTATGACGCGGTTTTATTATATAGTCAAGTTTTAAAAGAAATGCAATTACAATTTGAACCATATATGAGCAAGAAATATCCAGGTATGTTAGGTATAAAAAATAAATGTTCTGAATATGCAAAAATAAATTATTCGAAAGTATATGAATTGATAAAACAATATCAGATTAAGTATTCTACAAGAAGCTTAGAAGATGAAGCAAAACTTTCAAATGAATCTCAATCAAAAAAATGAAATTATTTTTTATTTTAAAATATTATCTATAAATATGTATCCAAAGAAAATTTTTAAAACTTGTCAAAAAATAACATCTATGATATTATTTAGGCAAGTAGAAAAATCTGTATTTATACTCTTTTGAAATTAATAAACAAGGAGTACTTTTTCTGTTTATAAAATTTTTAATAGTTATTAGGAGGTTGATGAAATGAAATTAATCGTAGGTTTAGGAAATCCAGGTCGTGAATATGATAATACAAGACATAATGTTGGTTTTCATTATTTAGATATATTAGCTGAATATTTAAAAGAAGATAATTTTAAAGAAAAATTTAATGGTATGTATCTAAAAGCCAAATACAATGGAGAAGATTTAATTCTTTTAAAACCACTTTCATATATGAATTTATCAGGCGAAGTCGTTTATAAATTTGCTAATTATTTTAAAATAAAATCAGAAGATATTTTAGTAATTCATGATGATTTAGATATGCCCGTCGGAAAATTAAAACTAAAAGAAAATGGTTCAAGTGGTGGTCATAATGGAATAAAAAATATTATTCAAAATCTTAATACTGAAAATTTTAAAAGATTAAAAGTTGGAATATCTAAAAGCACTAATATTGAAATTAAAGATTATGTATTAGGTAAATTTAGTCAAGAAGATAAAGAAAAAATTAATAATTTAAATAAAATTGTTATCGAGTTATTACTAGACTATTTCAAATTACCTTTTAATGATATGATGTCAAAGTATAATAGGAGAGATTTGTATGAATAATCTTTTTAATATGTTTAATATAAAATACCAAGATAATCTTGGCTTATCAGGTCTTACTGATGAGTCTTTTTGTCTATTAGTAGAAGAATTGTTTCGAAAAGAAAAACAAAGTATTTTAATAGTTTGCAGTAGTTTAACTGAAGCAAATAATTTATTAAATATTTTAACGGCATTCAACAATGATACTTTATTTTTTCCAATGGATGATTTTTTAACAAGTGAAGCAATTAGTATTAGTCCCGATTTAATGGTAACTCGTCTGGAAACTTTAAATGAATTAATTAAAGATACTAAAAAAATAGTTATAACCCATATGCTTGGTTATTTAAGATATTTACCAAGCAAGAAAACCTATCAAGACAATATTCTAACTTTAAAAGTTGGAGATGAGTTTGATATTAAAGAATTAATTGAAAAACTATTAGATTTAGGTTATAAAAGAGAAACTTTAGTTACCAAAACAGGAGAAGTTGGAATAAGAGGATTTATAATTGATTTATTTCCAGTTTCCTCATCTCATCCTATTAGAATTGAATTTTTTGGTGATGAAATTGAATCAATTAGATTATTTGATGAGGATACTCAAAAGAAAATTGAAGAAATTAAAGAGTTTACAATTTACCCATATACAGAATTTTTACTTGATAACTACTCAAATTTAAAAGAAGATGAAAGACGGCAAAAGTATTTACCAAACTATTCAAGTGATATAAAAAACATAGTTGATTATCTAAATAATCCAATTACAATTGTCAAGGATTATACACTTATAATAAATACATACGAAAAAATGTTAGATGAAATCAATTCTTATAAGGAAAATGACAAAAATTATCAAGGAAATTACATGTTTCCTCTAACTATTTTAGATAAATTTAAAGTTATGCATTATCTTAGTATTGATAATTTAATTCCAAATCATGAATTTAAAGAATATCTAAATTTTAATATCAAGGCAGTTAATAAATTTCACGAAAATATAGATATTATCAATAACTACTTAAAAGAAGCAGCCAGTTTAGGAAAACAAATAATAATTTGTTTAAAAGATTACCAAGTTAAAAATTTTACTAAATACTTAGATTTAAATTATTTATTAACTACTCCAGATAAATTAACAGAAAATTTAGTTAATATCATAAATTTTGATTTACCAAAAGGGTTTACTTATCAAAATAAAGTAATTCTAACTGATAAAGATTTATTTAACATAAGCCCAACTAAGAAAAAATATAAAACTAAATTTAAATATGCAACCAAAATAAGTAATATTAATAAATTAGAAGTTGGAGATTACATTGTTCATAGTATAAATGGAATTGGTATTTACAATGGTATAAAAACTTTAAATGTTCAAAATTTAAAGAAAGATTTTTTAGAAATTTTATATAAAGATGATGATAAACTTTATATTCCTGTTGAAAAAATTGAACTAATAAGTAAATACTCTGGAAAAGAAGGAGTAATACCTAAAATAAATGGGTTAGGTAGTTTAGAATGGAAGAAAAATAAACAAAGAATTATTAGTAAAGTTAAAGATATTGCTGATAAATTAATTCGTTTATATGCAGAACGTGAAATGCAAAAAGGGTTTGCTTTTTCAGAAGATACAAAATATCATGAAGAATTTTATCAAGAATTCATGTATACCCCAACAACAGATCAATTGGAATCATTTGAATTAATCAAGAAAGAAATGGAACGAGATCATCCTATGGATATGCTTTTATGCGGAGATGTAGGATTTGGGAAAACGGAAGTTGCATTCAGAGCAATGTTTAAAGCAGTATATGACAATAAGCAAGTATTATACCTGTGTCCAACAACAATTTTATCAAATCAACAATATCAAAATGCTTTAAATCGTTTTAAAAATTTTCCTGTTAATATTGAACTTTTAAATCGTTTTACAACCCCAAAGAAAACGAAAGAAATTTTAGAAAAATTAGAAAAAGGAACGGTTGATATTGTAATTGGAACACATAGATTACTAGGAAAAGATATAAAACCACAAGATTTAGGACTTTTGGTAATTGACGAAGAGCAACGTTTTGGAGTAACTCATAAGGAAAAACTAAAACAATATAAAAGTAATGTTGATGTCTTAACTCTAACAGCAACTCCAATTCCGAGAACTTTACAAATGTCTATAATTGGAATTCGTTCTCTATCAGTTATAAAAACACCACCAGTTAATCGTTTCCCAGTGCAAACCTATGTTGTTTATGAAAGTGATCAATTAATAAAAGATGCTATTGTTAAAGAAATGCTTCGAGATGGACAAGTATTTATTCTTTATAATCGTGTTGAAACGATTGAAGAAAAAATGATTGAAATCCAAAAATTAGTTCCAAATGCAAGAATAATGTTAGCTCACGGGAGACTTACAAAAGTAGAACTTGAGGATCGAATGCTTAAATTTATAAATCATGAATATGATATTTTACTTTGTACAACTATAATTGAAACAGGAATTGATATTCCAAATGTTAATACATTGATTGTCCTTGATGCTAATCGATTTGGTTTATCGCAACTATATCAAATAAGAGGAAGAGTTGGGCGAAGTAATAAAGTTGCCTATGCTTATTTAATGTATCCGGAACATAAAGTATTAACTGAAGAATCTGTAAAACGTTTAAACGTTTTAAAAGAATTTACAGAACTTGGAAGTGGATTCAATATTGCTAATCGAGATTTATCAATAAGAGGAGCAGGGGATATTTTAGGTAGTGAACAATCTGGTTTCATTGATACAGTTGGAATTGATTTATATTTAAAAATATTAAATGATGAAGTAAAACGTCTAAAAGGTGAAAAAATTATCGAAGAAGAAATTAAAGATGAAAAACCACTTATAAGCGTCTCAACCTATATTGGAGATCAATATACATCAGATAGTGAGTTAAAAATTGAAATTCACAAAATGATTAACACAATCGACTCTTATCCAAAATTATTGAGTATTAAAGAAGAATTTGAAGATCGTTTTGGTCAAGTAAACGAAGAAATTTTAATTTATATGCATGAAGAATGGTTTGAAAAGTTAGCAAAATTGAAAGGAATTGAAGAAGTTAAACAAAGTAAAAATGAAATAGAATTAATCTATACAATGGATGAAACCAAAAAGATTAATTCTGAAGAATTATTCATGAAATCCTATAAAATATGTCGTAATTTTAAATTTAGTTATCATAATTTACGACTTCATGTTACTTTATCTTTAAATAACTTAGAACGCCATCCAATTTACTATTTAATTGAATTAATTAATGATGAAAATACTGCTAATTAGGTAGTATTTTTTTTAAAATTAAAGTATAATATCTCCTTAAAGGTGGGATAATATGCAAATTACTATAGAAAATTTTCTCAATAATATAAAAGATTCAGATAAAAAGAAAAGATTTTTAAAAATATGTTTCAATACAGATGTTAAAGCCAAACAAAAAAATCGTTTTCCATACTCTTTTTTAATTTTAGAACATAATTTTTCCCAAAGAGAAGTTTTATTTGCATCAAAAATATATTTAGATGATTATGCTTCTATAGAAGAAAAAAATAAATATTACCAAGTTCTTGATATTTACCTTAATTCTTTATCAGAACATTCTAATAAACTATATTTAATTTATAAAAAAACTTTCTATACTTTTTTACAATATAGTTTATCAGATGAAAAATTTTATAATTTAACAAAAGAATTTATGTGTGATATAGAAGAACTACTTGAATATCCTAAAAGATACGATGCCTTATATGCAAATTCTAATGAAAGAGAACAGTATAAGAAAATAAAAGAAACTACTCCTGAAGAAAATATTAAAAACAAATTTTATTACGATATATGTTGCAAAGTTGAATGGAATTATGAAAAAATTTATCTCTTATCTTTAAAATTTGGAAAACCAATTCCTTATATTTTAAATATGGCTAATTTAGATGCAACTAACATCTTACATCAAGAACAATTACCAGAAATTTCAAAATTAACTAGAGAATATTATTCAAAGATAAAATCATCAAATCCAATTAAAACTATATTTGAAAAACTTGAAAAATTAGAAAATAATCAAGAAATAATAGTTTATTTAATAAATAATGAAATAAGACTTACAACATTAAAAGAATATTTAAATGATTATTTAAATTTATATAAAAAAGATTTAAATGTAGTTGATTTAAGAATTTTAAGACATGATTTAAGTGAAAAAATTAAATTATATGAAGAATATTTAACAATGCTTGATCAAAAAAATATTAAAACAGAACCCCCAAAAATAGATTTAAAAAATTCAGAAATTTTAATTATAGAGTTTATAAATGGTAATTACTCAACAAAAGAAGAGTTTTGTAGTTTAAAAGAAATTAAAATAGAAGAATTTGATGAAATAATATTTAATATAAGCAAATCCAATGAAGAACTTTATATAAAGTATTTAAATTACATTCAAAAGTTGAATAATCAAAGAGAAATAAATAATTTAGAAACGATTAGCAAGATAATTTATTTAATCAAATATGGCGTTTTAGAAAATGATAAATTAAGATACTTTGATATTTTAGATTACTTTACTATAACCAATTTACCATTTAGAAAAATTTTAGAATTATGTAAAAAGAACTTTAAATTAGAAGATTATAATTATTTGTTAGCATTTATTAATAAAAATCGAAGATTAAACTTAATAACGGATAAAAATATTGAAAAAATATTAACTGAAAAAAATATAGTTGGAGTGGAATTTGATTCTAATAATATGCCAATTATAGGAACTGGATACGAAATTACTATAGAAGAAAAAATGGAAGTATTAAAAGAATTAAAAGATCAAAATCTTCCCTTATTTTATCAATTGTATAAACTTGCTTTAAATCGAAAATTTAATATAATTCATGAAAAAACAAAATAATTTATAAAAATTAATAATTCTATTAAAATAGTTTTTATCAATAAAAAATTCTTTTTCCCTTTAATTTACGAGATCAATTTGACAAATTCGTGTAAATCTGCTATTTTAATAGTGTAGTTAATAAATAGAAAGGGTTAAATATGAACGAATCTATCGATATAAAGAAGCAGTTAGAAGTAAAGAATAAAGAAATTTACATGAATAAACTAAATCTTGATCTTGATAATAATTTAGAAGTTCTAGTATTAACAATTGATAATTTATTAAATTATATCACAAGTGATGTTACTAAAAAAATTATTGAAATTGAAGAAAGTTTTTCCTTAACTGAAGAAATTCAAGATAATGTTAATAAATTTATTAACATTTATCGAGATAATTTGATGAATTTACTTGAAATAAAGAAAAATAATTTACAAAATGTTTTAGTAATTCAAGATGATTTAGAAATTTGTCGGGATAATTTAAATGATAATTATCTAAATTTAAAAAATAATTTAGAAGATTTTTCAAAAGAAAATATTTCTAGTTTAGTAAATGATTTAAAAAAAGTAATTGAAGATAGTTTTAAAAGAAAAAGGTTAAAAGATTATTTAAATAATATATTTATTATTAATTTAAATAAAAAGATCTTAGATATAATAAAAAATCGGGATGTTATTTTAATGAATACATTCAATGAAACCTATTTAAAATATTTAGAATTAAACAAAAATACTGTTGGAGTTTAATTCTTTTTTTGTATAAATATCCTAAATTTACTAATACTAAAAAAGGGTGAAGAATAAATGAAAACAACTGGTATGGTTAGACGAGTTGATAGTTTAGGTAGAATTGTAATACCAAAAGAAATAAGAAAAGTTTTAAAAATTAAAGAGAATGAACAAGTAGAAATCAATGTTTCAGATGATAGTATAATTCTTAATCGTTATTCAGAATTAGATGAATATGATATTTCCCTTACCAATTTAATTGAAGTAATTCAGGAAGTTTATAATAAAGAAATTTTAGTAACTAATTTAAATTCTTTTGTTTTAGCATCAAATGAATTTAAAGATTTAATTGGTTGTGAAATAAGTCCATATTTAAGTAATATTTTAGATAACCGGAAAGAGATAGTTGAAAATATTTCAGTTAATCTATCTTTAAATGAGACAATTGATGATGTAAAAAAATCTTTTATAATAAAACCAATCATTAAAAATGGAGATACAGTAGGTTTATTAATACTAATATCAGATGATAATTTAGAAAATAATGATACTAAATTATTTGATCTTGTGAATTCTTTTTTAGATAAATCTCTTGAATAGATTTTTATTTTATGCTAGAATATGCGTGTAAAGCGATGAAGAAATGAGTAAATTAAAAAGTATTTTAAGAGATACTTCGTTTGGTGAGAGAAGTAATTACTTTTAATTGAAGATGGTTTTGGAGCTGTTAAGTCCGTATTTTTGCGTTAAAAAAATAAGACATAGAAATATGTGAAATAAGGTGGTACCACGAGATCTTCGTCCTTTGGATGAAGATTTTTTTGTATTTTAAGGAGGAATCATGAAACGGATGTGGAGTTTTAACATATAGTTAAAAATAATAAATATAATTAATAAATAAAAAAATAAGTAAAAAAGGAGATTATTAATATGGAAAATAAAAAATATTATATAACAACCCCAATATATTATCCATCGGCTAATTTTCATATTGGGCACTGTTATACAACTGTAATTGCTGATAGTATAGCAAGATATAAAAAACAACAAGGATATGATGTTTATTTCTTAACAGGAAGTGATGAACATGGTTTAAAAATCCAAAAAAAAGCCGAAGAAAGTGGAGTAACACCACAAGAATATGTAGATAATATAATAGCGGATGCAAAAGATTTATGGAAAAGTTTAAATATTGAATATGATAAATTTATAAGAACAACTGACGATTATCATGTAAAAACAGTTCAACAAATTTTTAAGAAATTATATGATCAAGGAGATATTTACAAAGGAGAATATAAAGGACTTTATTGTACTCCATGTGAATCATTTTGGACTGAAACTCAATTAGTAGATGGTAAATGTCCTGATTGTGGACGTGATGTTAATGAAGTTAGTGAAGAGGCTTATTTCTTCAAATTATCTAAATATCAAGATAGGTTAGTAGAATATATTGAATCCCATCCCAAATTTATTCAACCAGTGTCTCGTAAAAATGAAATGATTAATAATTTCATTAAGCCAGGTCTTGAAGATTTATGTGTATCACGTACAACTTTTACTTGGGGAATTCCAGTATCTTTTGATGACAAGCATATTGTTTATGTTTGGATAGATGCTTTATCAAATTATATAAGTGCGTTAGGATATTTAAGTGAAGATGATTCTTTATTTAAAAAGTTTTGGCCAGCTGATTTGCATATTGTTGGAAAAGAAATCGTTCGTTTTCATACAATTATTTGGCCTTGCTTATTAATGGCTTTAGATTTACCTTTACCAAATCAAATATTCGGACATGGTTGGTTAATTATTAATGGTGGTAAAATTTCAAAAAGTTTAGGAAATTATAGAGACCCAAGAGAATATATTTCAGAATATGGAGTAGATGCTATTAGATATTATTTACTTCGTGAAGTACCATTTGGATCAGATGGAACTTTCAGTGAAGAATTATTAATTACAAGATATAATACTGATTTAGCCAATACTGTTGGAAACTTAGTTAATCGTACTTTATCGATGTTAACTAAATACTTTGATGGAGTAATCGAAAAATCAGATGTTAAGACTGAATTTGATGAAGATTTAATTAATTTAGTTACAAAAACTGAAGAAAAAGTAAATAATTATATGGAAAAATTAGAAATTCCTGAAGCATTAGACTCAATTTTTGATATTTTTAGAAGATGTAATAAATATATTGATGAAACAACTCCATGGATTCTTGCTAAAGAAGAAAATAAAGATAAATTAAAAACTGTTTTATATAATTTACTTGAATCAATTAGAATTGGAGCAATTTTCTTGAATTCATATTTACCAGAAACTTCTAAAGAGATTTTAAGACAATTAAATACTAAAGAAACAACTTATGAATCAATTAAAACATTTGGTTTATTAGAAAGTGGTATTCACATAAATGATTTTAAACCAATTTTCATGAGAGTTGAGAAAAAAGATGAATAATAATTATTTAACTGATACGCATTTTCATCTTGATTTAGATGATGATATTGATAACATATTAGAAAATGCTAGAAAAGAAGGAGTCAGGAATTTTATCATATCGGGATGTGATTTAAAAGGAATCGAAGAAGGAATTAAAATTATTAATAAGTATGAAAATATTTATTTAACAATTGGAATTCATCCAGATGAAATAAATGATTTTAATGACATTACTATTTCTTATTTAGAAAAATTAATTTTAGAAAATGAAAAAATAATAGGAATTGGAGAAATTGGTCTTGATTATTATCACAATAAAGAAAATAAAGAATCTCAAAAACGAATTTTTAAATTACAACTTGATCTTTCCCAAAAACTTGATTTACCTGTTGTTATTCATTCACGAGATGCTTTTTTAGATACTTATAATATTTTAAAAGAATATGATTTAAAAGGAACAATTCATTGTTTTTCAGGTTCACTTGAATGTGCTAAAATGTATATAGATTTAGGTTATTTACTAGGAATTGGAGGAGTATCAACTTATAAAAATACTAATTTAACAAGTGTTTTAAAAGAAATAGATTTAAATCATATTGTTTTTGAAACTGATAGTCCTTATTTAACGCCTGAACCAATTAGAACCGAAGTAAATGAACCTAAAAATGTTAGCATTATCTGTGATAATCTGTGTCAAATAAAAAACAAAACAAGAGAAGAAGTAATCAAGATAACAACCAATAATGTTATAAATAATTATAATAGGCTAAAATAATTAGTCTATTTTTTTATATTTGACTAAATCCCAATTAAGTGATATATTTTTATCATAGAGGTGGTTTACTTTGAAATTAGAGAAGAAGCAAATCAATTCATTAAAACAATATTTTTTTCATTTCTTTTTTATAATTTCTTTAATGTTTTTAATTGCAACTAGTAATACTAAAGATAGTTTTGTCGTTAATAATATAAATACAGTTAAAGCATTAGAGTCATCAAGAATTGAACAAATTGATACTAAAAAGCCTATTAATTTAGTTCCAACATTTACAAGAGTTACTTCAATTCAAGAGTTAAATGCAATTCAAAATAAAAAAATTGAATTTACAGGAACTTTAACAGGTTATGGACCAGATTGTGTTGGTTGTAGTGGAATAGTTGGTTGTCCACCTTATCAAAATGTTAAAAATGGGAATATTTATTATGAAGACTCAACTTATGGTAAAATTAGAATTGTTGCAGCCGATAAAAGCATTCCATGTGGAAGTATTATAAAAATATCTAATTATCCACATATAGATGGAGATTTTTATGGAATAGTTCTCGATAGAGGAAGTGCCATTAATGGTTTAACCATGGATTTACTATATGAAAGTGAACAAAATACTATAAAAATAGGAAGAACTTATAATATAAATTTTAAAATTGAAAGATGGGGATTTTAAGTAAAAAAATTCTAATAAATTGTAGAATTTTGTAAAATAAAAAAATTGTTTAAAAAAAGTCAAAAAACATATTGCTTTTTTTTTTTTTATTATGCTAATATTTTTATTGTAAGGAGGATAAGAAAATTATGAATGAAAATTCATCTAAACAAGTATTGTTATCAATTTTAGGAATTGCTGTATTAGTAGTTGCTGTAGTAGGAGTGTCATTTGCGTTCTTTAGTTATTCAAAAACTGGACTTACAAATAATGTTATTACTACAGGTGAAATCTACATGTATTTAACTGAAGGTAATACTATGACATTAACTAATGCTTTCCCAGTTAAAACAGATTTAACTACAACTCAAGATGCTGCTGATGACATTGGTAAATTAACATTCAGTGTTACAGGAAAAAATACATCAAATACTGATATTGCTTACAAAGTATACTTAGTTCCAGGAGAAGCACCAAGTGATGCTTATGGTACAGAAGATTTATTAAAAGAATCTGAAGTAAGTGCAATCATGACTACTCAAGGTGAAGGAATAACTAATAAAATTAGTGCAGCTACTCCAGTTGTTGGTTTATCACAAGGTTTACTAATTGCTGAATCTAAAATTCCTGCAGATACTGAAGCTGATGTAACACATCAATATACTATTAATATGTATGTTAATAATACAGTAAAAATTTCTGATACTGATGCTAATGTTAATGGAGATCCAACTGATTATTGTGCTCATGCAAAAAAAGGTACTCCAGAAACTACAACTGCTACAGGTAACTATGGTTGTGAATTAAATAAACCAGTATATAGTGATATGTATTTTTCAGCTAAAGTTCAAGTAATTGGTAATACTACTGCTGCAAACATTGCTCCAGTTGTTACACCATAAGAATTTAAATGAACTTACTTAGACTTTGAGAAATCAAGGTCTTTTTCTTTTGAAAAAATGTCAAAAATTTACAAAAAGTAATTGCTTTTTTTAGGGTTTTATTATATCATTATTATAGAACATGGAGTTCAAAAGGAGGATTACATATGAAAATAACATCAGTAGATGTAAGAAGATTTGAAAAAGAAGGATCACGTATGAAAGGACGTGCAACAGTTCAATTAGATGATTGTTTTGTTGTTCGTGATATTCGTATTATTGATGGTGACAATGGTTTATTCATTGCTATGCCAAGCAAAAAAGTTCCAGGAGGACATAAAGACATTGCTCATCCAATTAATCGTGAAACAAGAAAAATGTTTGAAGATGCTATTTTAGAAGCATATGAAAATGCTGAAGTAGAAGAACCTACAAGCGACGAAGAATAATCAAAGACCTATTGGTCTTTTTTTTTATTATTTAAATAAGATTAAATGGAGGGAGTATGGAAAGAGATAATCAAATACATAACTATAACCATGTTTTTAATCTTGTTGAAAGAAAAAATGTAAGTATATCAGGAGTTAAAAAAATCGATAGTTTTGATAGCGAAGAATTTTTAATAGAATCAGTTATGGGAATGATGATATTAAAAGGATCAGGTCTTGAACTTATAAAACTTGATACTAGAGAAGGGGTTGTAACTATTAAAGGTATGGTTAATAGTTTAAGTTATGTTGATAGTGAAACTGCTAAAAAGAATAAAGAAAATTCAGTTATAAGTAGGTTATTTAAATGAGTTTAATAATTCAAATTCAAACTATTGCTTATACTTTTTTATTTGGAATAGTTATATCTTTGCTATTTAATTTACTATATAAAATATTATTTACTAAAAAAATTATTATTAATTTTATTACTAATTTTCTTTTTATGTTTATTATGAGTTCACTTTATTTTTATTACTTATTAATAGTTAATGATGGTGTAATTCATATTTACCTACTTTTTATCTTTTTGATTAGTTTCTTTTTATATAACCGAATATTTAGAAAAATCAGATGGGTTGGTTGATGGTTTAACAAGTCTTGAAAAAAACTTAACTTTTTGGTATTATTATCATGATAGGATGTGATAATATGGCTAAGAAGAAAAAAGTAAAGAAAAAAGCTAAAAGGATTATGACTTTTGGTTTATTTTCGGTTTTATTAATTACTCTTGTCATTTTTACCTTATTAAGTGTCTTTGTTGAAATAGTTGATAAATATCAAGAAAAACAAGAATTAGAAAATAGATTAGTTAATTTAGAACAAAAACAAAAACAGTTAGAAACTGATGTTAAGAAATTAGAAGATCCTGAGTATTTAGCAAGATATGCAAGGGAAAAATATTTCTATTCAAAAGACGGTGAATTAATAATTAGAATACCTGAAGATGAAGAATAACTACTAATTTGTAGTTATTTTTGTTTTGATAAAACATTTTTTTTGATTTATTTCTTGTTTTTTGTCAAATATTGTAAAAAATAAAATATCTTAAAATTCTCTTTAATTCATCTTGATTAAAATCTCTTAATTTAGTAAAATACTTTACAGGTGGAGCCAATGGAATTAGTATTAGAATTTTTAAAAGAAAAAGTTAATTTAAAAAGAGAAGATAGTGTTGTAATTGGAGTTAGTTCAGGACCTGATTCGATGTGTTTATTATATTTACTTCAAAAACTTCAAAAAAGTATTGGTTTTAAAATAATAGTTGCTCATATAAATCACAAAAAAAGAATTGAAAGTGAAGAGGAAGAACATTTTTTAAAACTTTATGCTAAAGAACATAATTTAATTTTTGAAAGTATGCAAATTACAGAGTATAAAAAAACAAATTTTCATGCATATGCAAGAGAAGTTCGTTATAATTTTTATAAAGAATTGTTAAATAAATACAATGCTTCATATTTAATGACTGCACATCATGGTGATGATTTGATGGAAACAATTTTAATGCGATTAGTAAGGGGTTCAACTTTAAAAGGTTATCAAGGATTTCCTCTTATAACTAATATGGAAACATATTTAATTGTAAGACCTCTTTTATTTGTAACTAAAGAAGATATAATGAATTTTATTAATGCTAATAATATTCCATATCGAACTGATAATAGTAATTTCTCAGATATTTATACAAGAAATCGATATCGAATGAATGTTTTACCGTTTTTAAAAGAAGAAAACCCAAGTGTTCATTTAAAGTTTTTGAAATTTAGTAATTTAATTGAAGAAGCCAATAATTATATTGAAAAAGTTTTAGAGATTGCTTATAATAATACATATAAGGAAGGTAGTTTAGATATTTTTATATTTAAAGAATTAGATGAGTTTATTCAGAAATTAGTTATTGAAAAGATTTTAACTACTATTTATGATGATTTAAGTCTTGTAACTGATAAACATGTTGATTTAATAATTGAACTTATTAAAAAGAATAAAACTGGAAGTATGTTGAGTTTACCTAATTCGATTATTTGTGTAGTTGAATATGATTATTTAAGGTTTAAAAAAGTTTCTGAATATTTAGAGTATAAATTTGAATTAGTTGATGGATTAGAATTACCAAATGGGATGAAATTTACTAAATTAAATGGTAACGAAAATGGGAATGATACTTTGCATATATCAAGTAGTGAAGTTAAATTACCTCTTTATGTTAGGAATAAAAAAGATGGAGATATTATTGAGTTAAAAGGCATGAATGGTAAGAGAAAAGTAAGTGATATTTTTATCGATAATAAGATTAATAAACTTGAAAGAAATAGTTATCCAGTTGTGGTTGATAGTAATGATATAATAATTTGGATACCAAAAATAAAAAAATCAAAATATGATAGTCAAAATAGTGAAAAGTGTGATATAATGTTTAAATGTTTGTAAGGAGAGATTTTATGAATAAAAAAGAGATAAAAAAAGGCATAATGCCATATGTTGTATTAATTGTAATAATGTTGGTAGTTATTTACTTTTTTAATATTTTTAATGTTAAGGTAAATGATTTAACCTATGATAAATTTGTTAATAGTTTAAATAATAATGAAATTACTGAAATAACTATTATTCCAAGTATTGATGGTGGTGTTTATAATATTACTGGTAAACTAAAAGATTATGAAGAAAATGAAACTTTTAGTGTTCAAGCACCTTTATCTGATGAAGTAATTAATCAAATTACTAGTGCTAATGAAAAGTATGACTTTGAGGTTAACACTGAAAAAGATCCTAATAGTAGTATGTGGTTATATGCTATTATTAATTTCTTACCACTTGTTTTAATTGGTGTATTCATGTTTGTTATAATTGGAAAACAAATGGGTGGAAATAATAAATCATTTGATTTTGGTAAGAGTCGTGCTAAATTAGATGATAGTGGGAAGAAAGTAACTTTCAATGAAGTTGCTGGTTTAAAAGAAGAAAAAGAAGAATTAAAAGAATTAATTGATTTTTTGAAAAATCCTAAGAAATTTCAAAAACTTGGAGCAAGAATACCAAAAGGTGTATTATTAGTAGGTCCTCCTGGAACTGGTAAAACATTACTTGCAAGAGCTGTTGCTGGGGAAGCGAATGTTCCATTCTATTATATAAGTGGATCTGATTTTGTTGAATTATTCGTTGGTGTTGGAGCAAGTCGTGTTCGTGATATGTTCCGTCAAGCAAAACATAATGCACCATGTTTAATTTTCATTGATGAAATTGATGCTGTTGGTCGTCAAAGAGGAACTGGTTTAGGTGGAGGCCATGATGAACGTGAACAAACATTAAACCAATTATTAACAGAAATGGATGGATTTGGAGCAAATGAAGGAATAATTATAATTGCTGCAACTAACCGTGCTGATGTATTAGATCCAGCCTTACTTCGTCCAGGAAGATTCGATAGACAAGTAACCGTTAATTTACCAGATGTAAAAGCCCGTGAAGAAATCCTTGCTGTTCATGCTCGAAATAAGACTTTAGATAAAAATGTAACTTTAAATAACTTAGCAAGAAGAACTCCTGGTTTTTCCGGAGCAGACCTTGAAAATTTATTAAATGAAGCAGCCTTACTTGCGGTTCGTCGTAATAAAGAAAGTATTTCAATGAGTGAAGTTGATGAAGCAACTGATCGTGTATTAATGGGACCTGCTAAGAAAAGTAAAAAATACACTGATGAAGAAAAACGCCTTGTTTCCTTCCATGAAGCAGGACACGTTGTATTAGGATTAAAATTAAATTCTGCTAATATTGTTCAAAAGGTAACAATTATTCCAAGAAGTTATGCTGGTGGATATGCTATGATGGTTCCAAAAGAAGAAAAATATACCCAAACTAAACGTGAACTATTAGAACAAATTACTGGGTTACTTGGTGGTCGTGTATCTGAAGAATTAAACTTTGGAGAAATCACAACTGGTGCACATAATGACTTTGAAAAAGCAACTAAAATTGCTCGTGCAATGGTTACTGAATATGGTATGAGTGATTTAGGACCAGTTCAACTTGAACATCAATCAGAAGGAGTTTTCTTAGGACGTGATTACAACAAAAGCCGTAATTTCTCTGACATTGTTGCTCATGAAATTGATGAAGAAATTCGAAAAATTGTTGGTGAGTGTTATGAAACAGCAACTAAGATTTTAAAAGAAAATGCTGATTTAGTTAAATTAATTGCTGAAGCATTACTTGAAAAAGAAACTTTAACTAAAGAACAAATTGAATACTTAGTTGAACATAAAAAATTACCAGTTGATACAACTCTTGAAGATATGACTTTAGAAGAATTAAGAGAATTAGCTAAAGTTAAAAATCTTAAAGGTTATTCAAAACTTGAAAAAGAAGATTTGATTAGATTAATTGAAACTAATGGTGAATCTTTAAATAATAAAGATAAAAAAGAAAATTCTAAAGATAAAGCAAATTAACCTTTGCTTTTTTTAGTTTGCTTGAAAACTTATAGTGTGATATAATGTCATCAAGAAGTGAGGTAATTAGATGTCTTTTATTATAGATTTTTTTGAAAGTATTATATATTTTTTAGGAAGTTTATATCCTACATTTAGAAGTATTAATAATTTTATTGGTACTTTATTACCAGCCTTAGTTACATATAGAAGTGTTTATTTTATAATTGGGCTTTTTTGGACTAGAAAGTTTAAACCTGCTAAAAAAAAGCATAAATATGGAATTGTAATAGCGGCTCGTAATGAAGAAACAGTTATTGGAAATTTAATAGATAGTATAAATAAGCAAGATTATCCAAGAGAATTATTAACAATTTTTGTAGTTGCTGATAATTGTACAGATAAAACTGCCCAAATTGCTCGAGAAAAAGGTTGTATTTGTTATGAACGATTTGATGATACAAGAAAAACTAAAGGTTTTGCCTTAGAATACTTGTTCGATCGAATTGAAGAAGATTATGGAAGACAATCATTTGAAGGTTATTTTGTCTTTGATGCAGATAATTTATTAAAAAAAGATTATATTTCACGAATGAATGATGCCTTTGATTCAGGTGAAAAAATGATAACATCATATCGAAATATTAAAAATATTGATGAAAACTGGATAACAATGAGTTTTGCTGTTCACTGGTTAAGATCAATTAGATTTAATCATCGTGCTCGTTCTGTTTTAAGACTAGCAACGAATATTCAAGGAACCGGATATTTATTTGCAAGTGAAGTTGTTCAAGATGGATGGCATTACACATCATTAACTGAAGATAGAGGATTAACAGCTGATGCCGTTAGTCAAGGATATCGAATTTCTTATCAAGATGCAGCCGAATTTTATGATGAACAAACTCCAGATTATAAAGTTGCATATAATCAAAAACTTCGTTGGTCAAAAGGACTTTTGATTAATTTCAAAGAGTCAGGTTGGAAATTATTTGTTAATATTATCTTCGGAAGAAAATATGCAAAAGTTAAATGGAGCAAAGAAGAAGTAGAAAAACGTCCTTGGTGGAAGAAATTATTTATTGCTTTAAAAGATCGTTTTATTATGTTTGATACATTTATGCATTTATTACCAACTAATGTTATTAATCTTTTCCGTTGGATTTTAGTAGTTTTAATTCTTCGTTCATGTTATTGCTATTCAACAGGGGTTAATAATATTGATTTCTTTGCTGGAGGAACTTATCTTGCTCAAGTATTAAGGCATTTCTTTAATATAAAAATTCACATTTCAAATGGTATTAATTCTTTATGGGCAACTTTCTTAATAGGTGTTTGGGCCAGATTATTTTACCGAATGGGTGCATATATAGAAAACATAATTGTTCCTTATTATATTTTATTCTTAGAGCGAAAAAGAATTAAAAAGATACCATTTAAAAAAGTGTTTTATTATAGTTTATTATGGCCAATTTTCGATATTGTAGGTCGTTATACAACTTATATTGCTTTATTTAAAAAAGTATCATGGAAACCAGTTCCTCATGTTAGTAAAATAACAATTGATGAAATAGAAAAAGAAAAAAATAAATAAACGAGTTAGTTAAATTTTCTAACTTGTTTTTCTATTTTGTCAAAAAAAGTGTTAAATACTAGAAATATGTCTTTATATATGTTAAGATCAAGTTGTACTGGAAAATTAATATTGTGGGAGGATTTATGAAATTCTTAAAAATTAATGCCAAGGTACTATTGATTTTATGCTTATTTAGTGGAATTTTATTCTTAAGTACTGGTTGTGGAGAAACAACTGATAAAGATAATAAAAATAATCCAGACAATGGTTCAGAAGTAGGTAATAAAGATAACAATACTAATGATGATAATAATAATTCATCAACTGATCCTAGTAATGATGATAAAACCACTAATAATGATGATAATAGTTTAGCATATAATGAAAATGTAGATTATTCAGTTTGGGTTGCTAATACAACAATTAACACTGATAAAAATCAAAAGAGTTATAAGGTTATTTGGGGAGATACTTTGTGGTTAATTTCAACTGCATGGGAAGTACCATATCAAGAAATAGCAACATTCAACAATATTCCAAATCCTGATTTAATTTATGTTGATCAAGTAATCTATAATCCATTATTTAAATAATTATAAGTATAAATCAATTACCAAAAGAACTTCGGTTCTTTTTTATTTTACAAATTTTTATTTTTTTTGTATAATTCTTGTGGTGAGTTTATGTTTGAATCAGAAATAAAAGAAAAAATATTTCAAAAACTTGAATATGATACTTATATGTTAAAAGAATATTTACTAATTTATTTTAAATTATTCTTTAATTTTAGCGATGATTTAGAAATAAGAAAAAAATTTAATGAATTTATAAAAAATTATTATTTATATTCTTTGCTAGAATATCAAATACTATTTAGAATAGGAAATGTAGATTATAATGAAAAATTAGAAGAAATATGTTTAGATATGTTAGAAGAATTAGAAAAGATATATTTTAAACAATTTAATTATAATGAATATGTATTAAGTAGTTACGAAGATGCTATTTCAATGAATGACATAAACCGAGCAGTTATTAGAGAAAGAGAAGTTGACTGTCTTACAAAAGAAGTAAAAGAGGAGTTTATTAAAAAGTTAACTTTAAAATAATAAAAAATTAAAAAGTAGGTGATTTATATGTATATAGGAAATGTAGAAATAAAAGGAAAAACGGTTTTAGCTCCTATGGCAGGTATTTGTAATAGTGCTTTTAGAAAAATTATTAAAGAAATGGGATGTTCGTTGATTTATGCGGAAATGGTAAGTGATAAAGCAATTTTTTATCGAAACGAAAAAACAAAAGATATGTTATTTATGGAAAATGTTGAAAGACCAATTGCTCAACAAATATTCGGAAGTGATAAGGAGTCATTTGTTGAAGCTGCTAAATATATTGAAGAAGTAATGCATCCAGATATAATTGATATAAATATGGGATGTCCTGTTCCTAAAGTTGCTGTTAAAAGTCAAGCTGGGGCTGCTCTTCTTAAAAATCCTGAAAAAATAAAAGAAATAGTGTCAGCTGTAGTTGAAGCCGTATCTGTTCCTGTAACGGTTAAAATTAGAAGTGGTTGGGATAAAAATTCGATAAATGCTGTCGAAGTTGCCAAAATATGTGAAAGTGCAGGAGCAAGTGCTATTACAATTCATCCAAGAACAAGAAATCAAGGTTATGCAGGTTTATCCGACTGGAGTATTATAAAACAAGTTAAAGAAAATGTAAGTATTCCTGTCATTGGAAATGGGGATATTACAGATATTTATAAAGCCAAACAAATGTTAGATGAAACTGGATGTGATCTTATCATGATAGGTCGGGGAGTTCTTGGAAATCCTTGGCTAATAAGAGAAATAAATGCTTATTTAGAAGATGGAACTATTTTACCTAAGCCAACTAACGAAGAAAAAATAGATATGTGTTTAAAACATCTTGATTATTTAAGTAAAATTAAACCTGAAAAATTAGTATGTTTAGAAATTAGAAATCATGTTGCTTGGTATTTAAAAGGAATGAAAAATGCTAATGAAGTTAAAACAAAAATTTTTCAAATGACAAAAATATGTGATATAATAAACTTATTAAATGAATTTAAGGAGGAATTGAATGAAGAAACCTGTTAGTTATAAAAGAGTTTTAGCATATTTACTTGATATAGTTATTGTTACTTTAGTAGCAACTTTGTTAACCATGTTTATACCTGCAAGTGAAGAGTATCAACAAAAATCAAATGAACTTACTGATGTAATTGAAAGTTATACAAATAAGGAGATAACTGATGAAGAATACTTAGAAAAAATTAATGATATTAGTTATGTTATTAATAAAGAAACTGTTTCAACTTTAATTGTAACTGTTGTCTTAACTACAATTTACTTTGTAGTAGTAGCATATTATATGGAGGGACAAACCCTTGGTAAAAAAATAATGAAATTAAAAGTTGTTTCAACAGATGATAATAAACTCACAATGAATAAATTATTAATTCGTAGTTTAATTGTTGATTCTATTTTAATGAATATTATAAGTATTGTTACTATATTACTAATGACAAAAAGTATGTATTTACAAACTTATGATATTGTAACAACCATCTTTGGAGCAATTTATATTGTTATATTTTCAATGATTTTATTTAGAGAAGATGGAAGAGGTCTTCATGATATAATTGCTAAAACAAAGGTAATTTCAACTGAAGAAAAAATTGAAGAACTTGCTGTAATAAAAGAAGAAATAGAAGAAAATAAAACTATTGAAACAAAAAAAGAAGGAAATAAAGAGATAAAAAAAGAAAAAACTACTAGAACAACTAAAACTAGTAGAAAAAAATAGAAAAAGAAAGAACTTATCAATATATTAAGTTCTTTTCTAAAATAAAAAGGAGAAACTATGGAATTAAATGAAATTAGAAATCAACTTTTAAATTTAAAAGAAAAAGAAGAAGAATTATGGGGGTTACTTTGACATTCCTGGTAAACAAAGTAAAATAAAGGAATTAGAAAGTATAACTCAAGAACCTAATTTTTGGTCTGATAAAAATTACGTTAATAAAGTAATGGATGAATTAAATAATTTAAAAGATATTGTTAATAATAATATTGAATTTAAAGACAAAATAGAAAATAATTTAGAATTATTGGAAATATTAGAACTTGAAAGTGATTCAAATATTCAAGAAGAACTTGTAAATGATTTAGAAAATTTAAAAAACAAGAGTTTAGAAATTGAGTTATTTACACTTTTAAATTCACCATACGATAAAAATAATTGTATCTTAGAAATACATGCTGGAGCCGGTGGAACTGAAGCTTGTGATTGGGCTGGTATGTTATATAGAATGTATCTAAGATATATTGAACGCCATAATTTTAAAGTTTCAACGATTTCTTATTTAGAAGGAGAAGAAACGGGTATTAAAAGTGTTTCTATAAGAGTTGAAGGCATGTATGCTTATGGTTATTTAAAAGGTGAAAAAGGAGTTCATAGACTAGTTAGATTATCTCCATTTGATACTAATAATAAACGACATACATCATTTGCCTCAATTGATATTGTACCTGATTTTGGTGAAGTAGAAGATATTCAAATAGAAGATAAAGATTTAAAAATTGATGTTTATAGAAGTAGTGGAGCCGGAGGACAACATGTAAATACAACCGATAGTGCGGTTAGAATTACCCATTTACCAAGTAAAATAGTGGTTTCTTGTCAAAATCAAAGAAGTCAAATTCAAAATCGTGAAGAAGCCATGAAAATGTTAAAAAGTAAATTAAAACTTTTAAATATTGAAAAACAAAGTCAAGAATTAAACTCTATAAAAGGAGAAAGTTTAAATATTGAATTTGGTTCGCAAATAAGAAGTTATGTAATGCACCCTTATTCTATGGTAAAAGATCATAGAACTAACCATGAAACTAGTAATGTTTCTAAAGTTTTAGATGGTGATCTTGATGAATTTATAACAATGTATTTAAAAAATAATGTTAATAATTAAGAAGTAGTATAGCTATTTCTTTTTTTTATTTATGAAGGTGATTTATGAGAAAACTAAAAAAATATCTATTTTTATTAATAATTTTATTAATAGCAGCAGTTAATTTTAATATAATTTTAAAACCTCTTAATTTAGCAAGTGGTGGCACTCAAGGATTAGCAATTATAATAAGTCATATTTTTAAAATAACTCCAGCTACTATAATCTTAATAATTAATTTATTAATGCTTATTATTAGTTATTTTATATTACCTAAAGAAACAACATATGGAACTATTATAGCAACATTTATTTATCCTTTTTTAGTTAAATTAACAAGTAATTTAAATTTTTTAAATATATCAGATAATTATATATTTATATTGGTGATATTATCGGGAATTACTTGTGGAATTACTGGCGGTTTAATTTATAAATTAGGTTTTTCATCAGGTGGTTTGAATGTAATTGCTTTAATTATTAGAAAATATTTTCATATTAATATTGCGATTACTAACTTTATTTTAAATACAATTATTATATTACTAGGATATTTCTATTTTGGTATTATTAAAGGTCTATATGCAATTTTAGTAATTTTAATTAATAGTTATATAATAAACAAGATATTAATTTGGAAAAAACGGATATAAATTGCTTAAGGAATTTAAATTTATTTTTCTTATATTGAAATTTCTTAAATTTAGTAAATTAAAATTTAATATATAAAAAAATTGATTTTTATGATATACTATTTTCGTTTTTGAGGTGTTTTGTATGGATAAAATTGTAATTAAAGGTGCAAGAGAGAATAATTTAAAAAATATTGATTTAGAATTACCTAAAAATAAATTAATTGTTATGACTGGATTATCAGGATCGGGAAAAAGTAGTTTAGCATTTGATACTATTTATGCTGAAGGAGAAAGAAGATATGTTGAATCACTTTCTGCTTATGCTAGACAATTTTTAGGGGGATCAGAAAAACCTGATGTTGATTCAATTGAAGGATTATCACCTAGTATTTCAATTGATCAAAAGACAACTAGTAAAAATCCAAGATCAACAGTTGGAACTGTAACGGAGATTTATGATTATTTAAGACTTTTATTTGCAAGAATTGGGATACCTTATTGTCCTAATCATAATATTCCTATTACTAGTCAAAGTGTTGAAGAAATCGTTAATAAAATAGAAGAATTTGAAATAGGGACTAAATTAATTATTTTAGCACCGGTAGTTGATAGTGAAAAAGGTACCCATAAGGATATTTTAGATGATTTAAGAAAAGATGGTTTTATAAGAGTTCGCATTAATGGTGAAATGGTTGATTTATCAGAGGAGATAAATTTAGATAAAAATACTAAAGATACAATTGATGTAGTAGTTGATCGAATTGTTTTAAAAGAAGGAATTAGAAGTCGTTTATATGAATCAATTGAAACAGCAACTAATATGGCTAATGGAAAAGTATTAGTAAATGTAGTAGGTGGAGAAGAAATATTGTTTTCAACGACTTATGCTTGTCCTCATTGTAATTATTCAATTGCTAAACCTGAACCTAGAATGTTTAGTTTTAATGCTCCATATGGGGCTTGTCCTGAATGTAAGGGGCTTGGTTTAAAACTTAAAATTGATGTTGATTTAGTTATTCCTGATGATACTTTAAGTTTAAATGAAAAATGTATTAAAACTTTAAATGATGATCAAGATTCAATTGAATATAAAAGATTAAAAGCGGTTTGTGATTATTATAAAATTGATATGGATAAACCATTTCAAAGTTTAACTAAAAAAGAAAAAAATATTATTTTATATGGTTCTCCTGATATTTTAACGTTTAATATTACAAGTCGAAGTGGAAATGTTACTAAAAATAAAGATTATTTTGAAGGAGTTATTAATAATCTTGAAAGACGTTATATGGAAACATCAAGTGAATGGATTAGAGAATGGCTTGAACAATATATGATCGAACTTCCATGTGAAGTATGTAATGGAGCCAGATTAAATGAAAGTGTTTTAAATATTAAAATAAATAAGAAAAATATTTATGAAATTACTTGTTTTTCTGTTAAAGAATTAATTAATTGGTTTGAAAATTTAAATTTAACTGAATCTGAAAAGAAAATATCGGAATTAGTTGTTAAAGAAATTGAAAATCGTTTAAATTTCTTAAAGAATGTTGGTCTTGAATATTTAACATTATCCAGAATGAGTGGAACTTTATCAGGTGGTGAGGCTCAAAGAATTCGTCTGGCTACGCAAATTGGTTCTAGGTTAACAGGAGTCTTGTATGTATTAGATGAACCTAGTATTGGACTTCATCAAAAAGATAATGAAAAATTAATTAAATCACTTTTAGATATGCGTGATCTTGGAAATACTTTAATTGTTGTTGAGCATGATACGGATACTATGCTTGCTAGTGATTACTTAGTTGATATCGGTCCAGGTGCTGGAGAAAACGGAGGTTATGTAATTGCTGCAGGAACTCCTGAAGAAGTCAAAAATAATGAAAATAGTATTACTGGTCGTTATTTAAGTGGTAAAGA
The DNA here is from genome assembly GCA_017472015.1 of Bacilli bacterium. GTDB lineage: Bacteria > Bacillota_I > Bacilli_A > RF39 > UBA660 > RUG591. Next base: position 31,139 of record JAFURC010000026.1, read on the forward strand.
ATGTATTGAAACACCACAAAAAAGGAGAAAAGGCATAAATAAGTCAATTGAAATAAAAGGAGCCAGTGAAAATAATTTACAAAATATAAATGTTAAAATTCCTCTTGGAACGCTTACATGTGTAACTGGTGTATCAGGATCAGGAAAAAGTAGTTTAATAATGCAAATACTTGCTAATGCTTGTATGAGTCATATCTATAAATCAAAAGTAAAACCTGGTAAACATAAAAAAATACTTGGACTTGATAATTTAGATAAAGTTGTAATTATAACCCAAAATCCAATTGGAAGAACTCCAAGAAGTAATCCGGCAACTTATACAGGAGTATTTGATGATATAAGAGATTTATTTACAAATACTAAAGAAGCTAAGATGCTTGGATATGGTAAAAATAGATTTTCTTTTAATGTTAAAGGTGGAAGATGTGAGGCATGCCGAGGAGATGGTGTTAAGAAAATCGAAATGCATTTCTTACCAGATGTTTACATACCATGTGAAGTTTGTAAAGGAAGTCGTTATAACAGTGAAACTTTATCAATTAAATATAAAGATAAAAACATTGCGGAAGTATTAAATATGCGTGTAACCGAAGCGTTAGAATTTTTTGATAATGTTCCTAAAATAAAAAGCAAACTTCAAGTAATGGAAGATGTAGGTCTTGGATATGTTAAACTTGGTCAAAGTGCAACAACTTTATCAGGTGGAGAAGCAGGACGTGTTAAATTATCTAAAGAACTTCAAAAGAAAGCTACAGGTAAAACTTTATTTATCCTTGATGAACCAACAACAGGTTTACATATGGCAGATATAAAAAGATTACTAGCAATTCTTCAAAGAATAGTTGATAATCAAGATACTGTTGTTGTGATTGAACATAATTTAGATGTTATTAAATCTGCTGACCATATAATTGATTTAGGTCCAGATGGAGGAACTGGTGGTGGAACAATAGTTGCCGAAGGAACACCTGAAGAAGTAGCCAAAGTCAAGAATAGTTATACTGGAGAATTCCTAAATAAAATATTAAAATAGCATGAAATGTCATGTTATTTTTATTTCCCAGGAAATAAAATATTGTGAAAAATGTAATTATTTATGTAAAATACTGATATTTGTGCAGTTCATCATAATAAATATACTGGATTTTATGAATGATAATAATTAGATTATATAAAAAATAATATACTCACTACTGATTAGATGACAATAAGGCGAATTATAAATTCCTTTAAATACATTATATTAAAATAAATGTATATAATATTATTAGATAGACTTAACGTACGTTGGAAAGTACGTTATAATATAAATAAGTGAGGTGAAAATTATGGAAATAATTAACATAACTAATGCTAGACAAAATTTATTTCAATTAATATCTGATGTCAATAAAGGATTTAATCCAATTAATATTGTTAATAGTAAAGGTGATGATGCTGTTTTAATATCCGGATCTGATTGGCGTGATATAGAAGAAACAATTTATTTAAATTCTATTCCTGGATATGTGGATTCGGTAAAAGAAGCATTAGAAGAAGATAGAAGCAAATGTAGTGTTTATAAAAAAGGTGAAAAATGGTAGAATACAAAATTATTTTTTCAAAATTAGCAGACAAAGATAAAAAATTATTGAAACAGGCAGGACTAGAAGAAAAAACAATTAATATGCTAGATATGATAAGTGAAAATCCTTACCAAACACCACCTACATACGAAAAATTAAAAGGAAATTTAGATAGTTTGTTTTCAAGAAGAATAAGTTTGCAGCATAGATTAGTTTATAAGGTATATGAAGATACCAAAGAAATTTTTATTGTAAGAATGTGATTTCATTATGATAAAGTTAAATAATAATTTCACAGTTATTTACTAATTAGATCTGAATTATAATGTAAAAAAATATTTCCTGAGAAATATTTTTTCAGTTTTTATACTAAAAATTATACCAAAAGTTGTTTTTTTTATAAAAAAAATATATACTTGTTGTAGGTGATGTCATGAATAGAATTGCAATTGATTTAGGTTTTATACAAATATATTGGTATTCAATTACTATGCTTTTAGGTGTTTTATTAGGTGGAACGATTGCTTATTTAGAACTTAAAAGATTAAAAATTGATACTAAATACTTTTTTGATATGATTTTTTATGTAATTATATTTGGTTTTCTTGGAGCAAGAGCATATTATGTTTTATTTAATTTAGATTATTATTTAGCTAATCCATCAGAAATGATTGCTATTTGGAATGGTGGGCTTGCTATTCATGGTGCTATACTTGCAGGAACTTTAACTATTATTTTATATAGTTTAAAACATAAAAAAAGTAAAAATGAAATTATCAGATATTTAGATATTTGTTCACTTGGAATTATTGTTGGTCAAATAATTGGTCGTTGGGGAAATTTCTTTAACGGGGAAGCCCATGGAGGAATAACAACAAAATCCTTCTTAGAAAGTATTCATATACCAGAGTTTATTATTAAAGGTATGACTATTAATGGATTAGTTTATCATCCAACTTTTCTTTATGAATCTACTTTAAATTTAATAGGTTTAATATTTTTGTTAATTATAAGAAAACATAAAAAATTAAAAAATGGAATGCTTTTATCAATTTATCTGATGTGGTATTCAGTAGTTAGATTCTTTATAGAAAGTATGCGAACAGATAGTTTGATGTTCATGAATTTAAAAATGGCTCAAGTAATATCAATTGTTTTATTTATAGTTGGTTTAATTAGTTTTATTATTTCGAAAAAATATGGTAATAATTATAATAGAGAGGAGAAATAAAATATGTATGATTGTATAATAATAGGTGGTGGAATATCAGGAATTACAGCTGCTGTTTATTTAAAGCATGCTAATAAAAAAGTATTATTAATTGAAAAAAGTGCTTTAGGTGGTATCTTAAATAAAATTAGTAAAATTGAAAACTATCCAGGATATAAAAGTGTAACTGGACCAGATCTTGCTTATAATTTGTATGAACAAGTTAAATATAATGAAATTGAAGTTTTAGAAAGTACGGTTATATCAATTGAAAATCAAGGTAATACTAATCTTGTTAAATTAAAAGATAAAGAATTAACTTGCAAATATTTAATTTTAGCAACTGGAAAAGAAGCGCGGAAATTAAATTTAGAAAATGAAGATAGATTAGTTGGAAGAGGTATTAGTTATTGTGCTTTATGTGATGGACCATTCTTTAGAAACAAAGAAGTTGCAGTTATTGGAGCCGGTGATTCAGCACTTCTTGAAGCATTATATCTATCGAATATTTGTTCTCACATAACAATTATTAATAAATATTCCAAGTTTAAGTGTAAAGAAACTTTACTAAATCAAGTTTTAAAAAAAGAAAATATTACAATTTTATATGATAGTATGACAAAATCTTTAAATGAAGAAAATGGTTTATTAAAATCAATTACTTATATGAAAGATGAAAAAGAAGAAGAATTACAAGTATCAGGTGCTTTTGTTTATATCGGAAGTACACCTAATATATTTGATATAAATTTAGAATTAGATGGTAATTATATTAAAGTAAATGAAGATATGGAAACAAGTATTGAACGTATTTATGCTATTGGGGATGTTATTAAAAAAGATATTTATCAATTAACAAATGCTGCAAGTGAAGGAATGATTGCAGCAACTAATATAATTAAAAGATTAAATAAGGAGTAATTATGTCGTTTACAACCAAAGTAAAAAATGAAATAAGTAATAATTATAATAATTCTAGTGCAAATATGGCTGAATTATCGGCTATTCTTAGAAATTCTTATCTAAAAGAATTAAATAATATTGAAATCACCACAGAAAATTCAACAGTTTGTAAACATATTTATACACTTTTTAAAGAAATTTATAATATAAATGTCAAGACAGAATTTAAAGATACTAAATTTAGTAAAAATCGTTTATATATAATTACTGTATTAGATAAATTAGAAATTATTTTAAAAGATTTAGCAGTTATCTCAGAAAATAATGAGTTTTTAGATATTCCAAGTGAATATTTAATTAACTCAGAAGATGAAAAGAGAGCATACTTAAAAGGAACTTTCTTAATGACAGGTAGTATAAACGATCCTAAAACTTCGATGTATCATTTAGAATTTTTCATAGATTATTTAGAAGAAGCTAATTTCTTTTCTAATTTATTAAATGAATTTTATTTAAATAGTAAAGTAATTGAACGCGAAAAAGGTTATATGGTTTATATCAAAGAGGCTGAAAAAATTGGGGACTTTTTAAGAATAATTGGAGCCAATCTTGCCGTTATGTATTATGAAGATATTAGAATTTATCGTGATCATAAGAATATGACTAATCGACTTAATAATTGTGAACAAGCAAATATTGAAAAAAGTATGTTAACATCTTCCAAACAAATTGAAGATATTAATTTAATAATTGAAAAACTAGGACTTGATTTTGTTGATAGTAAAATTGAAGAAGTTATTAATTATCGATTAAAATATCCAGAAACATCTCTTCAAGAATTAAGTGAAATCATGACAATTGAAACTGGTAAACAAATTACTAAATCAGGACTTAATCATCGTTTTCGAAAAATAAAGGAATTAGCAACTAGAATAAGAGAAAATAAAGAAGATTAAAGTTTTTAAGGGGGAAAACATGATAATATGGATAAATGGATCATACGGATCGGGTAAAACTCAAACAGCCTATGAACTTCAAAGAAGACTTGATAATTCCTATGTATATGATCCTGAAAATATTGGTTATTTCTTAGATAAAAATTTGCCAACTGAATTTTCTAAAATAAAACAAGGAAATTTTCAAAATTATGAACTTTGGAGAAACTTTAATTATGAAATAATATCATATATAGCATCTAATTATGATGGAATTTTAATTATTCCTATGACAATTATTAACAAACAATATTATGATCAAATAATTGGTAATTTAGAAAAAAAATTTGATGTTAAACACTTTATTTTATCAATCGATAAAGAAACTAATTTAAAAAGACTTGCTAAAAGATTTGATAATAAGAATCCTTGGTTTATAGAACAAATTGAACTTTCCGAAAAAGCATTTCAAAATGATATTCCTGGCATTAAATTGAAAACTGATAATTTATCAATAACTGAAGTTGTTGAATTAATTGCAAAAAAGACTAATTTAGAATTAATAGAAGATAAAAGAACAAATTTTCAAAAAAAATTAGATCGAATTAAGACTCAAATAAAACATATACGTTAAAAAAACTATCTTAATGGCATAATACTTTTAAGATAGTTTTAAATTTTTTATAAGGTAAAAGTCAATTGAAAAAGAAAATTTACTTTGAAGAAATTATATAAAACTAAAATCTTTTCAAATGTTATTTAAATTTTGTAATCAAAGATTTAAGTCTATTTTGAAAATATTAAGTAATATGATATATTAACGATGTAGAATAAATAAAAATTAGGTGAGTTTATGAATGATAATCTTAATAAAATAACTTTAAATTTAGAACAAATTACTATATTTAAAAGTATTAGTCAATATGATTTTACAAATAATAAAAATATTAATATTAACTATCAACTAATAAATGAATTTTTAAATAATAAAAATACATTAGAAGAATTCCTATATATTTTATATAATAAAAATATAAAAATTATAGATATTTATTTAGCGAATAGTAAAAATCCTATTTTATCTATTAATAAAATATCTTTCTTAAATGCTATTTTATATTTTATTCAAGAAGAAGAGTTTACAAACATTGAAACAATAAAAAAAGTCTATCTTGCTGTATTTAAATTAAATTATGAAAATATTTTAGATAAACAAGAATCATATACTTTAAAAATAGATGGTGAAGATATATCTATACCAGTTCATTATTTTTATGATTTTTTAAATTTAGAAGATAATTTATATAATTTATTTATATCTTTAAATGAAAAATATTATCGAGGTATTGAAATAGAAAAATTCATCTATAGTTTAATTAATTATTTAGAAAGTAATCATTATTTAGAAGATTATGTATTTTCAAAAGATATTATTAAAAGATATCTTGATTTAAAGGATATGCAAATAATTGACTATGAAAGTATTAATAAATTTCAAGAGACTGAAGATCCATATCTTAAAGATGTAAAAATAAATCCTGAGTTAGAAAAATTATTATTTAATAAAATAGAACCAGATAAATTAAAATATATTATAAATACCTATTTAAAACTTTGTAAAATATTTACCTATGATGATTTTTATTATATCGATCCTCTTAGTGATGATGGTATGAAACATACAAAAATATCGTATTTAGAAAAAATAAATGAAGATAATAATAAAATAGTTTGTTTTGAATTTACAGCCATATTTGGTTATTTTTTAAGTAAAATAAAAGTACCATATAAGGTTATTCAAAATAAATCGGAATATGGTTATTTGCATAATTATATAGTATTTCGATATGAAAAATTCTTAATATGTGTCGATCCTATCTCAACAGTTTTAGGAAGCGATTTAACTACTATTAAAATAGGTAGTTCTTTAAGTGGTATATTTTCTTTGAATAAAAATAATAATACAAGAGAAGAATTTCAAAATATTTTAAATAGTATCTATAAATCAAGAAAAGTAGAAATTGAAAATGAATATTTACCTGCTAATAAAATAGATTCTAATAATTTAGAATTATCACCGAAAATAAAAGATTATATCCAAAGAATTGATGTAATTTTAAAAAAAATAAATCAATTAGAACTACCAATTGTTGATAAACTATCCTATTTTAGAGCTTTAATGAAATTAGTATTTACAAGGAACGAATTACAAATTAATGTTTCTGAATGTGTTATTGTCGAAAATTCTAATCATAAAAAGTTAATTTTTGTTATAACTTTAAATGAAGTTAGTTATATGAATTTAGATAATTATTATTTAATTTATGATGATAATTTAAGATTTATTGATAGAAAATATTTACAGGAATTATTTGATAATAATACTTATGAATATTTAAATGAAAAACATATTCCTGGAATAAAAGAAAAAAGTTTTAAATAAAAATATTAGTTATAAAATAAATGTAGACCAAAGAGTACTACATTTATTTTCTTTAAATTCAAATTTTATCATTATCTTCTATAATCTCACACCGTTACATTTTTTTATTAGATGTATAAGTTTCATAATCATACGATTTTTTATATTGAACATATTCGGATAAAGTACCATTAAAGTTTTTTATTTCATCGAATATTTCATTGAAAGTTTGGCTTGTTACAAAATGTCCTATTTTTCCAAGAAAACCATATAAAAAACAATAATTTAAATCTGCGATATTATCCTTTTCAATTTCTTCAATGTCTTTTTCTTGAGAAAAAACAAAAGATTCAACATCAATAAAATATGGTCCATTTTCACTCATTATAAAATTCCAATATACAAAATCTAACATTCTAATTTTTTTTGAAGATATTTTTTTTACGTCATCAATCAATTCCGTATACCATTGATAAAAAGTTGAACATGAAACATTTACTAGTTCTAATTGATAACTCTGTATATATTTACAATAAGTACCCACAATTTTATCATTTCTATTATAATCTATTTTTATAGGTGTAATTACTCTATTTAATTTTCCTATTTCATTGCATAAAATCTTTATAATTTTAAAATCAATTGGATATTCTTTATCTAATTTATATTGTTTAAAAACATAATTATCATCTAATTTATAAACTATACTTTGACCACCTTGACTTAATATTTCCATTAACATCTGCCTCCATTTTTTATAGTATTTTATCAACATATTTTTACTATTTTCGAATATCTTTATAATCTAATTATATCATTTTTTTTAGTTTTAGTCACTTAAATTTAAAGAATATCTGCTAATTTTAATTAGAATTTGTAATAAATTTATTAACATAAAAAATCTACCTAAAGTAGACTTTATTTATAAGAAAATTAATCTTTTTTTTCAAGAATTTTATCAACTATTCCATACTCAAGGGCTTCTTTACTACTTAAAAAATAATCTCTTTCGGTATCTTTTGTTACTTCTTTTATATCTTTACCAGTATTTTTAGCAAGAATAGTATTTAATTTTTCTTTTAATTTTAAAATTCTTTCAGCAACTATTTTAATTTCTGTTGCTTGACCTTGAACTCCACCTAGAGGTTGATGAATCATCACTTCAGCATTAGGTAAAATATATCTTTTACCTTTCTTACCACATGATAAGAGGAAAGCTCCCATTGAAGCGGCCATCCCGAGACAAATAGTTGAAACATCACTTTTTACAAAATTCATGGTGTCCATAATAGCCATCCCGGCAGTAATTGAGCCCCCTGGAGAATTGATATATAAACTAATATCATCATGATTAATGGAATCAAGATATAAGATTTCACTGACTATAATATTAGCTAAAGTATCGTCAATTTCGCCACTTAATAAAATAATTCGGTCTTTTAAAAGACGAGAGAAAATATCATAACTTTTTTCACTACTATTATCTTTATCAACAATTACTGGAATTAAATTCATTCTATCACCTATAATTAAAATATGTAAACTAGTATATTTTATACATAAAAAAATAAAAAAATGTGATATACTAACTATGAAGGATAGAGAGGAAAAATATGTTAGAAAGTATAAAAGTTAAAGTATTTGGTAAAGAAACTATTATTAAAAAAGGTATTACACTTCTTGAACTTAGTAAAATGTATGATGATTTATTTAAACATAAGATAATAATTGCTAAGGTTGATTCCGAATATCATGAATTAAATGATCAAATTAATAAGTCGTGTGATATTGAATTTTTTGATTTAACTACTAGATATGCTAATAGAATTTATTTAAATGGTTTAGTATTTTTAACTAATTATTGTTTTCAAGAGTTATTTAAGAAAAAAGGTTATTTAAAAACCAGACATTCAGCTGATAAAGGATTATATATGGAAGCATCTTGTAAGTTAACTAAAGAAATGGTAATTGATTTAGAAAATAAAATGAATGAAGTAGTTAAAGATAACTTAAATATAACTAAAGTAACCATTCTAAGAGAAGATGCAATTGCTTATTTTAACGAAATAGGTGATGTAAAAAAAGCTGGACTTCTTGAATATATGACAAACACCTATGTCAATTTATATCGAATGGGTAATAGTTATAATTATATGTTTAGTTTAATGCCTAGTGAAACATCTTGTTTAAATGAATTTAAGTTAGCTTATTTAAATGAAGAAGGATTTATTTTAAGATATCCAACTATTTATAGTGAAGGTGAAATTCCTAAATATAAACATCATCCTAAATTGTTTGAAGTATTTAAAGAATCTAAAGAATGGTGTAAATTAATGAATCTAGAAACGTCAGTTGATTTAAATAATATTATTACCACCGGAAAAATATCAGATTTAATTAAAATAACCGAGACTTTATATAGTAATAAATTATTAAATATTGCGAGAGAGATAGCAAGTAATTCTAAAGTAAAAATCGTTTTAATCGCGGGACCATCTTCAAGTGGTAAAACGACAACTACTAAAAAGTTATCAATGTATTTAAAAAGTTTTGGTTTAAAACCTAAGATGTTATCAATGGATGATTTCTTTGTTGAACGTGAAGATACTCCTAAAAAAGAAAATGGCGAATATGATTTTGAATGTTTAGAAGCAATTGATCTTGAATTATTTAATAAAACTTTGGATAAACTATTAAAAGGTGAAAAAGTATTACTTCCTATGTTTAACTTTATAACTGGTCAAAAAGAATATAATGAAGAGATGATTCTTGATAAAAATGATGTTTTATTAATTGAAGGAATTCATTGTTTAAATCCGAAGATTTTATCGAATATTGAAGCAAGTCGTAAGTTAAAAATTTATTTATCAGCCCTTACTGAAATTAATATAGATGAAGATAACAGAATTTCAACAACTGATAACAGGTTAATTAGAAGACTTATAAGAGATCATTATACAAGAGGATACGAGCCACATGAAACTTTGGATTTATGGGAAAGTGTCAGAGAAGGTGAAGAAAAATATATTTTTCCTTATCAAGATGAAGCGGATATTACTTTAAATACAGGTTTAGTATATGAATTTCCTGTTTTAAAAGTATATGGTTTACCACTTTTATATACAGTATCTCGTGATAATGAATTCTATGAAGATGCTAAAAGATTAATAAGACTCTTGGAAATCTTTTTACCAGTTCCAAGTGATGAAGTACCAAATGATTCTATTTTAAGAGAATTTATTGGCGGAAGTTATTTTAAATAAAATAAAAAACAAAAAGGAGAGATGAAAATGAAAGTAGCAATTAATGGATTTGGAAGAATAGGAAGATTAGTATTTAGAATAATGGATGGTGAGTATAGTAATTTAGAAGTTGTAGCAATTAATGATTTAACTGAACCTAAACAACTTGCTTATTTATTAAAGTATGATACTAATCATGGAAATTATAGAAATGATGAAATTAGTTATGATGAAGAACATATTTATGTAGGGGATAAAAAAATAAAGGTTTATAGTGAAAAAGATCCTAGTTTATTACCATGGAAAGATTTAGGAATTGATTTAGTTTTTGAATGTACTGGTCATTTTACAAGTTTAGAAAAAGCAAGTGCCCATATAAATGCAGGGTGTAAACATGTAATTGTATCGGCTCCTTGTAAGGGAGATGTGAAAACAATCGTTTATAATGTTAATCATGATACTTTAACTGGAGATGAAAGTGTTATATCAGCTGCTAGTTGTACAACTAACTGTTTAGCACCGGTTCTTGATATTTTAGAAAAAAATATTGGAATTGAATCAGGTTACATGACAACAGTTCATGCTTATACAAATGATCAAGTAACTTTAGATGTTGCTCATAAAAAAGGGATTGCATCACGTCGTGGTCGCGCATGCGCTATGAATATTGTTCCAACTTCAACCGGAGCTGCTAGTGCTATTGGAAAAGTTATTCCAAGTTTAAAAGGTAAAATGAAAGGACTTGCTATGCGTGTTCCGGTTTCAACTGGTTCTGTTGTTGACTTAGTTTTAAAACTTCAAAAGAATACAACAGTTGAAGAACTTAATAAGTTATTTGAAAGTAATCAAAATGAAACAATTAAAATTACTTATGATCCAATTGTATCAAGTGATGTTATTTCAAGTAGTTTTGGTAGTGTAGTAGACGGCTTATCAACTGATATTTTAGAAACTGATGAAGGTCAACTTGTAAAAATAATTGCTTGGTATGATAATGAAATGGGGTATTCATATCAAATGGTAAGAACTGCTAACTATTTTGCCAATAAGGATTAAATATGAATGCTATTTTATATTTCTTTCGTGATACTATAAGTGGCACCTATTACTTCATATATTGCTTTGTATGTTTACTTTTAATGTTTTCCATAATTGGATATTTATTTAAACAAAAATATGCTAAAGTAGAAGTTAAATTAAATACTAGTCAACCGAAATTAGATGAAAAAGTAAAAGAAAAACAAAATCAAGTCCCAAAAAGTGATCAAGTAATTCAAAAAAACGAGGCAATTCTAGAAAAACCAATTCAAGCAACATCAACAATAACTCCCCAAAATCCCAATATAAATATTCAACCTCAAGTTATTAAACAAAATCCTCAAGTAGTTACTCCAAATTTAAATACAAATACTCAAAATCAAACTCAAGTAGTATCTAATCAACCAAAACAAACCACTATTCAACTTCAACCGACAATACCTTTAAAGAAGATTGAAATTCCAGATATTAAATAAAATTGACATATTTTTGTAAAATTAAAAATATTTTTCCTAATATTTTCTAATTTTATTGTATAATGTTATCAAAGACATTGTGACATTTTCCTTTACTTTGTCCCTGTTATTCTATTAAATTTCATTGTAATTGATTTTTCATTGTTACAATGTCTTTTTTTTATAAAAAAAAATAAAAACTAATGATATTATTAGTTTTTTTTCAAATTTGTGTTATAATCTATATATACAAAATAAATGAATAATTGGTGGTGAAATATGGAATTTATTAAATTTAGTGGTGTAACTAAACAATATAGAAATGGTGTAGTTGCTTTATATGATATGAATTTAAGTATAGAAAAAGGGGATTTTTGTTTTATTATAGGAGGATCAGGATCTGGTAAAAGTACTTTAATTAAAATGCTTTATCGAGAAGAAAAACCAACTCGTGGAGAAATAATTTTAGGAGGACTTAAAGTAAATAAATTAAGAAACTCAAATGTTTATAAATTAAGAAGAAAATTAGGAATTGTTTTTCAAGATTATCGATTACTTCCTAAATCTAATGTCTATGAAAATGTTGCTTTTGCTCTTGAAGTAATAGGGGCTAAAAAGAGTGAAATTAGACCTAAAGTTTTAAAAGCAATTGAACTTGTTGGTTTAAAAAGTAAACTTCGTGATTACCCTGATGATTTATCAGGTGGAGAACAACAAAGAGTTGCTATTGCAAGAGCAATTGTTAACGAACCTAAACTTTTAATATGTGATGAACCAACTGGAAATCTGGATCCAGTGATGAGTCGTGAAATTGTTGAACTTTTAGATGAAATTAATAAAAAAGAAGGAACAACAGTTATTATGGTAACCCATGATAAAACTATTGTAAATGATATGAAAAAACATGTAATCGCCCTTAAAGAAGGACATTTATATAAAGATTATAAAAAGGGGGAATACATAGATGAGATTCTTTAGAATAGTAGGTAGAAGTATAAGAGATGCTTTTAAAAGTGTTGGAAGAAATTTTTCTTTATCACTTGCTAGTATTTCTTGTATAATTATTACTTTAATAATAATAGCAATTTCAATTGTTGTATCTTATAATGTTGAAAACTTTTCAAGTGTTTTAAAAGAAGATTTAACAGTTGTAGCCTTTGTTTCAAATGATGCAGATGAGTATGATTTAGCAAAATTAAAATTGGATATTGAAAATATTAGTAATGTTTCAAGTGTAGAATTTAAAAATAAAAGTCAAATAAAGCAAGAAATGATGGAAGAAGATGAAGCGTTTAAAAATGCTATGAGTAATTGGGATGAGGAAGAAAATCCATTGCAACATACTTATTTAATTAAAGTAGATGATATTGAAAAAATAGGAGAAACAGCAACAACTATTCAAAACTTGGATGCAATTGATGTTGTTAAATATGGAGAAGGAATGGTTGATCAATTAGTAACTGTATTTAAAGTTGTTGAAAGAGTATCAATGATTGCTGTTATCGCTCTTATTTTAATGACAATGTTTTTAATAGTTAATACAATTAAATTGACAATTTTTTCAAGAAAAAGGGAAATATCAATTATGCGACTTGTTGGAGCAAGTAATTTTGCAATTAAATTACCATTTGTTGTTGAAGGAATGATTTTAGGTTTTATAGGATCAATTATTCCTGTTTGTATTATGATATATGGTTATTATGCTTTATATAATTATTTTGGTGGTAAATTATTTACTGATTTAATTAGACTTGTTCATCCTGAACCATTTATCTATGTTGCATCTGTTATTGTTATTATAATAGGAATTCTAGTTGGAATGTTAGGATCAGGTCGTGCAGTTAAAAAATATTTAAAAGTTTAAAGAATAGTTTTTAAAACTATTTTTTTTGAAATTAATTAGCACTCTCGGTTGACAAGTGCTAAAATTTGAGTATAATAAGTATTGAAATATGAATTTGAGTCATATTAATTTATAGAAAAGGGGATGATTTTATGTATCCAAATCAAGAAGATAATATTAATGTTTTAGAAAAATATGGTCGAGATATAACAAAAGATGCTAAAGCAGGTAAAATTGATCCAGTTATCGGTCGTGATGAAGAAATCCGTGGAATTACAAGAATCTTATCAAGAAAAACGAAGAATAATCCGGTTTTAATTGGGGAACCAGGAGTTGGTAAAACAGCAATTGTTGAAGGACTTGCTAACAGAATAATAGCAGGGGATGTGCCAAATAGTTTACGTGATAAAGAAATTTGGGAGTTAGATCTTGCTAGTTTAGTAGCAGGTGCAAAGTACCGAGGAGAATTTGAAGAGCGTTTAAAAAATGTTTTAAATGAAATTAAAAAAAGTGAAGGAAAAATTATCATGTTCATTGATGAAATTCACATGATAGTTGGTAATTCAGCAGAAGGTGCTAGGGATACTTCAAATATTTTAAAACCAATGTTAGCAAGAGGTGAAATTCATGTAATTGGAGCAACTACTTTAAATGAGTATCGAAAATATATTGAAAAAGATGGTGCACTTGAAAGAAGATTCCAAAAAATTAAAGTTAGTAAACCATCAGTTATCGATACAATTACAATTTTAAGAGGACTTAAAGAAAGATTTGAAATTCATCATGGGGTTTCAATTACTGATAAAGCGTTAATTAGTGCTGCAACTTTATCGAATCGTTATATAACTGATAGATATTTACCAGATAAAGCCATTGATTTAGTTGATGAAGCATGTGCAACTATAAGAGTTCAAATGGATTCAGTTCCAAATGAACTTGATACTATCACAAGAAATATTTTATCACTTGAAATTGAAAAACAAGCAATAAAAAAAGAGAAAGATGAATTATCTAAAAACAGATTAGAGGAAATAGAACATGAACTTGTTAAATTAAAAGGTGAAGAAGCCAAATTAAAAGAAGCTTGGCAACATGAAAAAAGAATAAATGATAGTATCAAGGCTAAGAAAAAAGAACTTGAAAATGCTAAATTTACTTTACAAACGGCTGAAAATAAATATGATTTAGAAACGGCTGCAAGATATAGACATGGTGAAATTCCAAGACTTGAAAAAGAACTTGATGAGTTAAATAAACAAGAAAAAAATCGTATTTTAAGTGATACTGTTAATGAAGAAGATATTGCTTATGTTATTTCTAAATTGACTAATATTCCTTTAACAAAATTAGTTGAATCGGAAAAAGAAAAACTTTTAAGTCTATATGATAATATGAAAAATAATGTTATGGGACAAGATGAGGCTTTAAAACTTGTTTCTGAATGTATTTTAAAAAGCAGAAGTGGAATAAAAGATCCTAATAGACCAATCGGTTCATTTATCTTTTTAGGTCCAACTGGGGTTGGTAAAACCGAGGTTGCTAAAACGTTAGCCTTAGAATTATTTGATGATAAAAGTCATATGGTTCGAATTGACATGAGTGAGTATATGGAAAAATTTAGTGTTTCCCGTCTTATTGGTTCACCACCAGGATATGTTGGATATGAAGAAGGAGGAGAATTAACCGAAGCAGTTCGTCGTAATCCTTATAGTATCGTTTTATTTGATGAAATCGAAAAAGCCCATCCAGAAGTATTGAATTTACTTTTACAAATATTAGATGATGGACGTATAACTGATTCAAATGGAAGGTTAGTTGACTTTAAAAATACAATTATCATCATGACTAGTAATTTAGGAAGTGAATATGCTTTAGAAGGAAAAGAAGATTTAGTAATTAAAGAATTAGAAAGAACATTTAGACCAGAATTTATTAATCGAATTGATGAAGTAATTATATTTAAACCATTAACTAAAGAAGTAATTTATAAGGTTTTAGATAAAATAATTAAGGAAATAGAACTTCGTTTAAAAGATAAAAATCTTAAATTAAAACTAACTGATAATGCCAGGGATTACTTAGTTGAAATAGGATATGATGTTAATTATGGTGCAAGACCACTAAAAAGAATTGTCTCAAGAACTATAGAAACAATTTTAGCTAACAAATTAATTAGTGGTGAAGTTCACTTTGGAGAAACAATTACTTTTGATTATCAAAATAATGAATTAGTAATTAAATAATTTACAAAACATTTAACATTTAGTTAGATGTTATTTGTATTGTTAATACATTTTTTAGACTTTAAATAAGACTTAAAAAAATATTTGTAAAAAAAATGTTAAAAATAATTTGGCAAATTAAAAGAATTTTAGAAGAAATTTTAAAATTTGTTATAGAGAAAAAAACTTTTTTCTTATAAATTTACTTAAAATAATGATTTTCCTAGGACAAATCGGATTTTTGCATTTTCTAAATTTTTTTGTTATATTGATGTTGTTCATGAACCAAATATCTATTAATAAAAAGAATTTGATAATAATGTTAAATATAAAGTATATCAAATTCATGTCTATTTATTGATTAATAAAAAAAAATTATTTATAATGAAAATATAGGAGGATATATGAGTAACTTACATATAAATGAAGAAAATTTAAAAAAATTAAGTAATGAAAATTTAGTTTTAGAACAAGAAGAAAGTAAAAAAATGACTGGGTATGCATCCGTTGATAGACCATGGATGAAATGGCATGATAAGAATAATGCTGATTTATTAGTATCAGATGAAAATTTTTATGATTACTTTATGAAAATGACTGGGGAATATCCAAGTGATACAATTTTACTTGATTTTATGGGAAAAAGAGGGTATACAAAAGAAGACATTGAAAGAGAAGTTTCTAATCAAATTAAAATGTTTACTAATTTAGGAGTAAAAAAAGGAGATACAGTATCATTCATGATGTTAAATGTTCCGGAAGTTATATTTATGTTTTTAGCAATAAATAAAATGGGAGCAATTGCAAATTTAATTAAGTTTGATGAAAGTCCTGAAAGAATTAACTTTATGTTAAATTTAACTAAATCAAAGTATTTCTTTATCTCTGAAGTACCACCAATAATTGAAAATGTTATTAAAACAACAAATTTAGATAATAAATTAGAAAAAGTAATTGTTGTTCCGGTTATGGAATCTTTAGGTCTTCCTGGACAGGAATTAAATATTCCAAAATTTACGACTTATAAAAATTATAAAGATGAGTATTTAAAGGATACAAAAGTAAATTTAGTATCTAAAGGAGAAAATGAAACAACTCTTATTGTTTATACAGGAGGTTCAACTGGAGATGCTAAAGGAGTAGAGCTTACAAATAAAAATTTAGTTGCAATGGCTCATGGATTAAAGCATAGTAATTATGGTTTTACTTATGGAAAAACTTCTATGAATATCTTACCACCAGCAATTGCTTATTATTTAAATGCAACTTGTGGGCTTATGATTTGCGGTGTTAAAACAACTTTAGTACCAGCCTTTGATATTAATACATATCCAGATTTGGTTGATACATATAAACCGAATATTATATTCTCAGGTCCAATTCTTTTAAAGTCTTTACAACATTCAAATATAGAAGATTTTAGTTATTTATCATCACCGGCAAGTGGTGGAGATAAACTATATGCCAGTGAAGAAGAAGAAATTAATGAAAGTTTAATGAAACGTGGAGCTGGAGCCGTTCAACAAGGATATGGAGCAAGTGAAGAAACAGCTGTTGCTACTTGTAATCCAATTATTGGTCCAAGAGTTGGTAGTATTGGTATTCCGATGGTTAATGTAATTGCTAGTATTTTTGAATATCAAACTGATAAAGAACTTGCTTATGGTAATGGTTTAGTTGGAGAAATTTGTATAACTGGTCCAACTTTAATGAAAGGTTATTTAAATAATAAAGAAGCAACAGATTTTGTTCTTAAAAAACATAGTGATGGAAGAATTTGGGCTCATACTGACGATTTTGGAGTTATGGATCAAGATGGATTTTTATTTCATAAAGGGCGTGCTAAAAGAATGTTAACAAGAAGTGGAACTAAACTATGGTTACCAACTCTTGAAGAAGAAATAAAAAAATTAGATATAGTTTCTGATTGTTGTGCTGTAAAACTAGATGATATAAATGAACGTGAAGTACCTGTTGTTCATCTTGTATTAAATGAAAGTGAACAAACACCTGAAGAATTAATTTTCCAAATTGATCAATACTTAACAAATAATTGTCCTGCATACTTTATGCCAAAATATTATGTAATCAAAAAAGAATTACCATATACTGAAGTAAATAAAAAATTAGATTTTAAAACTCTTGAAGCTGAAAATATTTTAGATTCTGAAAACTTCAATATAAATGGCAGAATAATTACTGAAAAACAAAAAGTAAAAACTCTAAAAAGATATTAGGAAACTAATATTTTTTTAAAACTAATTGAAGATTTAGACTAAATGCTTTATAATAATTATTATAGAAGGAGAATTTATGGAAAGTTTTTATTTTACCGTTTTCGGATTAGTTTTTTGTATTTTATTAATGATAATTTATTTTCCAAAAAAGAAAGTTAATTCTTTGGAAAATAAAATATATTCAATTATAATAGGGGTAACTTTTTTAAGTTGTGCAATCGAGGTTTATTCATTTTTCTTAGTTAATACGGGTTGTAGTCCAGATTCATTTAAGTATTTATTATCTTTAAAGTTATTATTTTCATGTTTTTTAGCTTGGGTTTACTTTTTTACAATTTATATTTTAATTGTTACTCTTAATAATTCAACAACTGAAGAAAAAATGAATAAATTAACAAAAAAATCATTGACTTTATTTGTTGTAATTTTAGCCATTATTTTACTTTTACCAATTAATATTAATAATGTCGGAGGAATGTTTCTTCCAAGTGGACCATCAGTTAGTGTTTTATATGCCTGTGCTGCCCTTTGTATTATTTTAATGATTTCAATTTTTATTAAAAATATTAAAAATTTTAAAAGTAAAAAATATGTACCTCTTTATTTATTAATTTTTATGTTTGGAGTTGTAGTTGCTGTTCAAAATATATTTCCAACTTTATTACTTATTAATGCGGCTTTTGTTTTTATAACTGTAGTTATGTATTTTACAATTGAAAATCCTGATGTTAAAATGATTGAAGAATTAAATAAAAATCGTTTATTAGTAAATCAAACTATGGAAGAAAAATCAAATTTCTTATTTCTTACATCTAATCAAATAAAAAGTCCTATTAATAGTATTTTAGAACTATCTAATAAGTCATTAGAAGAAAATGATCAAACCAAAATTCAAGAAAACTTAGTACAAATAAATAATTTATCACATTCACTTGCTTTTTTAGTTGAAAATGTTATGGATATGTCAACTCTTAGTATTCAAAATATTAAAGTTGTAAATAGTAAATATAATCTTAAAAATTTAATAACTAAAATAAAATTAGTAAAAGAAAAAGAAGTAAAAGAAAATATTGATTTTCGAGTAAATATAAGCGAAAATGTTCCAGAATACTTACATGGGGATTCTAAATTACTTGAACAAGTTATTATGTCAACACTTGATAATGCAATTAAATACACTAAAGAAGGTTTTATTGAATTAAATATCAATACTATTGTTAAATATGATATGTGTCGTTTAATGATAACTGTTGAAGATTCTGGTCAAGGTATATCAATTGATAAAGTAAATGATTTATTAATGATAGATGAAGAATTAGATGAATCAGATTTAAAAAGATTAGAAACTAAAAATGTAAATATTAATACTATTAAAAAGATAGTTTCCAAAATGGGTGGATATTTTACTATTAAAAGCGAAGAAAATCATGGAACAGAAATAAAAATAGTTATTGATCAAAAAATAGTTACAACAAAAAAAAATGAATTAGATAATTACTCTAAAACTGAAAATATTTTAGTTGCTTCAAATGATACGGAATATTTAAAAAGTATAACCAAATTACTTGAAAAAAAAGGTTATCATGTTGAAAATTCTATTTATGCTAATGATGTAATTGATAGAGTTCGATTAAAAGAAAGTTTTAATTATATAATACTTGATGATATGTTAGATATTCGTGCTATTGAAGTGTTAAAAACATTAAAGAAAGATAATAAATTTAAAACTCCAGTTATTGTCATGCTTGATAAAGATGTTGAATTTATAAAAGATCATTTTGTTGAAGATGGTTTTAGTGATTATCTTTTAAAAGAAAATTTAGGTGAAGAAATAAATAGAATTTTTAAATAGTTTAGTTTTTCTAAACTATTTTTTGTATAAAAAGGTATATTTTGCCTATTCTAATAATGGTGAATTTCATGAATCAACTTTTAACAATTATTTTTAAAGGAAGTATTGCTGTTATCTATTTATTTTTAGTTATTAAAATGCTTGGTAAAAAACAAATAAGTGAACTTAATATCTTTGATTACATAATTGGTTTATCACTTGGAAATATTGCGGCTGAGATGACAGTTAATAAAGAAATTACTATTATTGGTGGACTTATTGGAATGAGTGTATATGGGGCATTTTCTTTATTTGTTTCATTTATTACATCTAAAAGTATTTTAGCAAGACGTTTTATAACCGGATATCCAGTTGTTATTATTAGTGATGGTAAAATAAGTCGTGAGCAACTTAAGAAATGTAAACTTGATTTAAATGACTTACTTCAAGATGCTAGAGAAAGTGGTTATTTTGATATAAGTGAAATTAATTATGCAGTTATGGAACCAAGTGGGAAAATTAGTTTTTTACCTAAAGCAAATTATCATTCAGTTACTCCATATGATATGAAATTAAAAGTTGAAAAAAATGGTCTATGTGCTAATTTAGTAATAGATGGAAATATCATGGAGAAAAATATAGAAGCAATTGGGCATGATAGGAAATGGCTTTTAAAAAGACTTGAAAAAGAAGGTTATAAAGATGTATCTAAGTTATTATTAGTTACTTGCGATATTCATGAAAAATTAAAAATTTATAAAATGGATGAAAAGATAGAATCTAGTGTACTAGAATAACTATCTTTTTTTCAAAAAATGTTTGAAAAATATAATAAAGTATGTTATATTATGTACGAAGTATTTTGATACTTTAATAACTTCTTGGCTCTTATGAGTCCATTAGTCCAAAAGGAGGTGTAGATATATGCGTAATTATGAACTTATGTTTGTTGTAAGACCAACACTTGAAGAAGAAGCAACTTTAAATGTTTTAGCAAACATGAAAAAAATTCTTGAAGAAAAAAATGCAAAAATCGTATCTGAAAAAAATATGGGAAGACGTGAACTTGCATATGAAGTAAAAGGATTCAAGAATGGTAATTACTTTTTATTAGTTGTAGAGGCAACTCCAGAAGCTGTAAAAGAATTTGATCGTGTTGCTAATATTAACGAAGATGTAATAAGACATATAGTAGTTAGAGTAGATTAAGGAGTAATTTATGAATAAAGTATTTTTAGTAGGTAGATTAACAAGAGATCCAGAATTAAGATATGGATCAAGTAACAATGCTGTTATGCGTACATCAATTGCTGTAGATAGACAATTTACAAATCAAAATGGTGAACGTGAAGCAGATTTTATTAATATTGTTGCATTTGGTAATCGTGCTGAAACAATGAAAAAATATTTAACTAAAGGAAGTCAAATTGCTGTTAGTGGTCGTATTCAAACAGGATCATATGATGGATCTGATGGAAAAAAAGTTTATACAACTGATGTTATAATTGATGAATTTCAATTTTTAGATACTAAAGGTTCAAGAACTGATTCAGGTAATCAAACACAAACTTCAGGTTCTAATACTGAAATGACTCCATATGATTTTTCAAGTGGTAGTCAAGATGTAGTAGAAACTGATCCATTTAAAGATTTTGGTGATAAGATCGAAATAGATGATAGCGATTTACCTTTCTAAGAATAGGAGGATAAAATGGCAGAATTTTATAGAAAAAAGAAAAAAGTATGTTATATGTGCACAACTGGTAAAGATATTAACTATAAAGATGTAGAAATTTTAAGAAAATACATCAATGATAAAGGAAAAATCTTACCTCGTCGTGTAACAGGAGCATGTGCTAAACATCAAAGATATATAGCAGAACAAATCAGAAAAGCTCGTGCAATTGCATTACTTCCATATACAAATAAATAGGAATTTTGATATTTCTATTTTTTTTTATATAAAAATATGATAAGATAAATTATATAATAAAGAGGGAATTATGAAAGAATTAGATGATTTATTAAAAAGATATAAAGAAAATTTAGAAATTGATCAACAAAACTTAGAAAATTTTATGAATATCAACTTTCCTAATTTAAATTTAGATCAAGATATCTTAGAACAAATTAATTTAGATATAATAGTTTTTTATGAAAAAATCCTTAATAAATTATCTTTATCAGAATTAGAAGAAAAAAAATTTCAGGAAGCATTTGATTATTTTAGACTTAATATGGATTTAGATTTAAAAAATTTAATTGTTCGTGATTTTAAATGTTTAAATTTTATTTCTAAAATTAAAGAATTAAATAGAAAAGTAGAATTATATAGACAAACTATGATTAATAATTATCAAAGGGAAATTGAAAAATGTAAGAACTTAATTAAGCCCATTGATAGTATCAAAGGGCTATTTCAGAGCACCTCTGAAATAGATATATATTATTTAAATGATTTATTAAATAAATTATCTTTTAATGAAAAATTCAGAGAAAATATTATAGCGGATGCTTTAAAACATAATTTTGATCTTACCAAAACTAATCAAGAAGAATATCAGGAAGAATCTGAATTATCAGAAGAAGTAGAAATAATTGAAATAGAAGAAAAACAAGAAGATTTAAATATCCAGGAATCGGATGTTCAAATAATTGATTTATATTTAGATTTAATAGATGATTTACTTGAAAAAATTAAACTAAATCCTAAAAATCCCGAACAAGATCATTTAAATCAAGCAAGATTAATAGAATTAAGAGATAAATTATTGGAAGCAAAAGAAAATTCTGAACTATGTCAGGAAATGTTAAATGAAGCATCACAAGAAGAAATTACATATTTAGGTAAGGTATTAAAAGAAATAGTTATAACAATGAAAAATATAATAGATGAAGTTTCTGAAATAGCCGATGAATACCAAAGAGAACTTGAGGAAGAAATTATTGAAACTGAAATAAAAAGGAATTTAATTTTTTTAAATTCAACTTTTAAAGATCTTGAAGAATTTAAAAAAGAAGTTTGTCAATTGCCAATTATAAAGAAATTATATGGAATGCTTAAACATTTACAATATGATGAAATTCTTACAACAACACCATATACACAAGTATCATCTCCAATTCCTATTAATGAATATAAAGTAAAAAAATCTAAAGGTACCCCAAGATTATTTTATCAAGTAATTGATGGAAATGTAATTGTCCTTTTACTTGGTATTGAAGGAAGAAAAAAACATTCAACTTTTAAAAGTATGATTGAAGGTAGAATAACACAGTCTGTTGATAGCGAACATAAACGATTAATAAATAGTTTTAAATTAGCTAAATCTTATCCAAATGAAAAATGTGAATATAATCAGAAGTTAACTAACAAAGAATTTTTAGAACAATTATTATCTAAATATCAAGAAGTTGAACAAGAATTCTTTGAAAAATTCCATGCAGAATGTTATAATCCTAATTCTAAAAAGAGGTGATATATTATATGTTAAGTGAATTAATAGAAAAATATAAAACTAAAAAAATAAATGAATTTCAAATAATTAAACATAATCATGAAATAGATAATTTATTAAAATATTTCCTAGATGAAACTAGTTTTTCTAATTTAGATATTGATAATTTCATTAGTTTTTTAGAAAAAAATAAATATACTGACTATCCTCTTGAAAAAGTAAGAATTACGTTAACTTATATAAAAAGAAATAATTCTTATAATGATCCTAGTTGTAAAAGTTTTTTTGAAAGTTTAAGAAATTATTTAACTAATTTAAAAGAAGAAACTTTATCAACTGAAGAATTAGAACAATTAATAATAAAAGTTAATAACTTATTAAATACTATTTCAAATCCGGATATTTTTATAGAAGATATAGAATTAATAATTAATATTATTAAAGAATTAAGAATAAGTGAAAATGATATGTTTGCTTGTATGTTAGAAATTAATGAACACAATTTAAATTTTGTTAATAAATTAGGTAATAAAAACGAATTATTAGTACAAAAAGAAGAAGAAAAAATTGAAATAATAGTTTCCAATGATGATTTATTAAAACAATTTGGTTATAATTTAAATTTATCAGCTGAAGAGAAGAAAATAATTAATTCGATATCAAATGAATTTTTAAAAGAAAAATTAGATTTCTTTAAGAATACTCCTAAATATAGTTTTTTAAGTCAATTTGAATATCAAAAATTATTAATAACCCTACTAAAGTATGCTAAATTAGAAAATATTAAAAAAGTTTTAGAATTATCTATTAAACATAATCTTGATTTAAAAGAGATATTACCAACTTTTTATCTAAATAAAGATTTAATTATAGATGAGTATAGTGATGAATTTTATAAAACTTTAACAGGTACTTATGAATGTTTTGTTGAAAATATTAGAATGTTAGAAGTTCTTGATATTTCTATTTCAGAAATGTATCAAAATTCAATTAATTTCTTTATGACTAATAATAATTTACTAAAAGAAAATATTAAAACTTTTGAGGAATATGAAATACCTTTTAATAGTAAAAGTTTTTCTTTATTAACTTCTTTAATGACTAATGATTTACAAACTAAATTAGATAGATTTATAGAAACTAATTTATTTGATTATGTCAAGGAATATCCAAATATTTTATTAAATCAAGATAAAGCCTTATTTCATAGAATTCATTATGCAAGGCAAAATAATTTACCAATTAAAAGACGTTATTTAAGTTCTTTCATAACTAGTACAAATGGTTATCAAATAAATGAAGATAATTATGAAGAAATAGTTGCTACTTATACATCACCTTACTTTGATAAACCAATTTACAATGATATTTTAAAAGAACCTAGAAAAGTTTTGGAAGATACTAAAAATAATAGTTTAATAAAAGTATTAGATACTTATTTATATGATAAAAATACTTATTATATTGCTAATACTTATATTTCAAGGTTTAAAGTATTAAGATTATATCAAGGTCTTTTAGATAAAAAAGAAGAAAATCCAAATTATTTTGAAGGAGTTTTATTTTCTATTTTACATGGTTTAATAATTGATAAAGATAAATATGAAGATATTGTTTTAGAAATAATGAAATTTTATAAAGAAAATGAAATGATTTATTTTGATGTAGCTGTTAGTATTTGTCGTAAATTAGGAATTAGTGTTCAAAAAATATTTCAAGAATTAAATAGTTATGAAAGGACGATATAAAATGGAATTTTTAAAATTATATGGTTTAAATGATATAGAAATAAATAAATTATATATAAAATATAGTAAAGCGCTTATTAATAGTATTATATATAAAAAAGAAAATGTTTTATTAATTCTTAATTATTTTAAAGAAAAAGAATTTGATTTAAAAACAATTATCTTAAATCGATTAGATCTTTTCTTGATTAATTTTAATCATTTAAAAGAAAAAATAGAAAAATATAATGAAGAAAGAATAATTAATTGGTTAAAGGATGATATTTCTTTAATTGATAGTTTAAATTAAGATAGATCTTTTCTATCTTTTTTTTCTTAGTCGTGCTATAATATTAATATATTTTAGATTGAGGAGGTTTTTTTATGAAAGTCATATTTTTGAAAGATGTAAAAGGACAAGGTAAAAAGGGAGAAATAAAAGAAGTAAGTGATGGGTATGCAATGAATTTTTTAATTAAAAAAGGATATGCTTTAAGAAAAACTGAAGGTAGTCTAAGTAAATTAAAAGAAGAAATTAAAGAAAGTCAAGAACTTGATTTAAAGAATAGAGAAGAAGCTTTAAAATTAAAAGAAAAATTAGAAAGTCTTACTTTAAATTTTAAAGTTAAAGCATCAAGTAGTCGTATGTTTGGAAGTATTAGTACTAAGCAAATTAAAGAAGAACTTATGAAACTTGGGATTAATATTGATAAAAAACAAATTGAAAATACTAGTATTAATTCTTTAGGAATGCATTTAGTTGATGTTGTTT
Organism: Bacilli bacterium; assembly: GCA_017472015.1. Taxonomy (GTDB): domain Bacteria; phylum Bacillota_I; class Bacilli_A; order RF39; family UBA660; genus RUG591. The sequence goes on from JAFURC010000026.1 coordinate 56,999, forward strand.
TATATAAAGATATTAAATGTAAATTAAAAGTTCATACAGAAGGTAATTAAGATGTTAAGAAGTGTTCCAAATAGTCTTGAAGCAGAACAAGCTGTTTTAAGTGCAATGTTTTTATCAAGGACTGCTCAAGATATTGCTTTTGAATCAATTGATGAAAATGCTTTTTATTATGACAACAATAAAAAAATATTTATAACTTTAAAAAGTTTATATGATAGTAACGTTCCAATTGATATGACAACGATTACTAATGAACTTCGTAATAAAGGTTATTTAGAAGAAATTGGGGGAGTAATTTATTTAACTGAAGTATTAAATACGGAATCAACGGCTGCTAATATTAATTATTATTTAAAAATAGTAAGTGATGATAATTTACTAAGAAGATTAATAGAAGTATCAAATGAAGTTAATCAAATGGGATATAATACGGATAAAGATGTATCAGAAACGCTTGATGAAGCAGAAAGAAAGATTCTTAGTATTGTAAAAGATCGCCGGGCAACGGAGTTTCGAAATATAAAAGATGTTGTTTATCAAGTACAAAAGAATTTACAAAATTTAGCCGAAACTAAAGGAGATATTACTGGTATTGCGACTGGATGGACGGACTTTGATAAGATGACATCAGGTCTACATGAAAATCAATTTATTATAATTGGAGCTCGTCCGGCTATGGGTAAAACTGCGTTTGCACTTAATTTAGCAACGAATGTAGCAACTTCATCAGGTAAAAGTGTTGCTGTATTTAACTTAGAAATGGGTGCAGAGCAACTTGCTAATCGTATGTTATCTTCACTTGGCCAAATTGAAGGTTATAAGTTTATGAGTGGTAAATTAAATAATAATGATTATGTGAAATTTAATGAAGCCTTAAGTCAACTTGAAGATACCAATATTTTTATAGATGATACACCAGGCATTACAATTGGGGAAATTCGTTCTAAATGCAGGAGGTTAAAAACTTCATCATCAGGACTTGATTTAGTAATAATTGACTACTTGCAATTAATATCAGGTGGTAAGAATTATGGTTCTAATCGTCAACAAGAAGTATCTGATATATCGCGTTCTTTAAAAATGCTTGCCATGGAGTTGAAAATTCCAATTATAGCCCTTTGTCAATTATCTCGTTCGGTTGAAGCCCGTGAAGATAAACGACCACTTATGAGTGATTTAAGGGAATCCGGATCAATTGAACAAGATGCCGATATCGTGGCTTTCTTATATCGTGATGATTATTATAAAAAAGAAGCAAGAAATGAAAATAACACTAGCATAAGTGAATTAATTGTTGGAAAACATAGAAATGGTACAACTGGAACTATCAATTTATTATTTAAACGTGATACTAGTACATTCTTGAATTTCACAAATGAAGGGAGTGAAGTAAGTGAGTAAAAAAAATAGTAAATTTCCACTTGTTGGAGTAATTATATCTTTAGTTTTTGCTTTTCTGATTACATTTTTAATAACAAATGATATCTTTGGAGAACAAAAAAATCCTAGGGAATTATACCGGGTATATTTAAAAGGTGAATCAATTGGTTTGATAGAATCCAAAAGTGAATTGTATAACTATATTAACAGGATGCAACAACCTCTAAAAGAAAAATATCATGTTGACACGGTTTATATTTCAAATGATATAAGTGTGGTTAAAGATGTAGCTTACAATGAAAATATAACAAGTATTAATAATATTTATGATATCATAAATGAAAAATCATCTTTTACTATTAAAGGGTATACGGTCACTATCGATAAAACTAATACTACTGATTATGTTGATGATGCTCAGGTTGAAAGTGATGAAAAAGATGATAATAATGAACCTAAAATATTATTTTTAAATATTTTAGATAAAACAATGTTTGAAAATGCTCTTAAAAAGACAATTTTATCTGTTGTAACGGAAGAAGAATATAAAAATTTTGTTAATGGAACTCAAAAAAATATTGTTACGACAGGTGAAGTTATTGAAGACTTGTATATTCGAGATGTGATAACCATTAAAGAAGCCTATTTACCAGTTAATGAAAAGATTTATACAAGTGAAGAAGAATTAATAGACCATTTAATTTATTATTTAGACGTGATACTAGTACATTCTTAAATTTTACAAATAAAAGGAGTGAAGTAAGTGAGTAAAAAAAATAATAATTTTCCAATTGTTGGAGTAATTATATCTTTGGTTGTTGCATTTGTAATTACATTTTTAGGAACCAATGATGTCTTTGGAGAACAAAAAATACCTATGGAATCCTACCGAGTTTATTTAAAAGGTGAATCAATTGGTTTAATTAAATCTGAAAGTGAATTATACGATTATATTAATAAAATGCAACAATCTTTAAAAGAAAAATATAATGTTGATAATGTTTATATTCCAAATGATATTAATGTTGTTAAAGATGTAACTTATGAAGAAAATTTAACAACTATTAGTAATATCTATAATATTATAAATGAAAAATCACCTTTTACTATTAAAGGGTATATGGTAACAATTGATAAAACGAATACAACAAACTATGTTGATGATGCTCAAGTTGAAAGTGATGAAAAAGATGATAGTAATGAACCTAAAATATTATTTTTAAATATTTTAGACAAAGAAATGTTTGAAAATGCGGTTAAAAAAACAATTTTATCTTTTGTAACTGAAGAAGAATATGAAAATTTTATTAATGAAACGCAAAAAAGTATTGTTACAACTGGCGAAATTATAGAAGATTTGTATGTTGAAGATGTTGTAACTATCAAGGAAGCCTATTTACCAGTTAATGAAAAAATTTATACAAGTGAAGAAGAATTAACGGCTCATTTATTATTTGGTAGCGAACAAAATATGTCATCTTATAGAGTAAAAAAAGGTGATACTTTAAATGAAGTTGCGGAAGCTAATAAAATGAATGTTAACGAAATTTTAATAGCTAATTCTAATTTAAGAACAAGCAATGCTTTACTTTATGAAGGTCAAGAATTAACTATAGGAGTCTTGGATCCTGTATTTACAACAGTTGAAGAAAAACACGTGGTTGCTGATCAAACAATTGCTTATAAAACCGAATATGTTTATGATAATACTAAACTAGTTGGTTATCAGGCAGTTCAAACTCAAGGTAGCAATGGAATTACGAGAATTACTCAAAAGATAAAAAGTGTTAATGGTGAAATTGTAACAGCTTTAATTTCTAGTCAAGAAGAAATTAAACCAGTTGTTAATGAAGTAATTGTTAAAGGTGGAAGAAAACCAGTAATAGCAACAGCCGGAAACTGGACTTGGCCAACAAATATTCCATATATTATATCAAGTCACTATGGTTGGCGATGGGGAACCCTTCATCGTGGTCTTGATATATCAGGAACTGGATATGGTTCACCTATATATGCTGCTAAACCCGGTGTTGTAACTGAAGTTAATTATCATTATTTATCAGGAAATTATGTGGTTATAAATCACCAAAATGGTTATTATACAAGATATGCTCACATGTCAAGATTATCACCTTATGTAAAAGTCGGGGATTATGTTACAGCTGGTCAAACAATAGGAGATATGGGAAGTAGTGGTCGTTCAAATGGAACTCACTTACACTTTGAACTTTGGTACGGAAAACCTTATGCTTCTGGAAGTCAATGCTATAACCCATTATTATTCTACTAATGGAAATAATTATTCTTGGAAGTGGTTCAAAAGGAAATTCCACATTAGTTATTACAAAGACTAAGAAGTTTTTAATTGATGTTGGTTTTTCCTTACCTAAAACCAAAATGATTTTAGAAAAACATAATTTAACTATCGATGATATAGATTTTATTCTTTTGACCCATAATCATAAAGATCATACAATAGGTCTTGCTTCTTTAACTAAGAAAACTGAAAAATTTCTTTATGTTCCAAAAGATATGTATAAGGAAATCAAAAAAATAGTTGAACCAGATTATATTATTCCCGTTTTAGAAGATGATATTTATTTAGATGATTTACATATAAAATTTTTACATACTTCACATGATGCGGTTAGTCCTGTTGGTTTTTTAATCGAAGAAGAAACATCTTTAATTTATATGACTGATACAGGTTATATAAGTAGAAAGAACTTGAAACAAATGCATAACAAGGATTTATATATAATTGAAAGTAATCATGATCCTAAAATGTTAATGGATGGACCTTATCCTTATGTTTTAAAACAAAGAGTTATTAGTGATACAGGTCACTTATCTAATGAAATGACTGGAAATTATTTAAAAGACTTAATCGGTGATAATACAAAAAAAATAATTCTTGCTCATTTAAGTGAAACAAATAATTTAGAAGAATTAGCAATTGAAACTGTTTCTTCCTTAATTGATTCAAGAGTTCCTGTAATTGCAGCAAGACAAGAAAGTGAGTTAGTGATAACTATATGATAAAAATAATTTGTATTGGAAAAATTAAAGAAAACTATTTAAGAGAGGCTATTTTAGAATATACAAAAAGAATTAGTAAATATACTAAATTAGAAATAGTTGAATTACCAGATTATGACTATGATATTAAAAAGACTTTAGAAGTTGAGAAAGATAATATTTTAAAAGTGATTAAACCAAGTGATTATAATATTTTAATGGATTTAAATGGTAAAAATCTTGATAGTTTAGAATTTTCTCATAATTTAGATAAAATTCGTTCTATGAATAGTAATATTAACTTTATAATTGGTGGTTCTTATGGAGTACACGAGGAAATAAAAAATAAATGCCAAGAAAAAATATCATTTTCTCGTCTTACATTTCCTCATCAATTATTTCGTGTAATTCTTTTAGAACAAATCTATAGAAGTTTTAAAATTTTAAATAATGAAGAATATCATAAATAAAAACTTAGAAATTAATCTAAGTCTTTTTTATAATATTTTTTATATTTTTTAAATTGATTGATATTTCTCATGATTAGGTAAAAATTTCTTTTAAAACTTTTATCTTCTTTATAAAATAAGGAATGACAAACTTTTCCTTCTTTAATTAGTTTTTTAACTAAAGCAAGTTTTTCTTTATCTTCAACATAGTCAAGTACTATTTTTTTAGGAATAACATGCCAAAAATAAGGTTCTTTAACAAGTAATAAATCTTTTTCAATGTTATTAATATAAGAATCAACTATATATTTAGCAACATTATAACCACTTCCGGTATTTCTATAATGACTTCTTCCTTGACGAATATTAATTTCAAATATTTTAATCTTATTATCTCTTTCATCATATTTTAAGTCACAGTCACACCAACCTTCATAGCCGATTGATTCAAGTAAGTTTTTAATTTTTAACATTAACTCTTCATTATAAACTGTAATAGTAGCGGCATTTGAACCAAGTCCTTTAGGAGTGTGCTCTTCAAGTAGGACATTACCTAAATTCATATATTCAACTTTTTTACTTTTTCCAACAAAGACATGCAAATCATACATTTTATTATCATATCCAGGGATTCTATCTTGAATAATCATATTCCCAAGATATCCAGCATCATATATTTTCTTTAAAGTCTCATCAAGTTCTTCTTTAGAATTAATAGTATAAACCTTATATTGACCAGGAAAACTGGCTTTAAAATAAAGAACACTATCAGATGGTTTTAAAATAACAGGGTAATCAAAATCAAGTTTAAAATCTAAACTATCGCCTTTTTTATAAATATGGGTTTTCGGATAATCAATATTATTCTTTTCGCATAGTTCATAAAAAGTTTCTTTTAAAACTATTTTATTTAAAGTTTCTAAGTTAGTATAAGGTAAGATAAACTTATCTTTTAATTTATCTTTATTCGTAACAATTAAACGAACATAATGATCAGCGCATCCTATTAAAATTAGTTTTTTCTTTTTGGTTTTTAATTCTTTATAAAGATTATTCATGGTTTTTAAGAAAACTTGATTTTCGTCTAAATCTTTAACTTCACGGTATTCAATTATTTTAGAATGATTAATAATTCCTGATGTATTTCTAGCTAACACGATTGATTTAACTTTATATTCTTCATGAAAAGCCCTTGCCATACTATAAACATTTATATCACTGGCTAAAAGTATTGGAATAAATTCTTCTTTCATATTTCCTCCATTCAAGTATAATTATACCATTAAAATAGAAGATTACTATTACAAAATTTGACTTTTTACTCTTTTTATGTTAATATAGCCGGCATAAAAGGGGATATGGTTAAAATTTTAAATTTAATATTTTGTTTTAATTATATTTATTAGGGGGAAATAGTGATGAAAAATTTAATAACTAGAATTATTATGTTAACTTTTTTATTAATTTTAAGTTTATTTATTGTTATTAAAGATAAAAATACAGAAGATAGTTTTATAAAGAAGACTGAGGTAGAAGTTAATTCAACTACTAACTTGTATTCATTGTTAAATAAATCTAGTAATGTCATGACCGATGATTATTTAATTGATACAACAGAACTTGGTAAAAAGAATATAGTTGTTTTAACAAAAACAGGTGATGAAGAAATAAATCATGAATTTATAGTTTCAGTAGTTGATACGGAAAAACCAATTATCTTAGGTAATAAAGAGATTAAAACTAAAGTAAATGAAGAGATTGATTTATTAAAAAATGTTTTTGTATCCGATAATTATGATAAAAATTTAGAAGTTAAAATAATTGGAGAATATGACTTTAAAACGGTTGGTACTTATAATTTAAAATACTATGTTAAAGATTCATCTAATAATGAAACTTATAGTAATTTTTCTTTAATAGTTGATAATAATGATGAGAAGTATTATATTACAAGTAAAGGTTATAAACTTTTAATAAAAGATGGAGTATCATCTATTGATAATATCATAATTGCTAATAAATCTTATACTTTATCAAGTAATTATGGAAATGGTTTAACAAGTGATACCATAAATAACTTTAATAAAATGAAAAATGATGCTAGTAAAGAAGGATTAAATCTATATATAAAAAGTGGTTATCGATCTTATTATGATCAAGTAATCGTTTATAATAACTGGGTTAAAAGAGATGGGATAGAATTAGCGGATACTTATTCGGCAAGAGCAGGACATTCCGAACATCAAACAGGTTTAGCAATAGATTTAAATTTAATTAATAATTCTTTTAAAAATACAAATGAATTTAATTGGTTAAATCAAAATGCTTATAAATATGGATTTATCTTAAGATATCCAGAAAATAAACAAGATATAACTGGTTACATTTATGAACCATGGCATTATAGATATGTAGGGGTAGAGTTAGCCGAAAAGTTATATAATAATGGTAATTGGATAACGATGGAAGAATATTTTGGGATAGATAGTAAGTATTAAATAATTTGAAAATCATATTTTTTATAAATTAACAAAAGACTATTGTTTATTAAATGAATTTATAGTATATTTGTTTTGGTGGTAGTAAATATAATAAGTTAGGTAACTTTTATATTTACTATTTTTTATTTAATGAAGGTATTTTTATGAATGAAGTAATAGAAAAAGAAGATATTAAAATTGAAGATATGATTTATGAAAATAGAGGTATTCAAGTAATGTTAGATTCTGATTTAGCAAAACTTTATAATATTCCAACTAAAAGAATTAACGAGGCAGTTAAAAATAATCCTAAAAAATTTCCTGATAAATTTTCGTGGAAATTAACGCAAGAAGAAAGTAAGAATTTTTTAGTCGAAAATTTCGACCAAAAAAATATAGAAACTCGAGGTGGAAGATATAAAAATCCTAGAGTATTTACAGAACATGGTGTTGCAATGTTAGCTACAATTTTAAAATCAGATATTGCTATTGAAATTAGTATTAAAATTATTGAGGCATTTGTTGATATGAGACATTATATTAATGATAATACTGTTTATTTAACTTTAAATAATATTAATAATAAAATGATTTCGTATGATAATAAATTAATGGAATATGATGATAAATTTAATTATTTATTTTCAAAATTTGATAAGAAAGAGCAATTGTTTTTACAAGGAAGAATATATGATGCATATTCAAATTTCATAAATATTTTTGAAGAAGCAGTAGAAGAATTGATTGTTATAGATTCTTATGCTGATATTAGTTTTTTGGATTTAATTAGAAATTTAAATTGTAATGTAATTTTAATTACTAAAAACAGTGATCGATTAAGTAATTTAGAGATTACTAAATATAGTAGTCAATATAATAATTTAAAAGTTATTAGAGATAATTCTTTTCATGATAGATATTTTGTTATAGATAGAAAAACAATATATCATTCTGGTGCTTCTATAAATAATGCCGGAAATAAGACTTTTTCAATAAATAAGTTGGAAGATGAATTCTTGAAAAGAAGTTTATTAAATAATATTTTAAGCATGATTGAAAAATAATTTTACCATAAGTATTTTATGAAAAACTTATTTATTTAGATTTAAAAAATTAATTAAAAAAACTTAATTTTTACTGAATTTGCAGTTGAATTATGTTAGAAATTTAATTTTATAAAGTAAATATGATGAATATAAATTTTACAAAATTCTTCTTTTTATAACATATTTAATGTGTTATACTGAAATGGTAATAGACTAAAAATAAAATTCGTACATATAAATAAGTGGAGGAATTATGAGTGAAATTAATAATTTATTATGGAGTATAGCAACTATTTTATTACTAGGATCAGGTATTTATTTTTCATATAAATTAGATTTTTTACATTTAAATTTTAAAAGAATATTTAAAAGTTTTATGGATAGTAGTAAAGAAAAAAATGGTATATCCCCATTTCAATCTTTAGCAGTTGCTCTTGGTGGTTGTATTGGAGTAGGATCACTTGCAGGAATTGCTCTGGCGATTTATAAAGGAGGAGTAGGAACAATCTTTTGGATTTGGTTATCATGTCTTTTAGTGGTTCCTAATTCATTAGTTGAAAATACTTTGGCTATAATTTATCAAAAAAAAATAAAAAATGAATATATAGGAGGACCATCTTATTATATAAAAAATGGTTTAGGTTATAAAAAATTATCTTTATTTTATGCTCTTTTAGTAACTTTTACTTATATATTTGGTTATTTAACGATTCAATCAAATACAATTGCTAAGTCTTTTACTAATGTTTTTCAAATTCCATCTATTGTAATAGGTTTAATAGTTGGAATACTTTCTTTTTTAATTATTCGAAAAGGAATTAAAGGAATTGCTAAGTTTTCATCTGTTTTAGTACCTTTAATGGGTTTTGTTTATTTATTAGTTGCTATGTTAATAGTCTTTAAAAATTTAAATATGTTACCTAGTCTATTAATTTCGATTTTTAAAGAAGCCTTTAATTTTTCATCATTTGGATGGGGATTATTTTCAGTTATACTAATAGGTATTCAAAGAGGGATATTTTCAAGTGAAGCCGGGACTGGAACAGCTGCTATTGCTAGTGGAAGTTCTAATATTGATAGTCCTATAAAACAAGGATTAATTCAAACCTTAGGAATTTATTTTATAACTTTTATAATATGTACATCAACTGCTTTTATTATTTTAATGAGTGATTATAGTCCTTTAAATTATACTGATGTTAATGGAATTGAAATAACTCAAAATGCTTTAAGATATCATTTTGGTGATATTGGTAATATTATTCTTTATTTTTGTATAATTGCATTTTCCTTTTCAACAATTGTTTCAGGTTACTTTTATGGAGAAACTAATATGAAGTTTATCTTTAAGAAGATGAATCAAAGATATGTTTTAATTCTTCAAATAGTAACTTGTCTTTTACTGATAATTTCAAGTGTTGTAAGTCCAACTTTTCTTTGGAACTTTGTTGATATTTTAACAGCTTTACTTGTCATTATAAATGTATTTAGTATTTTCTCTTTAAGAAAAGATGTTATAATAGAATATATATCGTTTAAAAGGAAGTGTAATAATGATCGGAAATGATTGGGATAAAGTTTTAGAAAAAGAATTTCAAGAAGAATATTTTTATAATTTATTAAAATTTGTTCAAGGGGAATATGAAAGAAAAACGGTGTTTCCACCTAAAAAAGAGGTTTTTAAAGCATTTAGATATACACCTTATAAAAATGTTAAAGTAGTAATACTTGGTCAAGATCCTTATCATGGAGAAGGAGAAGCTGAAGGACTTTGTTTTTCTGTTCGAGATGGAATTAAAAAACCACCTTCTTTAAATAATATTTTTAAAGAATTACATGATGATTTAGGTTATAGTATCCCAACAAGTGGTTCTTTAGTACCATGGGCAAAGCAAGGGGTATTTCTTTTAAATACTGTTTTAACCGTTATCAAGGATAAAGCAGCTAGTCATAAAGACATTGGTTGGGAAAGATTTACTGATGAAGTAATAAAAAAAATAAATGAAAAAGAAGAACCAGTTGTTTTTATTCTTTGGGGAAACTTTGCTCGTAGTAAAAAGAAATTTATTACTAATAAAAAACATTTAATAATTGAATCAGCTCATCCATCACCTTTATCAGCTTATAATGGTTTCTTTGGTTCTAAACCTTTTTCTAAAGCCAATGATTTCTTAATTAAGAATAACCTTGAACCAATTAATTTTGAAATTAAAGAGAAAACTTATGAAAAATAATTCATAGGTTTTTATTATAAAAATTAGGATAACATTAGCCATTTAATACTGACAAATGAGCATATTTTTAGTATAATGTTATCAGTGGAGGATTAGTATGTCTGAAAGAGAATTAGATTCAAGTATAAATGATTATATTGAAAATAAAACACCTAAAAACTATGTAAAACAACTACAGTGGGATATGGCTATTGGACTTCAAGAAGTTGATAGCTTAAAACCATCTAAGTATTTAGAAAAGTTATTACAAGAAAATGTAACAGGTGAAAAAACAATTTATGAAGTTGAACATGAATTAAAACAGTATTATGTAGAAAAGGATAAAACTGATAAAACTATACAAGAAGAATTTGAATGCGATTTAGTTTCTACTAGAATAGTTCAATTGTTAGAAGAAGACAATTTTGAACTATCGGTAGATTATATAAAATATATCCATGAATATTTATTTAAAGATGTATATGAATTTGCAGGTGAATTTAGAAAAGTTGATTTTTCTAAACATGAAAGAATTTTAAATAATGATTCAGTTGCTTATGGAGATTGTAAATTACTAGAACAATCATTAGAATATGATATATCTTTAGAATTAAATAAAAACTATAAAGAAATGAATATAGTTGATGTAATTAATAATATAACTAATTTTTCTTCAAATATATGGCAAGTTCACCCTTTTAGAGAAGGTAATACTAGAACTACAGCATTATTTATAGAAAAGTATTTAGTATCACTTGGATATGATGTAGATAACACTATGTTTAAAGAAAAATCAGTTTATTATAGAAATGCATTAGTAAGAAGTAATTATTTTAATTATTATTTAAATATAAAACAAGATAATAGTTTCTTAATTAAATTTTATGAAAATTTATTATTAGGTAAAAATAATAATTTAGATTCAAGAGATTTAATAGTAGAAGAACTATTTAAATAGAATATAAAGAAAAATTCTAATATAGACTTATTGTTTTATAAGTTTTGTATTAGGATTTTTTTGGTAATAAATAAAATTAGATATATATTGATAAAAGTGATTTAGAAAGTATTATAAATTTCATTTTAATAAATCATTAAAATAAAGGAAAAATTGTAAATAAACGCAAATTTGTCAGAAAAATATTAAAAATTATGATACTATATTTAATGTAGAGGAATTTAGTGGTGAATGAATTATGAATAATAAAAAAGAACATGAAAGAGAAGAATTACATAAAACAATTTGGAAACTTGCTAACGAACTAAGAGGTTCAGTTGATGGTTGGGATTTTAAACAATATGTATTAGGACTTTTATTTTATCGATTTATTTCAGAAAATATTGAGCATTATGTTAATAACAATCAAAGGAAAGCAGGAATATCTAATTTCAAGTATAGTAATATAAGTGATGAAGAGGCTTTACTTGGTAAACAACAAATACTTGAAGAAAAAGGATTTTTTATATTACCAAGTGAATTGTTTTGTAATGTTAGAAAGAATGCGGATAAAAATGAAAATTTAAATGTAGTAATTTCTAATATATTTAATAATATTGAAGCATCAGCAAGAGGAACAGCATCAGAAGATGATGTTAAAGGTTTATTTGATGATTTTACAATTGATAATAAATTAGGTAATACGGTCGATGAAAGAAATGCAAAATTAGTTAAAATGCTTAACGCTATTGGAGATTTAAACCTAGGAGATTATCAAGATAATAATATAGATTTATTTGGAGATGCTTATGAATTTTTGATGACAATGTATGCTTCATCAGCTGGTAAATCAGGAGGAGAATTCTTTACTCCTCAAGAAGTAGGAGAATTATTAGCGAGAATAGTAATTCAAGACAAAACTTCAGTTAATAGAGTATATGATCCAGCATGTGGCTCTGGAGGTTTATTATTAAAGTTTGCTAAAATTTTAGGAAAAGAAAATGTAAAACAAGGTTTCTACGGACAAGAAGTTAATTTAACTACTTATAACTTAGCTAGAATTAATATGTTTTTACATAACATAAATTATAATAATTTCCATATCGCAAGAGGAGATACGTTGATTCATCCAGAACATTGGGATGATGAACCATTTGATGCAATTGTTTCAAATCCACCATATTCAATTAAATGGGCTGGAAAAGAAAATCCAATTTTAATAAATGATGAAAGATTTGCAGCAGCTGGTGTATTAGCACCTTCTTCTAAAGCCGATTTAGCATTTACTATGCATATGTTATCATGGTTAAGTTCAAAAGGAACGGCTGCAATAGTTGAATTTCCTGGTGTACTTTATAGAGGTGGAGCAGAACAAAAAATAAGACAATATATGATTGATAATAACTTTGTAGATGCAGTTATTCAATTACCTCAAGATTTATTCTTTGGTACATCAATTGCTACGTGTATTTTAGTGTTAAAGAAAAATAAAAAAGATAATAATATTTTATTTGTAGATGCTAGCGAAGAATTTGTTAAAAATACAAACAAAAATAAATTATCTGATGAAAATATAAACAATATTGTTAATTTATTAAAAGATAGAATATCAGTAGATAATAAATCTTATTTAGCAACTTATGAAGAAATAAAAGAAAATGAGTATAATATATCAGTAAATTCATATTTAAAAACAAATAATAAAGAAGTAGAAATAGATATAGAAGAAGTAAATAAAAAACTTGCTGAAATAGTACCAAGACAACAACAAATAAGAAATGAACTAGAAGAAATAATCAGAAAATTGGAGTCTGATTATCATGAGTAAAATTAATGATTTAATTAAAGAATTATGTCCCAATGGTGTTGTATATAAAAAATTAAAGGATATTTGCAAAATTGAAAAAGGGAAACAGCTTAATAAAGAACTATTAAGTGAGAAAGGACTATATCCTGTTATGAACGGTGGTATATCACCATCTGGTTATTGGAATGAATATAATTTTGAAGAAGAAAAGATTACAATTAGTCAGGGGGGAGCTTCAGCAGGATATATTAATTATTTAACTTCGAAATTTTGGGCGGGTGCTCATTGCTATGTTGTTAATGAATCTAGTGATGAAGTTGAGTATAAATACATTTACCATTTTCTAAAGGAAAAACAAAAATATTTATTATCATCTCAAGTAGGCGCAGGTATTCCAAGTATTTCGCTAAAGGAAATTAATAATTTAAAGATTCCTTTGCCACCAATAAAAATACAAGAAGAAATAGTAATTTTTTTAGATAAATTTAGCAAGTTAGAAGCGGAGTTAGAAGCGGAGTTAGAAGTGGAGTTAGAAGCAAGAGAAAGTCAATATGAGTTTTGGAGTGGTAAAATATTTAAAAGTCACATGAATGAGAAAACAAAACATATAACAGATATAGCACTAGTCAAAGCAAGAGTTGGATGGCAAAGGTTAACTACAGCTGAATATTTGAATTCGGGAGATTATTATCTAATTACTGGAACTGATTTTACTCCTGAAGGAAAAATTGATTTTAATAATTGTGTTTACGTGACTAAAGAAAGATATGAAATGGATGAAAATATTCAGGTACATGAAAATGATATTTTGATAACTAAAGATGGGACTCTTGGAAAAATAGCGTTTTTGGATATTGAACCAGATAAATTAACTACATTAAACAGTGGTGTCTTTAGGATTAAAATTACAGATGAAAATGTTTTACCAAAATATATATATCATTATTTTAACTCCAAAGTATTTAAAGATTTTATTGAGAAGGTTAAGACTGGGTCGACAATTCCCCATTTAACACAAGAAAAATTAGTTGGTTTGGATATACCGATACCAAATATTAAAGAACAGGAGAAAATAATAAATATTCTTGATAAATTTGCTGGTTTAACAAGAAGCATATCAGTTGGACTTCCTGATGAAATTGAACTAAGAAGAAAGCAATATGAATATTATAGAAATAAATTATTAAGTTTTGAGGAGGTAGATTCATTATGATGATAAGTCCTGATTTATACAGAGATGAAAAACAAACTAAAACTTACGAAGAATTAATAAAAGAAAAAGATAAATTAGTAAAATATATTCGAGATTTTGAAATTAATAAGATACCTATGGATGATTATTTAATGAATCCATCTCCTGAAGTCCTTTATAAGTGCAATTTAGAATATTTAAGTGAATTGTGTATTCTAATAAAGGAAAAATTTAATAAAAAACTATGGGAGGGTTATGATGAATAATATAAGTTTAATAAGTGAAAATGATAATTCTACAGTATTAGCTGAATATACTGGTTTAAACAGAGTAGCCGCCTCTTATCAAAGTGAAAGTGCTTTAGAAAAAGAATTAATTAAAACTTTAGTTGATCAAGGTTATGAATATTTACCTATTAATAATGAAGTTGAATTAATTCTTAATTTAAGAAGACAATTAGAAAAACTTAATAATTATCATTTTACCGATTTAGAATGGGAGTATTTCTTTACTAAAGTTATTGCTAATAAAAATGATTATATTATTGAAAAAACTAGATTAATACAGGAAGATTATAAACAAGAATTAACTTTAGAATCAGGTGAGAAAAGAAATATTTATTTGATTGATAAAAATAATATTCATAACAATAGTGTTCAAGTAATAAATCAATATGTTAATAATGCAGGTAATCGTGATAACAGATATGATGTTACTATTTTAGTTAATGGTCTTCCTTTAGTTCATATTGAATTAAAGAAAAGAGGAGTTGATTTAAGAGAAGCATTTAATCAAATAGAAAGATATCAAAGAGATTCTTTCTGGGAAGGTTCAGGACTTTATAATTTTGTTCAAATATTTGTTATTTCAAATGGAACACTAACTAAGTATTATTCAAATACTACTAGAAATTTTCATATAAATAATCAAAAGAAAAAGAAATCCAATTCATTTGAATTTACTTCTTACTGGGCAGATCAAAAGAATAATGGAATTACTGATTTAATTGATTTTGCAAAAACATTCTTTACTAAACATACTTTATTAAATGTATTAACTAAATATTGTGTATTTACTAGTGAAGAAGATTTGCTTGTAATGAGACCTTATCAAATAGTTGCTACTGAAAAAATATTAAATAGAATTAAGATAGCATATAATAATAAATTCTATGGAAAGATTAATGCTGGTGGTTATATTTGGCATACAACTGGTTCAGGTAAAACTTTAACTTCATTTAAAACATCCCAACTTGCTAGTAAATTAAATTTTATTGATAAAGTATTATTTGTTGTTGATAGAAAAGATTTAGACTATCAAACAATGAAGGAGTATGATCGTTTTAAAGAAGGGGCAGCTAATTCTAATACATCTACTAAAGTATTAGAAGAACAATTAAATGATCCTAATGCTAAAATTATAATTACAACAATTCAAAAACTATCACAATTTATTAAGAAGAATGCTGATAGTGAAGTGTTTAATAAACATGTAGTTTTTATATTTGATGAGTGTCATAGATCACAATTTGGTGAAATGCATAAATCAATAATCAAAAAGTTTAAAAAATATTATATATTTGGATTTACTGGTACTCCAATATTTCCAGAAAATGCAAGAACAATTAAGGGAATATCTGAAACAACAGAACAAGTATTTGGAGAAAGATTACATACTTATACAATTGTAAATGCAATTGCAGATAAAAATGTATTACCATTTAGATATGAATATGTTGGTAGAGTAGATATTAGAGATAATATTAAAGATGAAAAAGTATATAACATTGATGAAGAAAAAATATTTGATAATCAAATGCGAATCTGTCTAATTACAAATTATATAATTGACCATTTTAGTATAAAAACTAAAACTAGTGAATCCTATGTTTATTCAACATTAGATAATGTAGTTGAAGTTGCTAAAAGACGAGATATATTAGAAGTAAAAATTCCAAAGAATATTAATGGATTTAATTCCATATTTGCAGTATCAAATATTAAAATGGCTAAAGAATATTATGAAGAATTTAAAAGGGCTATTGAAATTAAAAATTGTAATTTAAAAGTTGCATTAATATATTCTTATGGTATTAATGGGGAAGATGGAGTTATTGATGAAAACTCTGAATCAACAGAGGCGTTAAGTACTGATGACAGAACATTCTTAGATAATGCTATTAAAGATTATAATAAGATGTTTGGAACTAGTTATGATACTTCATCAGAAAGATTTCAAAATTATTACAAAGATGTTTCTTTAAGAATGAAGAATAGGGAAATTGATATATTAATAGTTGCGAATATGTTCTTAACTGGATTTGATGCTAAAACATTAAATACATTGTGGGTAGACAAAAACTTAAAGTGGCATGGTTTAATTCAAGCATTTTCAAGAACTAATAGAATTTTAAATAGTGTTAAAACTTATGGAAATATTGTTTCATTTAGAAATCTAGAAGATAGATTAAATGAAGCTCTTGCTAAATTTGGTGATGAAGAAGCTCACGGTGTAGTCTTATTAAAACCATATAAAGATTATTATTATGGTTATGAAGATGATAATGGTAAAAAGTTTGACGGTTATAAAGAATTAGTAGAAAAATTAATGTCTAAATTTATACCAGGAGAATTAATTCAAAGTGAGCAAGAACAAAAAGAATTTATAAAATTATATGGTGCTATATTAAAGGTAACTAACATATTATCTTCATTTGATGAATTTAAAGATGAAGAATTAATAAATGAAAGAGATAAACAAGATTATCACAGTATTTATATTGAACTCTATAATGAATTTAGAAATAGAGCTAAAAGAGATAAAGTAGATGTATCTGAAGATGTAGTATTTGAAATGGAATTAATTAAATCTATTGAAGTAAATATTGATTATATTTTAGGATTAGTTAAGAAATATCATGAATCTAATATGAAAGATAAAGAAATATTAGTAACAATTCAAAAGACTATTATGGCTAGTCCGGATTTAAGAAATAAAAAAGATTTAATTATGGCGTTTATTGACTCTTTAGATCAAAACTCTGATGTTTATAGTGATTTTGAATCATTTATGAACAGCAAGAAAAAAGAAGAACTTGATAAGATTATTTCTGATGAAGGATTAAATAAAGAAGAAACATATAATTTTATAAGGAGATCATTTGAACAAGGTAGAGTAGAAACTAATGGAACAGAGGTATCCAATATACTTCCTCCTATGAATATGTTTACTCCGACAAATGATAGACAAGAAAAGAAAAATAAGGTTATTAATAAACTATTAGAATTTTTTGATAAATTTTTTAGTATTTCAAGTAATAAAATGTAGGAGAAATTATGAAATATAAAGTATATTGTGATGAAAGTTGTCATATGCAGAATGACAAAAAAAACTTTATGGTACTAGGTGCTGTATATTGTCCAGAAAATGAAGTTAATAATATTGCTAAATATATCAGAAAATTAAAAAAACAGCATAAATTAAAATGGACTTCTGAAATAAAGTGGACTAAGATATCAAATTCTACACTTGAATTTTATAAAGATTTGATTCAATATTTTTTCATAAATCCTAATTTAAAATTTAGAGCTGTAATTTGCGATAAAAGAAAGTTAGATCACGAAAAGTATGGACAAACACATGACATTTGGTATCACAAAATGTATTATGAAATGATACGTTATTTAATTAACTCAGAAAATAGTTATGAAATATATCCTGACATAAAAGATACTAATTCATATTATAATTTTCAAGAAGTTGCTAATTTTTTAAGAATAAAACTAAAAGATACAAACGGAAAAACCATAAAAAAAATTCAACCAATTCGATCAAATGAAAGTTATATTTTGCAAATTGCTGATGTACTAATAGGAGCAATGCAATATAATAAGAATGGATTAAATACTAGCGCTTCAAAATTAGAGATAGTTAATTTCATAAATGAACATGTTGTTGATGGTATAGAGGAAACGACACCATATAACAAAAGTAAATTTAATTTATTAGTTTGGGAGCCATATGAGTAACACTTGTAAATGTATTCCTAATTTGTATGAAGCCCCAGAACAATTAAATTTAGAAAATTATAAGAAATACGAAGATGATTTATATAGAATTATAGAAGAAGATTTTGTAACTCATGATGTTATTTTTATGGGAAAGAAAGTATTTTTAGATTTTAATAAATTACAAGATGGTAAATCTGATACTTTCTTTCACGTTATTTGTGGAGATAAAAAAGAATATCCAAATTTTAGAAGAGCAGAAAGAATAAAATTTCCAAGACAAATAATTGAGAATTATATGGAATGTGATAACTGTGAAAATGATTGTAAAATTAAAATGTTTTTTAAAAAAATTAAAGGAAAAAAAAGATATCATTTATTTTCTGAAGAAAATAGATATATGGTTGTTCTTGAAGATGAAGGTAAACGCATGAAATTAGTTACCGCTTTCTATATTGATCAAACTTATAAATTGTATAATTATAAAAAAGATTATGAGAAAATATTTCAGAAAAATAAAGACGATGCTATAAACTAGTTATAACATCGCCTGACCTCTGGAATGCAACTTGGCATCTGAGCTAATTAAATTGTAGCATAAAAATAATTTTTAGTCAACCTAGGTATGCTGCTACATATAATAGTTTATTCAAAAATATGTAAAAAAATACAAAATTTATATAAATACTCATATTTTATTTTTAATAATTTAAATACTTCAGCTTTAAAAGTCTCATAATCTTCGCCAAATAAACTCAACATATCTTTAGCAGAATTATAATGTTGGTCAAATGTACCAGAATACATTGAATTTCTATTAAATGCATTAGCAATGTAGTATGCAATTATTTCTGGCATTACATAAGAGTAAATAAAATTATCATAATCGTCTAGAAACGGTTTTAATATGGCTTCAAATTCATCATCACTAATATCACCATTAGTAGTTTTTCTAATCATAGACACCTCCAAGGTGTTGTATTAATCACTCTAATATAAAAAAAATACAAGTGTTTAATAACTAAAAATAAAATATTTGGTAAAAAAGCAAGCCAAATGGCAAATATTAGGCAAAAATATGGTATAATTGATCTATAGATTTGGTACAGGAGGTATATTATGGCAAAAGGAAAACCATTTGTTAAATGGGCTGGTGGTAAAAGACAAATTATGAAGGAAATAAAAAAGTTATTATCAGAAGATTACAACACTTTTTATGAGCCATTTGTTGGTGGGGGTGCTGTGTTTTTTGAATTATTTAATTCATATGGAAAAAAAAGCTGTACTATATGATTATAACAGCGAGTTAATGAATGTTTATAAATGTTTAAAGGATGAAGAATTGTTTGAAAAATTGTGTGACGAATTAAATAAACATGAAGCTAATCATTCTGAAGAATACTATTATGAAATAAGAAATATGGATAGAGATAAAAAATCTATATCTAAATTATCTGAATATAAAAGAGCAGCTAGAACAATTTATTTGAATAAAGCATATATAGGGTAAATAGTAAAAATGAGCAAGTAAGACTAGCTTGTTTATTTAAAGAACTATCTGATAAAGGATGTTATGTAATGCTTTCAAATCATAATACAAAATTAATTAATGATTTATACAAAGATTTTAATATTCATATAATAAAAGCACAACGTAATATAAATGCAAATGGTAAAAAAAAGAGGAAAAGTAGAAGAAGTAATAATAACAAATTACTAAGGAGTAGTTGTTTATGAAAAATTTAAATGAAAAACAAGAAATTCTTGATAGTATAGAGAATTTTGCTTTAGAAAATGAAGAGATTCCATTTCCTCAAGCTAATTCATTTGATTTAGTTTTAAAAACTTTGAATTTAGTGTATTCAAATGTGAACAGTGCTTTGTTGATTTCGCAATGTATTGGGTATGCTGAACGAGAAGGGAAATACTATATAGACGCCTTAAGATATTTAGGGTTAGCAGAAAAATCACAAAAAGATGGAAATTACTACTTGACTGAAGATGGCTTTTTATTGTGCGCTTGTGTTGATAATAGAATGAACTATAGAATTATATTTAAGATTTTAGAACATGAAGTGTTTTATAAAACGTTTAAATATGTCGTAAATACTGGCGAAATACCATCTATTGAGATTATTTGTAAGTATATGATAGAAAATGGAATAGTTTTATCGGATGACACATTAAGGCGTAGAGCAAGTACTGTTAAAGGATGGATTCAATGGCTAATGGATGTTGATATATATAAGGAGGTATAATTTTGGAAGATGTAATTATTAAACCTCAATGGTCAAAATTTGAAACCGAAAATTCACAAATTATTGCGAATTTCTTTAGCGTGCAAAAAATTGATCATAATAGTCAGAATTTTAAAATTAATAGTTTAAGAGATTATTATAGATTAGATAGAATTGATGGTTCTATATTAATTGATGAATTAACATTACGTGGTTATGAATTTAGACCTGCAAAACAAAATTTTTTCTTTCCAGAAAATTGTGAAGCTAGTATGATAATAAAAGCAAATAACAATTTAGAAAGATACAAAAAGATTAACTTCTTTATTTTAGGATTGGGTGGTTTTGTATCTAAATATAAAATAAGTAGTGATCAATTTTTTGATTATATACCTATTGAAGGATTCTTGAGATTGAATAAATATATATCAAAAGATATGTTAATTAATGAATTTAAAAATGCAGGATTTAATATTGAAAATCTTTCTAAAGATCGAATTGCATTATTTGATGTAATAAAAGAATCAGAATTTCCAAAATTAATTACAACAATTAAAAAAGAAAATATAAATACAATAAAGGATTTTTGTAATAATTATGAAACTCTAATTCGAAGAACACAAAATTTAAATAAATATGATATCCAAAGAATAAAATTAATTGCTAATTGGTTTGATGAAGATGAAAAAATCAAAGATATTAGAGAAATAACAGTATTAGAATATTTCAGATCAAATGATAAAGGATTTTTAAACTATTGTGAAAAAAATAACATCAGTAGAGTATGCGAACTTATAAACGATAATAATGTTGAAAGATATAGTAAGCGCACTATAACATATGTAAATACATTTATTGATTATTTAAAAACTTATTATTATATGAATTTAAATGAACAAATAGAAAACATTTCAATTAATGATATTCCTGGTATAGGTACAACCAAAACTATAAGTTCATTAAATACTAATGGAATAAATACTATAAAAGATTTGTTAATTGCAGATTTGTCAAAAGTAGATGGTCTAGGAAAAGGGAAAATAAAAAATATAAATAATGTGCTTATAGATTTTATAAACAATCCTGAAATTCCAATAAACAAGAATCAAATAACAATTCCTTCTAGCTTATATAATATAAAAATAGAAGATTTATTCTGCAATAGTGGTTTAGGAGTATCATCATTTATAGATTATTGTAAAAAGAATCAGATTATCTATGTAAAAGACTTAGAAGAGTATGATCTAAAAATTCTTTTAAAATCTATAAATATGTTAGGAAAGGTTAAGTCAAACGAAATTATAAATAAAGTAACAAATCCAAATTACAATGTTGAAAGTCCGCAAGAAATGTTAAGAATTATGATGGATGAATTTGTATCTGATAATAAGGAACTATATTCAATTGTTTATGAAAGAAATATAAATCATAAAACATTAGAAGAATTAGGTAATGAAAAAAATGTTACAAGAGAAAGAATAAGACAATTAGAAGCAAAAGCTTTAAGAATGCTAAGAGGATTTAGCAATATTTTATTTGATGTATTAAACAGCGATATGAAACTTGTTTGCATAAGTGAACAAATATTAAATGAAATATTTAATAATAGTGATTATTCGAAAATATTATTTAATTTGATTAAGTATAGAGATGAAGTTTACTATAATGAAAACTTTCCGAAAGTATTTATAAAAAACAATATAGAAAATTTAGATGACTTTTTCGTACGCATTGGCGAATTCTTAGATGGTTCTTATGATGATAGCAAAGAAATTTTAACTAAAGAAGATATTAAGAATTATATAGAAGAATGTATTAGTAGATATAGCTTGACTGAATATATTGATTTTTCTGATTGCGAAAAATTAATTGAAACAAGCAACTATAAAGCGGTTGGAGATGTATGGTTGAAAAAAGGTATTTATGTTCATGATATATATTTAACTATTTTAAAAGATTATTATCCAAATGGAGTTAAATTCGATGAAGCTAATTGTGAGGATATTAGAAATAAATATAATGAGTTAACTGGAGAAAAAACTGATATATCTGATAGAAATTTAACGGCTAAGTTACAAAGGGAAAAAGAAGTAATTATTTGTGGTTCTAATTCTTATATACATGTTGAAAATGTTAGAGTTCAACAAAAAATGCTTGAAACGATATATAAATATATTCATCACCTTTTTGAACATGAAGGATTGTCTTCTGTATATACGGATAAGATTTATAATGTATTTAAAGATGAATTGAATATATATGGTGTAGATAACTATGTTTTTCTTTATGGAATATTAAGATACAACTTCATAGATGAATTTGAGTTTAATAATTTCTGGATTACAAAGAATGGTAAAGGTGACGTTACAAGAGAACTGGCTTTAATTGATTATTTAAAAAGAGATACCAATTATAATGTGGGAATACCAAAGGAGAAAATCATTTCATTATTTGGTTTATCAGGGCCATATTTAATTAATATAATTTATTATTCAGACGAAATAAAAGAATGTCATAATAAAGAGAATTTAATTTACGAGGGTAATTATAGAATATCGGATATTTTATTAGAAAAAATTAGATCTTACGTAAATGAAAATATTCACGAACAATTAGGATTTATAAGTATAAAGCATCTTTTAAATAAATTTGATATTTACTTAGAACAAGAAGAAATTATTGATGAACTAACATTAAGTGATGTTTTAAAGAAATATCTTATTGATTATTATATAAAAGATTTATATGTCTGTTTAAATAAAGTAGAAGATTATTTGGACGAGTATTTCTTCTTTAATTTATTCGCGAAAGAAAAAGAAAGTTTTACAAGAAAAGAATTTGAATTATTTGCAAAAGAAAAAGGTATATATGATAACAGAATATATGATGTTTTAAAAAATAAGTTCTGCGATTTATACCAAATTAATGTTTCTGATTTTGTTTTGAATATTGAAATAACAAATGAAAACATTGAAGATATATATGAAATAATAGATAAAAACATTAATAATAAAAAATACTTATTGCTGTCAGATTTAAAAAAGAATGGCGATATATTTAGAATGCCGAATTTAGGCTTTTCATGGAATGAGTACTTATTAAGAACGATTCTATTAAAGAATACGAAAGAAAATTACATTATGATTGATGTGCCTGGAGCTCAGTTGTTTACTGAAAGAGGTATTTTAGTTAAGAAAGAACTTGAAATTGATAATTATATTGATTTTTTGAAATATGTATATATGGAAAATCGCTATTACGAATTAGAAAGCGTTAATCAATTATATAAGACACTACAGGCTAATGGTTTAATAAACGAAACATTCCCGGCAGAGTTCAAAAAAAATGTTGTTGATGAATACGGAAGGTTAATAAGGTGTTAATATGTGTAACTTTAGAGATTTAAATATTGGTTTAGTATATGAAACTTCTACATCTGATGTAAATAACAAACTTGTGATTCCATTATTAAGTAACTCAAAATTATATAGAAGAGGCGTAGGATATTTTTCTGCTTCATGGATAAAATTAGTTTCTTCAGGATTACTTAATTTAGTTGAAAATGAAGGGAAAATCCAACTAATCACTTCACCTAAAATGACAGATGATGAATGGAATGCTATTAAAACAGGAACGATAGCTCAAAAAGATGAGCTGCTTAAAAAACTTATAGAAAAAACTATTAATGAAGATTTTAATGTTACTGATAGAAAAGAAGCATTAAATTTATTTTCTTGGTTAATAGCAGATGAAATAATAGAATTGAAAATTGCTATATGTAAAGATAGTAATGGTGATTATCACGATAAATTAGCCATTTTTGAAGATGATAAAAACAATGTTGTTGTATTGCATGGATCATTAAATGATTCGTTACATGCTACTTTTAATGGTGAAGGAATAACTACTTTTAAGAGTTGGATTCCTGGACAAGATGATTATATTTATGAACATGTTAAAAGATTTGACGAAATGTGGAATCAAGAAAATGATTTTTATGAAGTATTTGATGCTCCCGAAGCAGTTAAACATGTATTTGAAAAGTATGCTTATTCTGGTGAAAGACCATATAATACTTCAAAGAAAAAAACACAAAAAGCAATAGAAAAAAGAGATTATCAAATTGAAGCAATAGAAAAATTAAAAGAGAATAATTGGCATGGGTTGTTTAGTATGGCAACAGGAACTGGAAAAACAATTACAAGTTTGTTAGCATTAAGAGATATTTATACTGAAAACAAGAAATGCTTTGTCGTTATATATGCACCATTACAACATTTGGTTGAACAATGGAGTAAAGAATTTGAAAATGTATTTGGTTTTGAACCTTTGCTTTGCTATAACTCAAAAAGTAGTTGGATTGATAAATTAAATAGGTTAATTAGAAACTACAATAATAATATCAATGATACAAATTTTGTTGCTGTTATAACTACTTATGCAACAGGATCGATGGAAGACTTTACTTCTATGATATCTAGAGTAAATACAAATTTATGTATGATAGCAGATGAATGTCACAATATAGGATCTGGTTGTAACAAAAATGCAATGATTGAAAAATTTAAATATAGAATAGGTTTATCTGCAACACCGGATAGATGGCTAGATCCAGAAGGAACTTCAATTATAATGAATTTCTTTGATAAAGTTGTATATGAGTATTCATTAAAGAAAGCAATAGATAATAATAAGTTAGTTAAATATTATTACTATCCACAGATTGTTTCGTTGGATTATGGTGAATATTCAAAATATAGTGAATTAACTACAAAAATTGCTAAAATGGCAATGTATATTAATGAAGATTCTACAGATGAAGAAAAGGCAATATTTAATAGATTATGTCAAGAAAGAGCGAAGATATTAGTATTAGCAGAATCAAAGAAAGAATATACTTTGAAATTATTAAGAGATAAGGTTAATACAGAAGATAGAAATCATATTCTTGTATATTGTGGAGAAAAGCAAATAGAGCAAATGACACTTCCAATAAGTCAGATTGGATACAGACCACATAGATTTGATAGTACGGTTTCAATAAAAGATCGTGGAAAAATATTGCAAGAATTTGATAATGGAAATATAGAAGTGTTGGTTGCGATTAGATGTCTTGATGAAGGAGTTGATGTTCCTTCAACAAAAACGGCTTATTTTATGGGAAGTAATTCTAATCCGAAACAATTCATTCAAAGACGTGGTAGAATTTTAAGAAAATGTGAAGGAAAAGAATATGCTGTAATTTATGATATGGTTGTAATGCCGGATAAATCAACAAGTGGTAGATTTGATAACGGTGATGATCTTGATTATCATATAATTACTAAAGAATTACCTCGTGTCTTAGAATTTGCATCATGTGCAATAAATGAAGTTGAAGCAAGAGATGTAATTAAGAATGAATTAAAACAATATGATTTAGAGTATTTATTATATGTAGATCCCGCTGAATTATATGTTACAAATAAAGAAGGAGATGAAGAAGAATATAATGAACAATATTAATATTTCATTAGAAGATGAAATTAAAAATAGTGAATTTAAAGATGACTTAAAACAAGAAGCACTACAAATATTAAATGATATAGCATCTGGTGATTCAGATGATAAAATAAAAAATAAAATACAAGATGATATATATGAGTTAATTGCAAAACAAAATATAAGTGAAGGTGAAGAACAATGATTCTAAAAAAGATTACATTAGAAAACTTTAGACAATTCTATGGAACACAAACAATTGAATTTTCAAATGAATCTAATAATAACATAACAGTTATTAAAGGAGAAAATGGATGTGGAAAAACAGGAATTTATAGAGCTATGATTTTCTGTTTATATGGTGAAAAGAGTTTATCAAATGAAAAGAAAGCTCAAACTAATGGTGAATCAGAACAAGTCCATTTAATTAATTTTAATTACTTAGATGAAAATAAAGACAAAGTTGTAAGTGCATCTGTAACACTTGAAATGACTAAGGGTAGAAAAACATATATCATTAAGAGAACTATAGATGGTAAAAAGAGTAGCATCAATGATGAAATTAAAGAAAATGATGAGTTATTAGTAGAAATGCAAATCATAGATGAAACTGGAAATTATTCAGCTTATACAGTTACTGATAAAAATGAAGCTAAAAAAATTGTTAATGATATTCTAGATTCAGGCTTAAAAGATTTCTTCTTCTTTGATGGTGAACAAATTGAAAGTTTATCAAAAACAGATAAAGAAATGCGTGATGCCATAAAAAATGGTATTACTAAATTATTACAAATAGATGATTTGGATAAAGCAATTAAGATTACAGAAACAGTTGTTCAAAGTCAACAAAGAGTCATTAGAAATAGTAATCCTTCATCAGAACTTTCCCAAGTAATGGAAGAAATTGATAATTTAAAAGCAAAAATAGATGAAAAACAAAATGAATTAGATTCAGTAAGTAAAAAAATAGCTGAAGCAAATGAAAACATCAGTAAATTTGAGGAAAAACTTCAAAAAAATCAAAATATTAAAGCTATATATGAAAAGATAAATAGTAAAGAGGAATTACGTAGCGCTAAAAAAGAAACTCTTCAACAAAATAGAAATGTATTATTAGAAGTATTACAAAATAGTGCAAGTAATTTAGTTCTTGATGGATATATTATAAAAGCAAATAATATATTATCAAACTCTATTAGCACTAATAATGTAATTATTGCTGAAGATAAATTAGATGAAATGTTAAGTGAAAAGAAATGTCTATGTTGTGGGAGAAATTTTGCTGAAAATGATATTGCACATACTTATATAACACAACTAAAAATGCTACAAGAAAAAATGGCAGGTCAAAAAGATGTTGTTAATATTTCAAGTGGTTTAAAAGTTAGTTTCAGTAGAAATAAAACAACACTTTTAAAGATTAATGATTATCTTGATAAAATTGAAGCCAACAAATCAAGCATCGAAACTATTAATAAGGAATTACAAGATTTAAATAATGAAGTTTCAAGTTCAAGTATGAAGCAAAGCGATTTAGCTGGATTTCAATTGGCTAAAGATAATATTGAAAGAGAAAGAGATGAACTTAAAGGAAAGAGTGCAGTAATTAATTCTGAAATTGAAAGATTATCTAATACACTTCAAGAAAAAGAACTTAAATCTAAAGAATTAAAGAAAGCTTCTGAAAGTCAAAATACAGAAATGAAGAAACTTGAATATCTTGAAGATTTATTAAATTTATTCACTTCAATAAGAGAAAAATATAGTTTGAAAATGAGAGAAAAATTGTCTCATGAAGCAACAGAATCATTTAGAGAATTAATATCTGAAAAAGATAAAAACTTAATAAGCAAAATTGAAATTGGAGAAAAATATGAGATTATAGTAAGAGGATGGGACAACACATCAATACTACAAGATATTTCATCTGGTCAAAGACAAATAGTATCATTAGCTGTTATTGTTGGATTAGCAGATATAGCATGCAATAATACAATAAATATTCCATTATTTATGGATACTCCATTTGGAAGAGTTTCTGGTGAAAATAGAAGTAAAATTATTAGTTATTTATCAAGAAAAGTTGGTCAATGGATTTTATTAGTTACAGATACTGAAATGACCGAATTTGAATATAATGAATTAATAAAAACAAATAAATGGGGTAAAATGTATATACTTGATGATGGTGAACAAAAAGGTAGAACTAAACTTATTCCAACAAATAAAGATTTATATGAACCTAAAAAAGGAAGTGTAGGTGAGAATAATGCGTAATGCTTTAGATGTTTTTGGCAGTTACATATTTAAAAGAGGAAAAAAATATGAAGATTTTTATAATGTATTAGTTACAAAAAAGAAATTATTTGCTAATATGCAACAATTATTCTTTCTAGCTGCGTCCATTGGATTTAAAAAACAAATGAAAGAAAGTTTTGAATCAGGGCAAGATATACGTGCTGAACATTTATCAGCTGATAGCTTAGAATTATTTTATACAATGTATTTAAATGATAATCATACAGTGGAAGATTTAAATGATCAAAATGAATTAAGAAGATATTTAAAAAATGATTTAGTAGAATATGCAGAAGGTGGATTAAAATATTTATCAGAAGAAGTATTCTCAAGTACTTGGAATAAAAATACTCTTACTTTAAGAGAAGATTACGATGATTATTTAGAAGATATAATGGCATTTATTAAATCAGAAAATAATGAAGATATATTTTAAAAAAAGAAGACTCTGTATGTCACACTGAGTCTTTTCTTATGCCAATTGATTTAGTTTGTCAGCTATTTCTATTTTGGATATAAGTTCAAGTAAATAATTTGTAGATTGAGGTACACTTATAGTTGCAGTAACAACACATATTGAAAATGATGTAGGATCATACATGATATAGAAGTTAGGGTTAACAAAATGGTTATCTTTTATTAAATTAACATCTTCAATAACTTCATATCCAGGATCATTTAGATATTTGATTTGTTCTTTATTCATGTTCATTCTCCAATTTAATACCTGAAAGTGTTTTAAGAAATTCGATATCAATGTCGAAGTATTTAATTACATCTTTAGTTGGAACACAATAAGCAGGAATAAACTTATTTGGATTCTTTTTTCTAAATTCAGATTCAATATAACGTTTTACTTTACTTGCAGTAGATGCAGATAAGTTAGCTATTTTCATAATATCTTGATTAGTGCACCATGGAGTAGCTAATATGTTTAATATTTCTTTTGCTTTCACACAAATACCTCCTTTCAAAAGGTATTGTATTAATCACTTATTATAGGAAAAAAGTCAAGTGTTTCAGGTATAAAAATGTGGTACCTAAAATGTCATAAATGACATATATAGTAGAAAATTATAACTAAATTTCAATAAAAATTTTAGGTCTCTACTTAGGTGCTAATATTCTTTAAATCTAAGACAAAACATACTTTTTTTTAAGACCAAAAACGCGTTGTTAAAAAAATGACATTTTGCTAAATTTGCGAACGAATGTACTATGCCCCTTTAAGAGAACTAAAAGTTTTATTTATAATTACATATAAAAATTGTTGATTATAATTTTTTTACTTCCTTAAAATAAAAAACTGTAATTTTTTTGTCAACAAATTGGCTATTGATTAAATTTATTATATAATTAATATAGGGATTTTTTAGGAGGAAGTAGCAGTATGAATATAGAAAGATTTTTATTTAACGATATATTAGCCCAATTTTATAGAAATTATCATTTAACAGAAGAAATGAAATTAAAAAAACAACAGCAAATAACTAATTGTAATCACCTATTTGTTTACACCGAAAATGATGATAAAATACCCGTTATTGAATGCGTTCACTGTGGACTTAGTAATCGTATGTTAAATTTTTATTTCAAATTCATGGAACACTTTGATCCTAAAACTATTAAAATTGCTCCAGGATATCCAGAAGAACTTCCCTTTGAAGCTAGTCTATTTATTCACGAATTTCCAAATAGTTTTGTAAATGGTAAATTCGTTTTCAATTCAAATGATTACAGAATAATATCAAATCAAATAATATCAACTTGGCATGCTAGTATTTTATACAAAGCCGCTTGTGAAATAGAAGCAACAGGTAGTCTTGAAAAAATATTTCAAATCATGACAGATTTAAATTCTCTTGAAACCGAATATGAACATGTATCAATTGCTAAAATTCAAGATGCATATGAATTAATTAGAAGATATTCAACCCTTAGTCTTTCTAATCAAGAACAAGAAAAACCATTTGTTAAAGTAAAATAGATCAAAAATCTATTTTTTTTGTCGATTAAATTAATTTATAAAAATTTGGAAACTTCATATATTATAATTGGAGGAATAATATGTTTCAAAGATTTGATGAAGAAGCCAAAAAAGTATTAAAAAAAGCCAAACTAGAAATGCAAGAATTAAAACATCCATTTGTAGGATCAGAACATTTATTATTAAGCATTCTAAGTTTTAATAATTTAAAAATAACTCAAAAACTAAATGAATATAATATTACCTATCAAATATTTAAAGAAGAATTAATTAATACAATTGGAATAGGTAATAGTTTAAATTCCTATTTTCTATATACTCCGATGCTAAAAAGAGTAATTGAAAATGCTATAATTGATACTAAAGAAGATAATTTAAATGAAGTAAATGTTAATTCCTTATTTATTTCCCTTTTAGATGAAGGTGAAGGAGTTGCTATTCGCATATTAAATAATCTTGGAGTTAATATAGATGAATTATATCAAGAATTTATAAATAAAGAAGAGAATTCTAAATATAAAAATAAAAAGAAATTATCAGTTTATGATCATTCAGTTGATCTATGTCAAAAAGCTAGAGAAGGGAAAATTGATCCGGTTGTAGGACGAGATAATGAAATTAATCGGTTAATTGAAATTCTTTTAAGAAGAAATAAAAATAATCCTTTATTAATAGGAGAAGCCGGAGTAGGTAAAACAGCCATCATTGAAGCCCTTGCTTTAAAAATAGTCAACAAAGAAGTTCCCGATAGTTTACTAGATAAAAAAATCTTATCAGTTTCCATGGCTAATTTAGTAGCGGGAACTAAATATCGCGGTGAATTTGAAGAAAGAATTAATAAAATAATTAAAGAAATTGAAAGTAATTCCAATTTAATAATCTTCATAGATGAAATGCATTCATTAGTAGGAGCCGGAGGAGCCGAAGGAGCCATTGATGCTTCAAATATCTTTAAACCAGCCCTTGCTAGAGGAAAATTTCGTCTAATTGGAGCCACAACTATTAAAGAATATAAAGAATCAATTGAAAAAGATAAAGCCTTAAGTCGAAGATTTCAAACGATTTTAGTCAAAGAACCCAATCAAGAAGAAACTAAAAATATTTTGTTAAAAATAAAACCTATATATGAAAACTTTCATAAAGTAATAATTCCAGATTCTTTAATCGATAACATAGTTGAACTAACAAGTAAATATATATTTGATAGGAAAAATCCTGATAAATCAATTGATATCTTAGATGAAGTATGTGCAACTCGTTCCTTAATTAAAGATAAAACATCTGAAAAATTAATTAACTTAAAACAAGAATATGAAAACATAATTAATCAAAAAAACAAATATATAATCAATCACGATTTTTTAAATGCTTCTAAATTAAAAGAAACTGAAATCATTCTTGAAGACAAAATAAATAAATTATATTTAAAAAATACGAAAGAAAATAAAAAAATTGTTTCTCTTGAAGATATTTCTAAAGTAATAAAATCAAAAACAAATATTCCTGTTTATGAAATTGATAAAGATTCTCTAAAACATTTAAAAGATTTAGAAATTAATTTAAAACAAAAAATCCTTGGTCAAGATGAAGCAATTAACTCTTTATGCAATGAAACTAAAAAAGTAAAATTAGGTCTTAAAAATACCAAAAAACCAATTTCTTTCTTATTTACAGGTAAAAGTGGAATTGGTAAAACATCTCTTGTTAAAGAATATGCTAATCTTTTGAAAATGAACTTAATTAGAATAGATGGATCAGAATATAAAGAAAGTCATACTATTAGTAAAATAATTGGTTCCCCACCTGGATATGTTGGATATGAAACTAGTAATACTATTTTAGATGATGTTAAAAACAACCCTTATTCCGTTATCTTAATTGATGAAGTTGAAAAAATAAGTCCAAGTGTTCTAAATCTCTTTTTACAAATTTTAGATGAAGGTTTTATTACTAATTCTAACCTAGAAAAAATTTATTTTAATCATACCATCATTATCATGACTAGTAATATTACATCTAATACTAATTCAATTGGATTCAACCAAGATAAAGAAATAGTAATAAAAAATAAACTAGATGAAGTATTAAACCCAGAGTTTTTAAACCGAATTAATCATATTATTCAGTTTAATCCTTTAACAAAGGATACAGTCATGGAAATTGTAAGTAAAGAAATAGCAGATATTAAAAAGAAATTTAAAGAACAAGGAATAAAATTAGTTATTAATAATCAAATAATTGAAGAAATAATTAATTTGTCAAATTATGAAGAAAAAGGTGCAAGAAATATCAAAAAAATAATTGAAGATAAAATTGATAATATAGTAATCGACAATATTTTAAATGGTATTTCAAATATCAAAATAAGTACATTAAATTGAATTTATTCAATATAAACTAATAGTCAAAATTATATTTAATAAATTAATAAGCAAATAGACAAATTATCTTAAAAAGTGAATATAATAGTTTAAGATAATTTTAATGAAAAAAGTTATTTATCATTTAAAAAATATAAAACAATATCAAAAAAGTAAATATTAAAATTATATCTATGATACAATTGTGTTGAGGTGAAATCTATGAAACGTTATATTTCAGATGATGAAAAGTATTATACATATATGCTTAAAGTTATAAATTCAATTGGTGGCAGAAATCTAAATTATAATTGGTTGATTACTGATATAGAAGCCTACCCAGAAGATCCTGAATTATATCAATTTATAAGTAGTAGTAATTATTTATTTTTATCAAATGATGAACTAATGGATATGTTAGAAAAAGATGATTTTCAGTGGATCTGGGCAGTTTTTTCTGCAATACCAAAAGAATATTCAAAAGAAGAAGTATTAAAATATAAATTACCTTATGCAGATTGTAATAGTGATCTTTTTAAAGAAGATTTATTTGTTATTCAACATCCATTATCAGACATTGAAATAGTAGCAGCAGATGGTTCTTTTGTATCAATAGTTGCTAAAGAAGATAAAATAGTAGATCGTTTTAAAAATGTCTATAAAAATTCAAAGATAAATTTTTAATATGAAATATAAATATATAAGAAAATATATAAAAAATTATAGATATATTAAAAATATATAAATGATAATTGAAAAAATAGATAATATCGTTATTGATAACATTTGAAATGGTATTTCAAATGTCAAAATAAGTATACTAAATTGAATTGCTCAGTTGTAAAAGTAAATTCTAGTTTGAACAAGTAAACTCCATCGAACTAGGTAAAAATATATCCTTAAGTAAAATTAGGGGTATTTTTTTTGTAAAAAATGATGTAAAATATCATTTGTAAGCCGAAATTTACGTAATTTGTTGCACGCAAAAGGAGAATGGCTTTTTCTAAATTTTTTTGAATTTGAAAATTCCACTCTAAATATTTTGCAGTAAATTATACATTGATGGTGCTTATTTGAATTTTATCAGTTAATTATTTCTTAAGTAGGTCAACTGATAAATCGATGTTATTAGGATCAATTTCTTTGATTCCTAAATTATTGGCAATATTATTGCCATACATTAAGTTAAATAATTGTAATGGACTACAATCGTTTAACTTTTTTCTTTTGTAAGAATTGATATGTGACATAAGTAGATTAATATCTTCTTGAGTTAAATTGTCAAATGATGAGTGTTTAGGCAGAACTCTTCTAATCATTTCATGGTTAACTTCACACGAACCTTTTTGATCAGATCTTCCGGGTTCACAATAAAATATTTGGGTTCTAATTTCTCCTGTGTCATTATTTATTTCTATTTCAACTGGATTAGAAAATTCAGAACCATTGTCTGTTAAAATAACCGGAAATAATATTTTAAACACTTCCGTTCCAATTTGTTCTTCTATCATATTAAAAATATCAATTACAGATTGAGCATCATTGTGTTCTCTTATAAATGCAAGCATGAAAGAACAGTTTACAAAATGAATGGTAAGTAGTACTTTGCCACCTTTAATACCTTCAACGGTGTCCATTTCTACTAAATTTATATCAGGATTGTTAGAAATATAAATTAAATAGTCATCATATTTTCTTCCTTCTAAGCATTTTTTATCAATTTTATAGTACGTTTTTCTTTTTGGAGTTTGTCTATATCTTACTTTTCTAGGTAAATCTATATTTTTAACTTCTAAAGCACCTATATCAACAAGATTATAAATTTCCCTTTCACTACACATGATTTTGTTTTTATTATTAATACAAGCATGATGAATAGATTGTTTTTGCTCTTTGATAAGTGGAACTAAAATATCATTTAAATTTTGAATTTCTTCTTTAGTAAAGTTAATGCCTTGCCTTGAATTTACTAAAATATCTTTGTACTCTTTGTAAGCATATTCAGCTGAATATATTTTCTTTGATAAAGTACAATTGGATTTATTTTTACAACCATTACAAACATATGGCGGTTTAGATAATTTAACACATGTTTCTTTTTGATAATGATTACAATTTTTAATGTTGCATTTTGTTCCACGTTCTTTAAATTCACAATTATGTCTATGAATACAATCAAAAAATGGTCTTCCAACAGCTCCAGTATTTTTATATTGAATATGATTTTTTATTTCTTTTGCTACTGTAGTACAATCTTTGTTTATTGTATTACCAATTGCTTTAAATGATAAATTTTTGCTTAATCCTCTCTCGATAGTTAATCTATCATCAAATGATAAATGTTTATTCTTCATAATTTTTTTAAATACCTCCAATTTCTTTTAATTATGAATAAGCACCATCAATATGTATATTATAGTTATTAATTAAAAAATCACAAGAAAAAAATAAAATTACTATATATTGAGGCTCTGCCTCAAACTCCGAGGTTTATCGCTTATGGGTTTCCCAAAAAGAAAGAAAAAAAGAAAGCATTTTCTTGAAATTTAGCTTCCTTTTTGGTTTAACCATTATTTGGTGCTCTGGTCACTCCTCAGTGTTGCCATATCCCCCAAACAACATGGAATATTATACATAATATAGAAATTAATGCAAGTACTATTGGATTTAGTTATGTAACATATATGTTTGCAGACCTAAATTCCACTCATAAAATTTGAATAGCTAAGTTCCACATTTCAAAAAAAATAGATGGAATTTACTTTTACAACTAAGTTACTAAATTGAATTTGTTAACAATTAATTTTACACACTTTACATTTTTAGAAAATAGTGTTAAAATTAAGGCGTGATGTTTATGAAAGAAATAAAATTAATTAATATCTATTTAAAATATTTAGATAGAAAAGATGATTTACAAAAAGAACACGGAATGAGTTTTGAAACTTTAGAAAATAATTTAAAACAAGAACTTAGTAATTTATCTTCTAAAGATTTAGTTACTTTATATTTTGAGTATGCAACTCCTTATAATTTTCGAAAAGTTCAAAATATAGGTGAATTATTTGATTTAATTCAAAATGCAATTCAAAATCAATTAAAAGATTTATCAACTATGAAATTAATTGATTTAGTAGCCCATGCAATGGCTTGTCGAGCTACTCCTAAAAAAGTTTTAGATAATAACATTCGACTTGCTCAAAATAGTTCAAAACTAAATGAAGAAGAATTAAAAAGTACAAGAGATTTAATTAAAATATATGAAAAAATATTTGAATATATAGAAAAATTAGTAGATGAAATTTTTATTAGTATTCAATATCGTTTAGAAAATATTACTGATCAAGAACTTCAACAATTATTAGAAACTTTAAGTAGTCGAATAGCTGATAATTCTCAAAAAATAAAAGGAATTTATGAACATTTTGCTAATAAAAAACTTTTAAAAACTGAAAGTAATTTAAACAATGTTTCAGTAGAGCAAATAGAAAATGATTTGATTTTCAATGTAGATCTTTTAGAAGAAGAAATTTATACATATGAAACTTATCAAGAAAGATTATTGGAAAAAAATAAAAAAAAGTAATGAAAAAGGATAACTTTAATTAAATTTATTAGTTATCCTTTTTGCTTTCTTTATTAATTATTAAAGAATAAATTATAATTCCTATTAATAAAATACTTAGCATAATAAAGTTATTTCGAAAATATATTTCATTACTTAAAATATCTAAAGTTGTATTCGAATAAGTGATTTTTAAAAGCATAAAACTATAAAGATAAATCCCAATATTTAGTATATTATATGATATAGTCTCTTTAATTATTTTTTTCTTAGAAAGAATAGTTAAAATCATAATAAATGAATATATAAAGTTTAATAGAAAATACAAAGTACAAAAGAAATTAGCCCTATATATTTTATCTATTAATAAAAACATTGCAATTAAATATAAAGTAAATAAAACTATTCTTAAATAATAAATTATTTTTTTCATACTTCATCCTTAAGTATTTGTTTAGTTTCCATTAAATAAACATCTTTGAATACAGTATTAAATCTTACTAATTCTTTTTTTATTACATCGGGATATATTAATTTAGTTGTTTCAATGGCTTTTCTGATATCTCTTATACTAACTTCTTTTTTATTATTAAATAAAGCATGTGAGAAAGCTTGTTGCAAAAGAGTTAAAGAAATATCCGGGTATCTTACAGAAGTTTCATAAACTCTTTTAAATTCACTTGTAGCATCAACTATGAAGGCCATAATATTTTCTTTAATGAAATCAGTATATTTAAGTTTTAAACCCATTTTTTGTTCAAATTTAGGATAAGTTCCCATTAAAATTTGAATAACCATCTCACGATTAGGTTCACTTACTTCAATTTTTTGAAAACGACGAACAAAAGCCTTATCACGTAAAATATAACGTTCATATTCATCTAATGTTGTAGCTCCAATTACTTTAATAGTTCCTCGATCAATTAAAGGTTTAATGATATTAGCAAAGTCTAAAGTATTTTCGCCATTACCAATTAAAGTATGAATTTCATCAATAAAAATTATAATTTTATCAAGTTTTTTTAAATGATTTACAATAAATTGAATTCTAAGTTCGTTAGTTTCAGGCATATTACCAGTTAAACTTGCAGCACTTAATTTATAAATTGAATAGCCTTTTAAGGCATCCGGAACATCATTATTTCTAATTTTATAACCAAGACCTTCAACAATTGAAGTTTTACCAATACCAGGTTTACCTACTAAAATAGCGGATTTTTCAGGAGTTAAAAGCGTAACAATTAATTGTTTAATCTCTTCATCTCTTCCAATTGCTGGATTAGTTAGGTATTCTTTAGTACTAAAATTTTCTCCATATTGATTTAGAATATCTAAACTTTCTTGACTTGGGTTAATAGTTTCAATTTCTTTAGTTAAATTAATTTCATCAACTTCATTTGAAACATCAATATCTTTATTTTCATCTATTACTTGATTATTAATTACTTCTTCTTCAATTATTTCTTCTTGATTAACTTTCTCATCAATTATCTCCTCTTCAAGAACATCATTTTCTAATTCTTCATCTTGAATTTTGATATTTTGATTTAAATAATTATCAGAAATATTTGTATCTTCATTTAAATTTTCAACATTTTCTTCTATAATATCAATTGGTTCAATAATTTCTTCATTAATTAAAGTATCATTAATATCTAATGTTTCCATTTAAACACCACCTTTACTATTTTTATTATATCAAATATCTTAAAAAAAGAATACTTTTTCATAAAAGAATTTTTAAGTTATTGATATTAATTCAAAAAATATGTATAATAATTAAGAAGGAGTTGAAGAGATGAAAATAGTAGCACTGACAAAAGAAGAGTTTGATGCATTTGCTTATAAACATAAATATAGTACATATTATCAAACATCATCTTATGCTGAAACATCTCGTTATGAAGGATTAAATACTTTCTACATTGGTTTTGTTGAAAATGATTCCTTAGTAGGAGTAACTTTATTTTTACATAAAAAACTAAACTTTTATTATAAATATGCTTATGCTCCAAGAGGATTTTTAATAGATTACACTAATCCTAAACTAGTTAAAAATATTACAATGGGACTTATTGATTTACTAAAAAAACAACATTATGCCTTTATAAAAATAGATCCACCAGTAATTTGTAGTGAAAAAGACAGGCATGGAAATATTATCTATTTTAGTAATACTGTTAATGATATTTTAAAAACATTAAAACAAAATAATTATGTTCACTTAGGATTTAATAAATATTTTGAAAACTACAAACCAAGATTAGTCACATTTGTTAATTTACAAGAAGATATCAAAAAACTTTATGCAAAAATTGATAAAGAAGCTAAAGCAATCATTGATAATAGTGTCGATTCAGGTGTTGAAATAGTTCTTGATCCAAATGGTAATATTGATGAACTTTATAAATTTACTTCTTTAAAAAATAAGAGTCGTAAAAAAAGATATTATCAATGATTATATAATAATTTTTCCAAAAATAATGCTATGGATATTTTCTTTATTAATGTCAACACAGATAAATACATAAATAATATGAAAAAAATGTATGATAAAGAAGCTATTAAAAATGAAGAGTTAGCATCACTTGTTCAAGATATAAGTATAAAAGGTAATGAAAAACAAGAAATAATAAATCAAAAAATGGAATCAGATAAGTCTTTAAATTTTTATAAGAATGAACTTGTATATGCAACAAATTTATCAAAAAAGAATCCCGATTTTATAACTATAGGAGCAGCTTTTACAATTAAACATAATAATGGTGTAGAGTTAATTATTGATAGTTACTATGAAGAATATTTAAAATTTAATCCAAGATATGTTCTTATATGGGAACTTATTAAAAAATATAAAAGTGAAGGATTTATGTATATTAATTTAAATGCAGTAGTTGGAGATTTTAATAAAGAAGATTTATGGAAATATAATACTTTAAATAATATTAAATTAAGTTTTAATTCAACAGTTATGGAATATATTGGCGAATTTGATTTAGTTATAAATGAAAGAGCCTATAATAAATATAAGGGACTTGTTCAAAAAAAATAACCATTGTATGAGTAAAATCATATAATGGTTTTAATATTATGTTTTAATTTATTTTACTTGAATACTCAAGTCTTAATTTATCGGCAACAGTTATAATGAATTCTGAGTTTGTTGGTTTAGCTCTTTCAATATCAACACTATAACCGAATATATCTTGCATTAAATCCCAATTCCCGCGATTCCAACTTACTTCAATGGCATGGCGAATTGCTCTTTCAACTCGGGATACTGTCGTATTAAACTCTTCAGCAATTTTCGGGTATAATTCTTTAGTTATTCCTCCAACAACATTTGGATTAAAAAACACTTCTAAAATACTTTCTCTAATATAAGAGTAACCTTTAATGTGGGAAGGTACTCCAAGTTCATGTAAAACATTAGTTATGGCAATTTCTAAGTTGTTGTGATATAAATCAATTGTTTTAAAACTTCGTTTAACTTCATCGGTGCATTCTAAAATTTTTCTTTCAAGTTCCGGAAGTTCAAATGGCTTTAACATGAAATAGTTAACTCCATAACTCGCGACTTTTCTAATAACTTCTGGTGTATTATAAGAAGTTAAAACAATTATTTTTGGTATCCCTGGTAAATTATTAATCTCCTCAAGTACCGCGAGACCATCTTTTTTAGGCATAATAAGATCTAAAAGAATTAAATCAAATCTTCCTAAATTATTTTTTACAACTTCAATTCCCTCAACCCCGTCATTAGCTATTAAGGCTAAATCAATTACTGCGTGACTACTAAAATACTCTTTAACCATGTCGACTAATTGTTTATTATCGTCGATCATAAGCACTTTTATTCTTTTCATTATGTTCCTTTCTTCTATACTGCACGCATTTTAATTATATAATATTTTACAAATTTTTTAAAGAACTTTTTTTGTCCTAATATGTCGAAACCTTACTAATTAAGGCTAAAAATGTAGTTGGATCAAGTGATGCACCACCAATTAAATATCCATCAACTATAGAAATACTATCAAGTAGATAAATATTATCTAAATTAACACTTCCTCCATATAATACTTTTAAATTTAAATTATAAGTATCTTTTAAATAATTTTTTATAAAAGAAATAGTATTTTCAATGATATCTTTTGTTGGAATTTTACCAGTTCCAATAGCCCAAATTGGTTCATAAGCAATTATTAAATTGTCATTTAAATTACTTAAATTATTTAAACTATCTTTTAAAGCCTCATCCAATTCTTGTTTTAAAACTTTAAAAGTTTCTTGATTATTAAATTCATCTAAAGTTTCTCCAATACAAAGAACAATTTTTAAATTATTTTTTAAAGCAAGTGCAATCTTTTTAGAAATATATTTTGAATCATTAAAATAAAGTCTACGTTCTGAATGTCCAATTAAAGTATAAGTAATACCAAATTCTTTTAATTGAATAGGGGAAGTATCACCAGTAATAGAACCAAATTCTTTAAAAGAAATATCTTGACTACCAATTAAATAATTTTTATCTTTAAAATGTTTTAAATAAAGATTATTTGGAAAAAAAACTGTATTATTTTTATCAATTTTATTTTCAATTACATCTAAATAATTAATAATATCCTCTTCAAGTAAATTCATTTTAAAATTAGCACATATTAATTTCATTTATCGATTTCCATCCCTTCAACTAAATTGAATAATTTTTCAACTGATTTATTTTCTTCATAATTTTTTAAATTATTATACATTTTCTTAATTAATTCTTGATTATCAACTAATTTTTTCATAGTTTTAGCAAGATGTATGGCATTATAAGTTCGAATACCAAAATGATTTTTAACAACAAATCTTGCATTATAATTTTCTTGTCCACCATTTCCAGGAATTAAAACCATCGGTGTTTTCATTTCCAAGGCTTCAGTTACTGATAATCCACCTGGTTTTGAGATAACCACATCAGCAATATTTAATAAATTAGAAATATCTTTAGTAAATCCTAAAACAGTTACATTTTTAATTTTTTCTTCTTTTATGTAGTTATTACATTTATTTTGCAGTTTCATATTCTTACCTGAAACAAAAATAATATTTATAGGAAGATTTTGTTTTAAAACTTGTTTTAAATAATTATAAGTATAAGTTGCTCCAAGTGAGCCTCCTCCTAAAAATAGTACAACCAATTTATTATTTTTAATACCGTATTTGTATTTTATTTTTCTAGTATCTTCTGAAACATTTTTAAATTTACTTGATAAAGGTATTCCGAATGGATAAATTTTAGATTCTTGAACCCCATATTTTAATAACTCTTTTTTAACAATATCATTACTAACTATTAAGGCATCTTCTCGTTTATGATTACGAAGCCACATATGATTTGAGGCATAATCAGTTATTATAGTTAAAATTTTCGTTTTTGTTTCATATTTATTATTAATCATGCCCATTAGTATTCCCCCAAAGAAATGGGTTGAAATTAAAATATCAGGGTTATAATCTAAAATATCTTTTGTCAAATCACTTTTAAATAATATTTTAACAATTTCTTTATAAGGTGCGGTTGCAATTTGATTATCTAAAAGTTCATAACCAATAGTTGATGGAATACTACTTTGAAATTTAAAATTTAAGTTAAACATTTTAACATTTAACTTAGCAATTAAATTACCATAGTCCATCACATCAATTATTTTTATTTCATAGTCATTACTGTGTTCTTTAAAGTAATCATAAACGTATTCCGCTGTTGTTTTATGACCAGATCCATAAGAAGCATAGGTAATTAATAATTTTTTCTTCATATATTAATACCCGGTAAATCTTTACCTTCTAAAAGTTCTAAAGAAGCCCCGCCACCTGTTGAAACATGAGTAAATAAGTCTTTATATCCCATATTAATAACACAAGAAGCCGTGTCTCCACCACCAACAACAGAAATTACATCTAATTTACTAATGATGTCACATAACTCTTTAGTTCCATTTTGATAAACTTCATTTTCATAATAACCCATAGGACCATTCCAAAAGATAGTTTTACTATTTTCTAAATAAGTTTTAAAAAGTTTAATTGTCTCTGGACCAATATCAAGACCAATATCTGAATCAGAAATAGTATCTTTGATACTAAAACTTGAATTTTCTAAAGAATCACTCACAACATGATCAATTGGTAAAATAATTTTATCAGTTTTATCTAACATTTCACGAGCAAATTCTAGACTTTCTTCGTCAATTAAAGAAGCCCCAGTATCAAGTCCTTTAGCTTTTAAGAAAGTATAAGCCATAGCCCCACCAATTAAAATATGGTCAGCTTTATTGATTAAATTTTTAATAGTTCCAATTTTATCAACAATTTTAGCACCACCTAAAATAACAACAAAAGGTCTTTTAGGATTATCAGTTATAAGTTTTAGATTATCAAGTTCTTTTTCAATTAAAAAACCTAAGCAACTTTCTTTAATATTTTGAGAAACCCCAACATTTGAAGCATGAGATCTATGAGATGTACCAAAAGCATCATTTATAAATACATCTCCAAGACTTGCCCAGTATTTAGCAAGTTCAGAATCATTTCCACTTTCTTTTTTTTCATCTAAATCTTCAAATCTTGTATTTTCAAGTAAAATAATATCCCCTGACTTCATATTATTAACTGCTTCATTAACTAAATTTCCTCTAGTTTCTGGAATAAATAAAACCTTTTTATTTAAAAGTTCACTTAAACGAATACTAACTGGTTTTAAAGACTTTTTAATTTTATCTTCTTCTTTTTTTATTTTGCCTAAATGGGATAATAAAATTATTTTACAATTTTTATCTAAACAATAATTAATTGTTTCTAAACTTTCTTTAATTCGATTATCATCAACAATATTTAAATTACTATCGAGTGGAACATTATAATCTACTCGAATAACTACTTTTTTATTTTCTAAATCAATATCTTTTATTCTTTTCATATTCCCTCTACTTTCAAATTCATTATAACACTTAATATTAAGAAGTATCAATAAAAGTAAAATTACTTTACAATTTTTACATCTTTTTTACTTATAATTTAGTTAATTAATATTATTTTAAATAAAAACATCTTCAATTAACTTTTTTAACTTTTTTCCGTTTATATTATATTGAGGTATAAATATGGAAGAGGAAAATAAATTAACTGATAACTTTTTTGATAATATAAATGGTTATAAATTAGATTTGAATCAAAGAAAAATAATTCTTGATAATCATGAAAATATTTTAGTTGTAGCCGGTGCAGGCTCTGGTAAAACTTTAACAATAGTAGGGAAAATTAAATATTTAATTGAAAAAGAAAATGTAAATCCAAAAGATATTTTATGTATATCATTTACTAATGAAACAGTTAATAGTTTAAAAAAGAAGTTAGTTTATGAATTAGATATATTTACTTTTCATAAATTAAGTTTAGAAATTTTGCATGATCATCATGTATTCTTTCAAATAGCCGAATCTGATTTACTAGAATATGTTGTTTTCGAATATTTTGAAAGTTATATTTATTATAATGGTCATCTAAATTATGTAATTGAATATTTTAAGTATTATACTGAGGTTGATAATTTAAATTTAGATATTATAAAGAAAGATTATT
Organism: Bacilli bacterium; assembly: GCA_017472015.1. Taxonomy (GTDB): domain Bacteria; phylum Bacillota_I; class Bacilli_A; order RF39; family UBA660; genus RUG591. Next base: position 101,085 of record JAFURC010000026.1, read on the forward strand.
TCAAATTATTTTTATCATATAAAAAGTTAATTATTAAGTTTATTAATATGATTAAAAGTCATGATCATAATATAACTAATTTTAGAAAATATCTAAAAAGAAATAAATATATATTTTCAAGAAAGAAACAATTTAAAAATAAATGTTTTCTAATAATTATGTTTGATATTTATAATCTTTATTTAAGTGAAATGAATAGTTCTTATAAAATAGATTTTGATAATATGATTAGTTTAACAAGTAAAATAATAAAGAAATTTGGAATGAAAAAGTTTTATAAATATATAATAATCGATGAATTTCAAGATACTTCAATGGTAAGATATAATTTAGTAAAGAATATTCAGGAAGAATGTGATAGTAAAATATTATGTGTTGGAGATGATTTTCAATCAATTTATAAGTTTTCAGGATGTACTTTAGATTTGTTTGTTAATTTCAGAAAGTATTTTAAAAATAGTAAAACTTTATATATGAATAAAACTTATCGAAATTCTTTAGATTTAATTAAAATATCGTATAGTTTTATTAAGAAAAATCCTTATCAATTAAGTAAAAAAATAATATCTGATAAAAGATTAAATAGTCCAGTTAAATTAGTTTATTATACAAGAAGTAATTATGAATATAAGTTTTTAAGACTTTTAGATAAATTATATTTAGAAAATAAAAAAGAAATATTGGTTTTAGGTAGATGTAATCATGATATTACAAGTGTCTATAAAGGGGATATTATAGATGGTTATATAAAATATAAAGATATGAATGTAAGATATTTAACAGTTCATACGTCTAAAGGATTAGAATCAGAAAATGTAATTATATTAAATTTATGTGATGATATCCTTGGTTTTCCTAATAAAATGGAAGATGATGAAGTTTTAAAATTGTTTTTTAAAAATAAAGAAAAGTATTTATATGCAGAAGAAAGACGTCTTTTTTATGTTGCCCTAACAAGAACTAAGAATTATGTTTACCTATTAACTATGAAAAATAATGAATCAATTTTTGTTAAGGAAATCAAAAGTAAATGTGAAATAATTGATGTGTGATTTGACAAAATAGGCTTTTTTTGATAAAATATGTTAACAAAAGAGGGAGATATTTGATATGAATAACCAAAATAAAAAATATTATGAAGTTAAATTAAGAAATTTTTCTGCTGAAAAAGTAGATTATACTAAACCATTTGCTGATTTAGATTCTGAAAATTCTATTAAAGTATATGCAGAAGGAAATGAAAATAATTTAGTAGAAATTTTAACAGGAACTAAAATTCAATTTGGAGTGTTACTAGAAGGTATTTTACCTGGTATTTCTAAAAGAGAAATTCCTGTTTCAGAAGTTTCAAAGTATTTAAAATTCTTAACAGATGATGGTAAAAGAAAAGAACTAGCAAAAATTCAAAACTGTCTAGAAGTTACAAAAGATGAAATAATTAGACAAGAAAGAGATTTCCAAATAGCATCAGAAACTTTTCAAGAAGAAATCCAAAAAGGAAGAAAATAGTTTAAAATTAGGCGTGTATTAAATTACATGCTTTTTTCTTGACTTTAATTTACTTTCATATTAAACTTAAGTAGTATTAAAAATATAAATGGAGGTAGTATGTTAAAGAAATTTAAAACTTTAATAATCGCATTAATATTAGTTTTAACAATAACTGGATGTGGAGCTAAAAACATTGAAGGAAATCTTGAAGATATCATGACTAAAGTATATTCTGATATCAAAGAAGATGAAAGACCAATGGGACTTGCTAATACTTTAGTAACTGATGAAAATGTTGAATATTACTTAGGAACAAGTGATATTGAATTTGAAAGTGCTTTAGCAAGTGAATCAATGATCGGTTCAATTGCTCATTCAACTGTTTTAATTAGAACTAAAGAAAATGCTGATATTGAAGCAATCAAAACAAAAATTAAAGAAAATGTTGATCCAAGAAAATGGATATGTGTTGGAGTAGAAAAAGAAGATGTTATCATCAAAAACAAAGGTGATTTAATAATTCTTATAATTGTTGAAGATCAAACTACTCGTGAAAAATTAGATCAAGGATTTGATAATTTATAGTCTTCATTAGAAGACTTTTTTTGGAGGATTTATGTTATTTTCAAGTATAACTTTTCTTTATTATTTTTTACCAATTTTATTAATTATTTATTTTTTATCAAAAAATAAGTATAAAAACTTAGTTTTATTAATATTTAGTTTGCTTTTTTATTTTTTAGGAGAACCTAAATACATTATTATTTTAATATTATCATGTCTAGTTAATTACTACTTAAGTAAACTAATAGAAAAGAAAGAACATAAAAAAATATACTTAATAATAGCAATTTTTTACAATATTTTACAATTATTAGTGTTTAAGTATACAGATTTCTTTATTTTTAATGTCAACCAACTATTTAACGTCAACCTTAATTATCTATACATTGTAATGCCAATTGGAATAAGTTTCTTTACATTTCAAACCTTAAGTTATGTAATAGATGTTTATAATAAAAAGATTAAACCTGCTGATAATTTAATTAATTTCATGACTTATGTTAGTTTATTTCCCCAATTAATTGCCGGACCTATTGTTAGATATAAAGATATAGATAAAGAATTAGTTAATAGAAATCATAGTTTTAAAAACTTTAGTGAAGGAATAAAAAGATTTGTAATTGGATTATCTAAAAAAGTTTTAATTGCTAATGTTTTAGGTGAATTTTTAAAAGAATTAGTAACTATTGATATTCTTTCTTCTTGGTTAAAATCAATTTTATATACACTTCAAATATATTTTGATTTTTCAGGTTATAGTGATATGGCAATTGGACTAGGTTTAATGTTTGGATTTCATTTTTTAGAAAACTTTAATTATCCGCTAATTGCTAATTCCATTACTAACTTCTGGAGACGTTGGCATATATCTTTATCAAGTTTCTTTAAAGATTATGTTTATATTCCTTTAGGAGGAAATAGAGTAAGTAAATTTAAATGGTTAAGAAATATATTTATTGTTTGGTTTTTAACCGGTTTTTGGCATGGAGCAAGTTGGAATTTTATTATCTGGGGACTTTACTTTGGAATAATTCTGGTAATTGAAAAATTATTTTTACATAAATATTTAGAAAAAACTAAAGTATTTAAATATATTTATACTTTATTAATAGTTATTATTAGTTTTTTAATATTTAACTCTAATTCTTTAAATGAAATAATAATCAGTTTAAAAAATATGTTTTTCTTAAATAAAATTCCATTTAAAACATCTGAAACCATTTATTATTTAAAAAGTTATAGTATCTTATTAATAATTTCTATTATGAGTGCAACTCCCTTATTAAAAATAATTATAAATAAAATAAATAAAACTAAATTTAAAATAATAATAGATTATTTAGAACCTATTATTTATATTTTACTTTTAGTTCTTACAACTGCCTTTTTAATAGATGAATCATTTAATCCATTTTTATATTTTAGATTTTAGGAGGAGTATGAAAGAGAAAATAATTGTATATATATTTATTAGTTATTTAATATTATTTTCAGGTCTTGGAATAATATTAAAAGATAAAGATATAAGTTTAACTGAAAGAAGAAATTTAAAAGAGTTTCCTGAGTTTAGTTTAAATAGTAATTATTTAAATGAAGTAGAAAAGTATTTACTAGATCATTTTCCATTTAGAGATAGTTTTAGGAGTATAAAAGCCAATTTTAATTATCATATATTAAATAAACTTGATAACAATGGTATTTATTTACATGATAATTATATTTTTAAAAGAGAAAATTTAAATAAAAAATCAATTAGTAATTTTTTAAATCATATTAATATAACCAAATCTTATTTAACTAAAGATAATAATATTTATATGGTAATTATTCCAGATAAAAATTATTATTTAGAAAGTTCTAATTTTTTAAAACTTAATTATGATTATTTATATAATGAAATAAATAATTTAGATATTAAAAATATTGATATAAGAAATACTTTAGAACTTAATGATTACTATGAAACAGATACGCATTGGAAACAAGAAAAACTTGATAAAGTAGTAAAAGAATTAAATAAAGAAATGCATGTTAATTATATTAAAGAAAATTATAAAGTAAATACTTATAATAATTTCTATGGAGTTTATTATAGTGAAGCAGCTATTAAAAGAGATCCTGATAAATTATGTTATTTAGAAAATGATAAATTAAATAATATTAATGTTAATTATTTAGAAAATAAAAATTTACATACAGTTTATAATTTAGATAAATTAACTAGTATTGATAGTTATGAAATTTATTTAGATGGAGCGAGTTCTTTTATTGAAATTAATAATAAAGATAGTAATACAGATAAAGAATTAGTAATATTTAGAGATTCATTTGCTAGTAGTATAACACCTCTATTAACAAGTAACTATAAGAAAATTACTCTAATAGATAATCGTTATATAAGTAGTAATAATTATTTAGATTTAATAGAATTTAATAATCAAGATATTCTATTTATGTATAGTACTTTAATAGTTAATAATAGTTTTAGTTTGAAAAATTAAAAATATCATTTATAATAAAATCGGAGGAATTACTATGGAAATTAATTATAATAAAATAATAGAAATATATGGTAAAGAATATTTAAGTTTAATAAATGATAATATAGAAGATGTAATAAATAATTTAAGTTATTTGAAAGAATTAGGATTTCAAGATATAGAAGATATATTTGAAAGATATACTTTTATATTTATCTGTGGTAATAAAGAGTTTAAAGATAAGTTTAATAAATTAATTACTAAACTAGGATTTGATTATGTTAATATAATAGAAAATGATTTAGATATATTGGAGTGTTTAGAATGATAAATGAATATAACTTAGAAGTATTATTAAAAGAATATGGAATAGATCCTTTAAAGGTATTAAAGAAAAATTCTAATATAGTTGATTATGGTTATTATTTTGAAATTAAAAATGTTTTAGATTACCTAATAAAAGAATTAAACATAAGTCCAACTAATATAGAAAAATGTCCAAGTGTAATGTATCGAAATGTTGATGCTGTAAGAAGTAATTATGAATTTTTAAAACAATCAAAAGTAAATAATTATGATATAGAAACTTGTTTACATATTTTAAGTACTGATCCGATTGAATTGAGAAAAACTTATGATTATGTTTTAACTAATTATGGATTAGATATGTTACATAGAGTTACTTCTATTTTAAGTGTAGATGTTTCAAGAATAAAAGATATTGAATTTATTTTTTTTACTAATAATATTTTTAATAAAAATCTTATTTTGTCTGCATGTAAATCTAATTTGAAAATTAGTGAAATAAAAAAAGTAATTGACAAATGCAAAGATCATAAAATAGAAATCACAAGCAGTGTATTTATGAAATCAGCAGAAGAAATCGAAAAGATAATAAAAGTATGTAGAGAAAATAAAATAGAAATCACAGGTAGTGTATTTAATAAATCAGCAGAAGAAATCAAAAAAATAATTGAAGTATGTAGGAAAAATAATATCGAACTGACAGGAAGTGTATTTCAAAAAAAAGCCAAAGAAATTGAAAAGATAATTGAATTCTGTAAGAAAAATAATATTGAACTAGTGGGTACTGTATTTAATAAATCCGCAGAAGAAATCGAAAAGATAATAAAAGTCTGTAGAGAAAATAAAATAGAAATCACAGGAAGTGTATTTTATAAATCAGCCGAAGAAATCGAAAAGATAATTGAAGTCTGTAGAGAAAATAAAATCGAAATCACAGGAAGTGTATTTCTAAAAAAAGCTGAAGAAATCAAAAAGATAATTGAAGTCTGTAGAGAAAATAAAATCGAAATAACAGGCAGTGTATTTTTGAAATCACCAGAAGAAATCAAAAAAATAATTGAAGTATGTAGGAAAAATAATATCGAACTGACAGGAAGTGTATTTAAACAAACATCAGTTGAAATCGAAAACATAATTGAAGTCTGTAAGAAAAATAAAATAGAAATCACAGGCAGTATATTTTTTAAAAAATCATCTAAAATTGAAGAAACAATTGATTATTTAATAACACATTATTCTAATAAATTTTTAATATCTTTAATTGTTATAAAAGATAAAAAACATTTAGAAAAAGTATTTCCTTATTTAGAAAGTTTAGGTGTTTTGGATGTTGTTATTAATAGTTCATCTATTTTAACTTTAACATTAGATGAAATAATCGAAAGAAAAGAATTTATTGAATCAATAGGTGAAGACATTGTTATAAATAATAAATTTAATAGTATATTTGGTATGTCAAAGAAAAATTATCAAAAAAGAAAAGAAATGGTTGCTACAAAAGGTAAGTAAAGTGCAAAAAAATGTTGACATTTACTAACTATTTTTGTATAATCTATGTCGGTACATTGATTCCCGGAGAGTTTTGTGGTGGGAACACAGGGCTCAAAGAAAGAGGAGAATAGAAAATGAAAAGTTTTATACAAAGAAAAGAAGATGTAGTTCGTTCTTGGTATGTAATTGATGCTAAGGGTGAATCACTAGGTAGAGTTGCAACAAAAGCGGCTCATGTTTTAAAAGGAAAGCATAAAGTAACTTATACACCAAATGTTGATTGTGGTGATTATGTTATTATTATCAATGCTAAAAAAGTTAATTTAACTGGAAACAAATTAGATGATAAAATGTATTATAACCATTCTATGTATCCAGGAGGATTAAGAGAAAGAACTGCTCGTGAAATGCGTGAAAATTATCCAATTGAAATGATCGAAAGAGCAGTAAAAGGAATGCTTCCACACAATCGTTTAGGAAGAGCTATGGGTAAAAAGCTATTTGTTTATGAGGGAGAAACTCATCCACATACAGCTCAAAAACCAGTTCAAATGGAAATTAAATAGGGAGGATACAAAAGATGGCAAAGATTTATCAAGCTACTGGAAAAAGAAAAGGTAGTGTAGCAAAAGTTACTCTTACAAGCGGTTCAGGAAAAATTACTGTTAATGGTCGCGATGTTCGTGAATATTTTCCATTTGAAACACTTGTTATGGATTTAGAACAACCATTAGTATTAACAAATACAAAAGAATTATTTGATGTAAATGTTAATGTATTTGGTGGTGGATTCAGAGGTCAATCAGGAGCAATTCGTTTAGGAATTACAAGAGCTTTACTTGAATATGATTCAACTACTAGTAAAGATAGTGAAAATAGTTTAAGAAAAACTCTTAAAGTAAATGGAATGATTACTCGTGATGCAAGAGTTAAAGAACGTAAAAAATATGGTCTTAAAAAAGCTCGTCGTGCACCACAATTCTCAAAACGTTAAGAATTTATATTTGTTTTCAAAAAGTCCGATTATTCGGACTTTTTGATACCATAAAAAAACTGGAAGTTAGTTGTTTTCGTATTCTAATTTTAGGTGAATTTATGCTATAATGTAATGAGTTCGAAGGCATAAATATGGGAAAAATTCAAGATTTAACTGTGGAAACAGCAGGTATATACTTTTATTGCTAAAGAATCTCTTGATAATGGTAAATGCGTTGCACTTGTCAAAATTGTTAAAATGAAGTTAAAACAACAATCGGAAATGTTTTTGGTTATTTAAATGTTGAGGAACTAGTAAGGAGAATATATGATATTAAAGTTAAATAATGATGATAATTTAGTAATACAATCTATTGCTATAGGTGTACTATTAATGGAATTAAATGATAAAAAGTTTCTTGAATCGGATTATTTTTTAAAAAAATATAATTTTGAATTTAAAGATATATTGAAAAAGATGACATTAGATTCGCAAGGTGTTGTAATGATTTTGTTGTATGTTTTTTTTGTTGTTCCAAAAGAAATATATGCTGATAATTTGCAATATGAGAAAATTAATGATTTTATAAAAAATAAGATAGATAATAATGTTTATGTTTTAAATCAAGATGATTATAAGGATAATGATTATGCTGGACATATTCGCAATGCAGTGTCTCATGCAAACTTTATATTTGAACCTCAAAAATCATTAACTATTTTTGATACTAATCAATATAATAAAAGAAAACCCAAAAATATAAAAACGATTAGTATAAGTATTCCATTAAAAGAAATAGTTATTTTATTGGAGCAAATATATAAACTTGTAATAGCTTATTATAATCATCAATCTCAGTCGAGTAATTAGGATACTAAAGGTTAGTTGGTTTAGGCTAAGAGTAGGCTACAAAAGCGTTTTCAACTTGTATAAATAAAGGGATGCTAATTTAGTAAAAATTAAGAATTTATATTTGTTTTCGAAAAGTTCGATTATTCGGGCTTTTTTTCTATATAAAGACCTGAAAAAATTAAATATTGTGTTCCATCTGATTGGGGTGATGGATGGGATCATGTTCATATTAGTATTTCAATCGAAAATCAAGAATATACTGATATTCATCTTAAACATTTTTTGAAGTCTCCAGTAAAACATCGTGAAGTATTTTGTTCACTATTAATTGGTCCTATATCTTTAGGAAAATATTTAGATGCCGGATTAATAAAATGTGTTAATGTTGGTGGTGAAATGGCACCTACAAAAGATGTTAGACCAATTGAATATGAATGGGTTAAAAATTTATATATAGAAGCCAAAGAACGAAATATCGAATTTTATTTTCATCAATCTGGTTCTATGTTTTTAAAAGATACTAAAAATATTGGAAAATGAAATTTAGAAGAACAGATTAAATGTGCTGAAGAAATACAACATGAACTTGAAAGAATATATGGATAAATAGAATAAGAAAAATAATAAACAAGAGTTTAATTAACCCTTGTTTTTATATTCAGTTGTTATGATTTCATTTATTTCTTCTGGACTTTCAAGACATCCATTATTTAACCATTTTTTAATTATAGCATTAAGGCCAGCTCTAAAAAATTCTATATGGTAATCTATAAATTTATTATCATAATATTTTTCAGCCAGTTCAATATTGTATTGAGTTGGAAGACTCATAGAAATAGATTCTAACTTAAAATATGTTTTAAAAAAAATTTGATTATCCTTAATATATCTAAACATATTTAAATATCCATCAGGATTTTGTTTAGAGTTATTTGAAAGTTGAAACTTAGCAAATTCAATTTCCATTTGTTGTTTTACTTTTTCCGCAAGATCATATATATCAACATAATTAGCATAAAAAGTTGAACGATTAAGTCCGGATATTTCACAAATAGTTGATACAGTTATTTCATCTATATTTTTCTTTTGAATTAATTGTAAAAAAGTTTTTTCAATTTTTTCAATTGAGGCTTTTTTTTTTATTATTAGGGGTATTCATACGTTTCTCCTTATTATTCCAACAAATATTAAAAATTGTTGATTGAATTAAATCTTCTAAAAATATTATAATATAAACGTAATAAAACAACAAGTGTTGATTTAATGAATGGAGGTGATAGAATGTCAAGATTAGTTGATGCTAATAAAAAAATTGAAAAAACTTTAGTAGATGGTTATAAAAAAGTAGAAGAATCAATAGTAGGTGGATACCAAAAAATTGAAGATAAATTTGTTGATACTTTCTTAAAGAAAGATGGGGAAACTATTGATGAAGCTAGAGAAAGAATTGTTGAAGAACAAAAACAACTTGAATATGAAAATAAGATGAAAGTAGCAGAAAGTTTAAAAAAATCTCAAGAAATTAATGAGAAATATGGAAAATAATTAGGAGGAGAAATGAAAAAAGAAACTTTATTAGAAATAATTTTAGGAACAACTGGGGGACTTATATTTGCAATTGGATTGACAATGTGTTTAATTCCTGAATGGAATTTATTTACTCCAGGTGTTGTAGTATCAATTATTGGATTTATTGTTTTGTTATTTATAATTCCGATTTATAGAAAACAAAATCCTAAAAAAGTTAAAAATCAAAAAACTGATTGGGGATTAGTTTTAACTTGGACAATTGGTATAGTAGGTTCTTTAATAATGGGATTTGGAATGAGTAAAATAATGGTTGGAAGTCCTGATAAAATAGATTTAATAATTGGAATGTTAACTGGGATAGTCGGATTTTTAATATGTGCTTTAAATTATCCAGTTTATGCATATTTAAAAAGTAATAACTAATGAATATTCTAAATTATATAAAAAAATTAAAAAAAGAAGATCGAGTAATATTCTTCTTAGTATTTACAACTATTGGAAATATCTTAATAGCCATAATGAAATTTATCTTATCCTTAACATTACCATCTCTTTGGTTTTTCATTAATGCACTATTCATGATAATTTTATCATTTGCAAGATTTTTTTCAATTAAAGATTACAACAAAATAAAATTAATAAAAAATAAAGATGAGATTAAAAAAATAGGTTATACAAATTATCTTAATAATGGAATATTACTTATAATACTTGGAATTATGTATTTCTTTGTTAATGTTTATATTTACTATAAAGGAACCAATACAACAATGCATGAATATTTAACATATTTAACTGCCTTAGTGGCTTTTTGGTCAATTTCTTCTGCTTTATATGGAATGATTAAATATAAAAGAGATAAAAATCCCATATTAAAAGCTGTTAAATTAACAAATTTTGCTAATTCCTTAACTTCAATCATGTTAACTCAAATAGTATTATTAGATACCTATGCCAATACTAAAGTTTATAATTCAAATTTAATGAATGGTTTAACTGGAATAGGAATAAGTTTAATAATAATTATTATCGGTTTATATATGATAATTGGAATTAATAAATATGAAAGATAGAAAAAAATAGTTCTTCTAAATGTTTTTAAGAACTATTTTTTATCATTAAAAGTCTTTCTTTTAGTTAAATAACATTAAAATTATTCTTTATTATTATTAATAATTTCTTCGATTTCAGAAATAGATAAATTAGTACAGTTAGCAATCATTTGGGTAGATAAATTATTCTTATACATGTTAAGAACAACTTCACGTTTATTTTCTTGAATACCTTGACTGATACCTTTTTCAAGTCCAGATTGTTCTCCAAGTAAATAGGCAGTTTGTTTAGCTACATTTTCTTCTATAATCTCATCCATGATACCCTCCACATATTTCTCGTCACTAGATAAATCTATCAGTTTACTACTATAATTTTTAAGTATTTTTTCTTTTTTTATTACTTTATCTAAATCATCTTTATTATCAATAGTTAATAACTTATAAAACTTATCTAGTTGATTAACTTTATCATAACAAACATTTTTATAGTAATCAAGATTTACATTGATGATTTTTAACAAATATCGTTACAGTTTAGACTAGACACGTCAAAAATCAGGTAGAAATAAATTTTCTATCTGTTTTTTTTTACTAATTAAACTAATTTAGGTTTATTATTTAAAAGCGAGATTAAAGCATCAAACATATTAATACCATTTTTAGCATA
>JAFURC010000027.1 GCA_017472015.1 Bacilli bacterium
ACAATCATTTTGTTTAAATCTGTCATTGTATAATAATTTCCTTTCATAACTAATCTCACCACTAGTATTATGACCAATTACCTTATTGTATATTCAATGACATTTGCTTCAATTAATTACAATATTTAAAAAAAATTGATTGACAAATCATTAAACCTTATATATAATATGGGTACATATTCGATTGATAACCCAGTTTATCTATTTTTTTAATGTGTTCTTTAAGGTTATTAGTAACTATTGGTTATGTAGTGAAAGTATTAAAAAGAATTCCCTAAGAAAATGATAAATATCAATGTTTATGAATAATATTGAAGGAGGAAAATATGTCAAGATACACAGGACCAAGTTATAAGAAAAGTCGTCGTGTTGGATTTTCAACACTTGAAAATGGTAAAGATTTAGCAAGACGTAGTTATAAACCTGGTATGCATGGAGCTAAAAGACAAGGAAAACTTTCTAACTATGGTGAACAATTAAAAGAAAAACAAAAAGTTAAGTTCATGTATGGTTTAAATGAAAGACAATTCCATAAAACTTTCGTTGAAGCTTCAAAAATGCAAGGTATTCATGGTGAAAATTTCTTAAAACTTCTTGAATCAAGATTAGATAACTTAGTATATCGTATGGGATTTGCTAACACTAGACGTGGAGCAAGACAACTTGTTAATCATGGACACATCACTGTTGATGGTAAAAAAGTTGATATTCCATCATTTAGAGTTAAAATTGGTTCAACTATTGCATTAAAAGAAAATTCTAAAGAATTAAAATGTGTTAAAGAAGCTCTTGAAAACGTAACTACAAGAGTTGAATACATTGATTATGATAAGAATACTAATAGTGCTAAGTTTGTAAGATTACCAGAACGTAATGAATTAAATGCTGATATCAATGAAGCATTAATCGTTGAATTCTATAACAGATAAAAATAAACTAGTAGAGATTACTCTATTAGTTTTTTTAACCCTTATAAAGTCCCCCATTTATATGCATTACTTGACCAGTTACATAAGATGAATCACATGATGCTAGATATACAAATAAAGGGGCTATTTCATAAGTTTCTCCAGCTCGCTTCATTGGAGCATCGGCACCAAGTGTTGGTATTTTTTCTTTTTCCCAACAAGCAGGTTGCAAAGCTGTCCAAAAGTAACCTGGAGCAACAGCATTTACTCTTATATTTTTATCGGCTAAGTTAGTAGATAAAGCTCTTGTAAACCCAACAATTGCACCTTTACTAGTGACATAATCAATTAATTCAGGTTCTCCATAAAAAGTTGTAACACTTGAAACATTTATAATTGAAGCACCTGGTGACATATGTTTTAAAGCATATTTAGTTAAATAAAAAATAGAATACATATTAGTTCTCATAGTGTAATCAAATTGTTTATTACTAATATCAAGTAAACTCTTTTGTTGAAATTGAACTCCGGCATTATTAACTAAAATATCAATACTACCAAATTTATTAATTGTTTCATCAACTATTTTTTTACAGAAATTAGGATCTTTAACATCTCCTCTTAAAAGTAAACACTCACCACCTAAGTTTTCTAAATATTCCTTGGTCTCCATTGCATCACGATCTTCATTTAAGTAAGCGATGACAACTTTTGCTCCTTCTTTAACATAACTTACGGCTACGGCTCTACCAATTCCTGAATCCCCTCCGGTAATAATTGCTACCTTCCCTTTAAGTTTTCCCGATCCTTTATAACAAGGATTATCAAAAATAGGACGTGGTCGCATTAAATATTCCATACCTGGTTGAACATCTTGTTCTTGAGGTGGATATTTTACCTTAAACTTATTACATTTTAAACCATATCCATCTTCATCAAATCCTTTAAAACCATAATCATCTTGACCATTGTTATTATCATAATAAAATTTATAATCCAAAAAAATCACTCCCTAAGTTATTAATATTCGAAATAACTTAAAGCGTGACTATTTTACTTAGTAATATTTACATCTAATTTTGGATATGGAATAGATATACCATTTTCATCTAAAGTATTCTTTATCATTTCCAATAGTTCAAATTTGGCTGTCCAATAATCTTCTTTTAAAACCCATATTCTAAATGTAAAGTTTAATGAACTACTACCATGTTCTTTTAAAGCAACTAAAATATCTTCATCTTTTACACGATATTTACAATCTTTAGCAATTTTTAAAAGAATATTTTTAACATCTTCAATCGAAGACTTATAATCAACTGAAACCGTAATATCTAAAAGACGATTTTTCATAGCCGTTGAATTAACAACAACAGAATTTGATAAATCACCATTTGGCATAATAATTTTTTTATTATCATAAGTTGTTAAAACTGTATTAAAAATATTAATTTCTTTAACAGTTCCGGAATAACTATTAGTATCTATAAAATCTCCTACTTTAAATGGCTTAAATAGCATTATCATAACACCACCAGCAATATTAGATAATCCACCTTGAAGAGCAAGTCCTAAAGCAAGACCAGCAGAACCTAAAACGGCTATAACTGAAGTCATTGGGATACCAACTTCGGTAATTGCTGTTAAAAATACTAGACCTTTTAATAAAATATTTAAAATACTATAAATAAATGTTTGGGTACTTTTTTCAAGTTTATTAAATCCTTTCCCTTTTTTTATTTTTTTCATAACAAACTTAACAACTCTAAGTCCAATTACAATTATTAAAACTGCTATAACGATTTTAACAGAAAAATTTGCTAATTCATTTATAATAGGTTCTAATACTTCTTTCATTTTTACCTCCTACAACAGTTAAATAATATCATAGATTTCTATTTCGAACAATTTAATTTAGTTAAATCTTTCTAAATTTAAATTTTTAACTTTCGGATCTGAAAAATCAAGAATACTTGGATTTATTCTTATTAAATAATTTGGTAAATCTTCTCTTACAAAAGTACTAGTTTTACCAAATATCTCAAAAATTTCTTTATCAAGTAATGGTACTATTTTGTCATCATATATTACTTTTGGACTTAATTTATCATTATAATGATTATAAATAGTTGCTAAATCTTTTATACTCATATGTTCTTTCATCGTAATTAAATACCGAATCATTAATAAATCTTCTTTAGATAAATATGAACTTGTATTTTCATTAATACTTTGAATAACGTGATCTTTTTCAAATTCAACTAAAATAACTTTAAGTATATATTCTAAAAAGTTAGTCAGATTACCACTCTTACTAGCATTTCTAATACTTACTAAATAATTTTTACGATTAAAAGATATGGCTCTGTTGAAATTAACATATGGATAAGCCCCATTATTTAATAAATACCACATACTAACAGTTCTGCTAACACGTCCATTTAAATCAACATAAGGATGAATATAAACTAAATAAAAATGAATTATTTGTGATTTTATAAATTTATCAATCAAAGTCTTTTCATTATCACTATTAATATAATTAAGATAATTTTTCATATATTCTTCTATTTCTATAACCGGTATCCCAGAACTTTGATAAATATCATAACTATTACGTAATATAAATACGCCTTCAGTACGATAATATTCCCCCATTCCCTCATTAGTTATTAACCCTTTACTTAATATTTGAAACAATTCATGTAAACTTTCTTCATTAATATTTTTATTATTTAAAATAAATTGATAGGCTCTGTAAAGATTAATAATTCTTCTTCTAGTAGTAGCTGAAACTGGTTTATTTTCAATAACCAAGTCAATTATATCTAAGTTATCATTTATTCCTTCAATTTCATTATTGGCTTTTATTTCAATTGATTCCATACTAGATTTAGCAAAATCTAATGTATGCATGTAATCTTCCCCATCTAAAAATTCTAATATATCATCTTTTAATTGTTTTAACTTGTCTAAATCATAATAAATTTTTTTGCTACCTTCATATTTTAAATCAATTTCTTTTTTATCCATAAAAATCCCCTTCAAATAATTGTTTTTAATAATATCATATTTTTTTTAATTTGTCATTAAAAAAATACCTAGATAAACTAAGTATTAAATCACTAATATGGTCCTTGTGGTGGGACTCGAACCCACACTCGAAAGAACACGATTTTGAGTCGTGCGCGTCTACCAATTCCGCCACACAAGGAATACATATAAAATTATATCACAAATATGTAAAAATACTAGATATTTTTTATAATTTTGTTATAATTTACTTGGTGATATGTATGAATGAAAAAATTAGTGAAATAATTAAACATTTTAAATTTTCTGGAAATTTAATAAAAATTGAAGAAAATAATCAAGGTAATATTAATAAAACTTATGTTTTAACTTATGATGATAATAAAGAAATAAAAAAATATTTACTTCAAAAAATTAATTCTAATGTTTTTACAGAACCATATTTAGTAATGAAAAACATTGAACTTGTTACAAATCATATTAAGAAAAAATTAAAAGAAGAAAATGATACTATTCATAAAACATTAAATATTATAAAAACAACTGATAATAAAAATTTATATACTTTTATAAATAGTGATGGTGAAAAAGAATACTATAGAGCTTTTGATTTTATTGAAAACTGTATTTCTTATGATAGTTTAAATGAATCAGGGGACTCTTCAAAACTTGCTTATGAAGCTGGTAAAAGTTTTGGATTCTTTCAAAAATTATTAAATGACTTCCCTATTAATTTACTTGGAGAAACGATAAAAGATTTTCATAATACAAAAAAAAGATTTAATGATTTACTTTTAAGTATTGAAAATAAAATAACTAATCGTGCATACGATCATGCTGATATTATAATTGATTTAATATCTAAAATTAAAGAATGTAGTTTAATTGTTGATTCACTTGGAAAAAGTATTCCGGTTAGAGTAACTCATAATGATACTAAATTAAATAATATTTTAATGGATAAAGAAACTTGTGTTGGAGTTG
This sequence comes from Bacilli bacterium, assembly GCA_017472015.1. Classification (GTDB taxonomy): domain Bacteria; phylum Bacillota_I; class Bacilli_A; order RF39; family UBA660; genus RUG591. The sequence goes on from JAFURC010000027.1 coordinate 4,926, forward strand.
CTATTATTGATCTTGATACTGTTATGCCCGGATCTAGTTTATTTGATTTAGGAGATGGAATAAGATCAGCCTGTAGTAATTCATTTGAAGATGAAACTGATAAGAATAAAATATTCTTAAATCTTGATTTAACTAAATCTTATTTAAAAGGATTTTTAGAAGAAACTTATGATTCCTTAACTCAAGATGAAATTACTTATTTAGGTTTATCTATTAAAATATTAACATATGAATTAGTTCTTCGTTTTTTAACTGATTATATAAATGGCGATACTTATTTTAAAATTAAATACCCTGAACATAACCGTGATAGATTTTTAAATCAATATTACTTACTTCAAGATATTGAAACTAAATTAGATGAAATAAATGATTACATAGAAGAAACTATTAATGACTTAAAAAATTAATAGTTTTTTTATTATACTAATTCATATTCTTTAGTTATAATTCTTTCGTCACTACAATATTCCATAATAAATTTATTATCTTTTTTAACTATTATTATTCCTATAGTTTTATCTTCTTCAAATGTTTTAATATTTTTATCGATATAGTTCATGTAAGTCTGAATTTGACCAATATGTTCTTTTCTTAACTCAGTTATTTTAAGTTCAATAACAACATAACACTTATATTTAATGTTATATAATAGTAAATCTATAAAATTGTAATTATCTCCTAGTTTAATTTTATATTCATTTTCTATAAAAGTAAAACCATTACCTAATTCTTTTAAAAATGAAGGTATATCTTCAAGAATTAACTTTTGTAATACTTTTTCAGATATTATTTCATAATTTTTACTATTTTTAATAATGATTGGATTTTTAATTAAATCATCTACTTTAGGTTGTTCTTTGTTTATTAATTTACTTTTAGTTTCTTCTGGTAATCGTTCATATTCATTGTTTTTGATTTTCGCTCTTAATTCTCTAGTTGTTAGTAATAAATTTTCACATTGATGAACATAATATCTGATTTTATTAATATCTTTTATAGATAATAATTCTATCCAATGTCCCCAAGATAAATTTGCAGTCATTGACTGCACTTTTTGAAAATTATAAAATTTAATCATATAATTTAGTGTTCTATATGAATATTTCTTCCCAAATTCTTTAGTTAACTTTAGAGAATATTCTTTTACAATCCCCTCACCATAATGTTTACCTGCTAAAGCAAGTAACTTACCAACATTATAATAAGTATTTAAATCACTTCTATTCTTACTATAATCTTTTACTCTTTTAGTAATTTCATTATTTATAATTTCTGTCTTTATTTCATTATAATAATTCAAAAAAGTTCCTCCTTTCAAAACAAGATTAGCATTATTAAGTTTTTAATGCAAATCAGTAATTTTGCAATTTGGAACTAATTTTTAAAGTAAATTTTTAATTTGAGACTAGTTTTCTCGTGTTAAATTAAAAAATTATAAGAAAAAATCTTAGTAAATCAAATAATTGATACTTTTTATATTTTCTTATAATTTTAATAATTAGTAATAATTACTTCTTCAACACTTCCACGTTTATTACCTTTAGAATTAATATTTCGTTTAGCTTTTATAACATGAAAATTATAACCTTCATAAAGTTCTTTAATAAAATCTGTATTATGATTAGAAAGCATGACTTTAACACCTTTTTTATCTAATTCTTTATAAACATTCGCAAGACGTTCTTGTTGTTTTTTATCAAATCCTTCTTCTGTATAACTTGTAAATGAATTATTTAAAGTATCATATGGGGGATCAAAATAAACGAAGTCATTTTCTTGACACATTTTAACACATTCACTAAAATCACTTGACATTAATTTAACATCATTATTCGTAAGATAAGTATGAATTAATAATAAATTTTCAGCATCATAAGTTGATACTCTTTCTTTTTTATTAAAAGGCACATTGAAAAATCCCTTAGAATTAACTCTATAAAGTCCATTAAAACAGGCTTTATTTAAATAAATAGTTCTAGCAGCCTTCTGATAGTTAGTCATTTTTTCATATTTTTTAATATCTCGATCTAAATCTCTTATTTTATAAAAATATTCTTCAGAATTTTTTCTTTCATGAATATTTAATTCTTTACACATTTTAATAAATAACTCATAGTTAGATAAAACTTCATAAACATTCATAAGTTCTTTATTCGAATCATTTATAACTGCATGTTCGGGAATCAAATCAAATAGTAATGCTCCTCCACCTACAAATGGTTCATAGTAAGTATTAAATTCAAGTGGTAAATATTCTTTTATTTTATCTAAAATTTGTCTTTTGCCTCCGGCCCATTTAACAAATGGTTTTGGTTTTAAAGTAGTCATAACAACCTCCTGTTACCATTATACAATTTTTTAAATTCTTTTAAAAGTGAATTGACAAGAATAAATATATTTATTATACTAAATTTGTAAATAAACCTTATAAAGAGAGATGGAGGGACAGGCCCTTTGAAATCCAGCAACCTATTAAGTTAGGTGCTAAACCCTGATGGATAAGGTACTTGACTTAGGTACTATCCTAAGTTTTTTCTTTTATTTTATAAGGAAAAGGAGGAATTATGAAAAAATTATTTACAAGCGAAGCAGTTAGACGAGGACATCCAGATAAATTAAGTGATCAAATAAGCGATAATATCTTAGATGCTTATTTAAGTGGAGATAAAAACTCCCGAGTAGCCATTGAAGTAATGGCTCATAAAGAAGGAATTTTAGTAAGTGGTGAAGTTACTTCAAAAACGAATGTTGATATTAAAAAAATCGTTTTAAATACTTTAAATGAAATTGGTTATAATGATGATAAATTACTTTATAATTATAAAGATTTAAAAGTTGATGTTTACCTAAATAAACAATCACCAGATATTAGTCAAGGAGTGAATAAAGAAGAATTAGGTGCTGGAGATCAAGGAATGATGTTTGGATTTGCAACTGATGAAACTCCTGAATATATGCCACTTACATTAGTTCTTGCTAATAAAATAGTTAAAAGAATTGATGATTTATTTTATAATAAAACTCTTGATTATTTAAGACCAGATGGAAAATGTCAGATAACTCTTTTATATGATGATGATAAAGTTATTTCTGTTGATACTATAGTTGTTTCCGTACAAACTGATGAAATTGATTTAGAAATTATTAAGAAAGATTTACAAGAACTAGTAATTAACCGTGTAATTCCTAATAATTTACTTGATCAAAATACCAAAGTTTTAATTAATCCAACTGGTAAATTTGTCTTAGGTGGTCCAGTTGCCGACACTGGTTTAACTGGTCGAAAAATCATTGTTGATACTTACGGAAGTCATGCTCGTCATGGAGGTGGAGCATTCTCTGGTAAAGATTACACCAAAGTTGATCGAAGTGCTGCATATTATGCAAGATATGTTTGTAAAAATTTAGTTGCTTCAGGAATAATAAAAAAAATAGAACTTCAAGTTTCCTATGCAATTGGTTATAATAAACCTATTTCTATTTATATAAATACATTTAATACAAGTAAAATAAGTGAAGAGAATATTTTAAAATTAATAAGCAAATATTTTGATTTTTCACCTAGTAATATCATCAAAGAACTTGATTTAAAAAATACTATTTATAAAGATACAACTTGTTATTCTCATTTTGGTAAGCCTAATTTACCATGGGAAAAACTTGATAAAGTTAACATTTTAAAAGAAGAATTAAATTTGTTTCTAAATTAGATTTTTATATGATATAATGTACTAGAGGATGTGTTTTATGGAAGAAATAATTATAAATTTAATGAATCAATTTGGGTATATTGGAGTGTTTTTACTTATTGCAATTGAAAATATATTCCCCCCTATTCCATCTGAGGTAATTTTAACTTTTGGTGGTTATATGACTACTTATTCTAACTTAAATGTCCCTTTAGTAATTTTATTTTCAACTCTTGGTAGTTTAGTTGGAGCAATTGTTTTATACTATATTGGAAAAATTTTAAACAAAGAAAGACTAAAAAAGATTGTATCCGGAAAAATTGGCAAAATCCTTTGCTTAAAACAAGATGATATTGATAAAGCCGATGCTTGGTTTGATAAAAAAGGAGAAAAATGTGTTTTCTTTTGCCGATTCGTTCCAATTGTAAGAAGTTTAATCTCAATTCCTGCCGGAATGAGTGAAATGAGGCTATCAAAGTTTTTAATTTATACTACTATTGGTAGTTTAATTTGGAATAGTGTTTTAGTAATTCTTGGTAGTATTGTTGGTGAAAACTGGGAATCAATTGTTAATGTATTCGATACTTATTCAAATATTGCCTTAATCCTTTTAATTATCTTATTCATTGGATTTGTTATTTGGTTTTATAAAAAGAAAACAAAAAAACAACAGGCTTAAACTTGTTGTTTTAATTATCTAATTTTGCAATTAAACTTAATTCATATAAAATTTTTTCATGATAATTATTAAGTTTATTTTCTAATTCATCTCTCTCTTTATTATAAATTTCTAATTTCTTCTTTTGAAACCAAAATGGTTTATCTTGATCTAAAAACTCTATTTGATTTTTCAAAAGTTTAAGTTCTAAATATAAAATATCTAAGTAATTTTTGGAATCTTCTATTCCTTGATATATACATAAATCTAAAATATTTTTGTCTACTGCTTGCATACAATACCTCTTTTTCAGTCGTTATTATAACACAAAGTAGCAAAAATTAATAACTAAAAATAGCATTTACCAATATTTACCATCTATAATGTAAAAATTAAGTTGGTGGTAAATATATATGATAGATTTTAGAAAGTTAAGAGACATTAGGGAGGATAACGATCTAAATCAAGAAGAAATGGCAAATATTTTGCATGTTAAACGAGGAAGATATTCCCTTTGGGAACTTGGTATCAACATTATTCCTTTAAAGAATTTATGTGATTATGCCGACTACTTTAACTATAGTATTGATTATGTTCTAGGGCTAACACCAAGTAAAGAATCGCCTAAAGTTTTGGGAATTGATTTTCAAATACTTGGCAAAAATATGCAAGAAATTAGACTTAAAAATAATTTATCTCAAAAAAGAGTTGCGAATATTTTAGGTGTAACTCAAGCATGTATTGCAAGATATGAAAAAGGACTTATTGCTATTTCAACTTCCAATTTATATAAATTCTCCAAGGAATTTAATGTTTCCTTAAATGAATTATGTGGTAAAAATAAACTTCCAGATAAATCTAAAATTAAAGTTAATAGTTAAAAGAGACTACTTAAGTGATCTCTTTTTTAATATTTAATTAAAGTTATTTTTCTTCCATTGGCTTTAATAAAACCTTCTTCTTTTAAATTTTTAATTTCTCGCATCATTGCACTTCTATCAACTGATAAATAATCGGCTAGATCAGTATATGTAAATGGCAAAGTAAAACTTCTTTTAGGATTATCATTTGCCAAGAGTTCAAAATAGGATAATACTTTATCTCTGATACTTCTTTTAGATAAAATTTCAAGACGTTTATTGAGTTCAACAATTTTGTTGGATAATAGTTTTAACATATTATTAGTTAGTATACTATGATAAGTACAACCCTTCCTACATCTTTTAATAATATGTTCATATTCAATTAATAAAACTTCACAATCACTAGTTGCAATAACGGAAATTCCACTTTCAAGACGCGAAAATACTTCTCCAAAGACACTATTAACTTCAAGTTTTTCAATAATAGATCGGTTGCCATTATAATCATATCTTTCCATATTAGCAGTTCCTGATAAAATTATTCCAATCATTTTAACATTAACGATATTAGAAACAATTGTTCTGTCTTTTTTATAAGTCATTTTTCTGGCTTCAAAACACTTTAACATCTTTGAAATATCTTCTTCTTCGATTCCTTCAAAAATTGAGTTTACTTGCATTTGACACACCTCTTTTCTTTTATTTATAAGGACTTTTTTTGACAAATTTATTATATTGTTTTTTTGTTGCTTTTGCAACATAGTTTTACAAATTTAATTTGTTATACTCTTTTTGAAAGATTAGGTAGGTGAAGTATGAAAATTATAAAAAGAGATGGAAGAATTGTTGAATATGATCCCGAGAAAATAAGAATTGCTATTAAGAAAGCTAATAATGATGTTAGTGCTTGTGACGCTGCAAGTGATTCTGAAATTGATAAAATTATTGAATACATAGAAGGATTAAAAAAGAAAAGATTATTAGTTGAAGATATTCAAGATATTATTGAAAAACAATTAGTTGAACTTAATAAATATGAGTTATCTAAAGCATATATGTTATATCGCTATGAAAGAGAATTAATAAGACGAGCTAATACAACTGATGAATCAATTTTAACTTTAATTAAAAACAGTAATAAAGAATTAATGGAAGAAAATTCTAATAAAAATGCAATTGTTGCTTCAACTCAAAGAGATTTAATTGCTGGTGAGGTATCTAAGGATTTAACTAAAAGAATTTTACTTCCAGAAAAAATAAGTAAAGCCCATAATGAAGGAATACTTCATTTTCATGATGCAGATTATTTTTTACAACCAATATTTAATTGTTGTTTAATTAACATTTCTGATATGCTTGATAATGGAACGGTTATGAATGGAAAAATGATTGAAAGTCCTAAAAGTTTTCAAGTTGCTTGTACCGTTATGACCCAGATAATTGCAGCGGTTGCTTCAAGTCAATATGGAGGACAATCAGTTAATATTAAACATCTTGGTAAATATTTAAAAAGAAGTGAAGATAAATTTAGAAAGAATTTAACCGAAAAATATAAAGGTAAAATAACTAAAAAGGAAATTGAAGAATTAGTTGGAGATCGATTAAAAGAAGAATTAGCATCAGGTGTTCAAACTATTCAATATCAAATAAATACCTTAATGACTACTAATGGTCAATCTCCTTTTGTAACTATTTTTATGCATTTAGATAAAGATGATGAATATTTAGAATATACAGCTATGATAATTGAAGAAATTATTAATCAAAGATATATGGGTATTAAAAATGAAAAAGGTGTTTATATAACTCCAGCATTTCCAAAACTTGTTTATGTTTTAGATGAATTTAATTCTTTAAATGGAGGGGAATATGATTATTTAACTCGTCTTGCAGTTAAATGTTCAAGTAAAAGATTGTATCCAGATTATATAAGTGCTAAAAAAATGCGTGAAAATTATGAAGGAAATGTTTTTAGTCCTATGGGATGTAGAAGTTTTTTGGCACCATGGAAAGATAAAGACGGAAATTATAAATTTGAAGGTAGATTTAACCAAGGAGTTGTTTCTATTAACTTACCTCAAATAGCCATCCTTGCTAATCAAAATGAAGAAAAATTCTTTAGTTTACTTGAAGAAAGATTAGATCTTTGTTATGAGGCTTTAATGTGCCGTCATTATGCCCTACTTGGAACTTTATCTAATGTAAGTCCTGTACACTGGCAATATGGAGCAATTGCAAGGCTTGAGAAAAATGAACCAATTGATAAGTTATTAAAAAATGGTTACTCATCAATTTCCCTTGGTTATATTGGAATTTATGAAATGACTAAACTAATGACAGGCGTTTCCCATACAGAACCAGTTGGTAAAGAATTTGCTTTAAAAGTTATGAAAACCCTTAGGGACAAATGTAGTCTTTGGAAAAAAGAAACAGGAATTGGTTTTGCTTTATATGGTACTCCTGCAGAATCTTTGTGTTATCGTTTTGCAAGAATTGATAAAGAAAAATTTGGGGATATTAAAGATGTAACTGATAAAGGATATTATACAAATTCATATCACATTGATGTTCGTGAAGAAATAGATGCTTTTAAAAAACTTAAATTTGAAAGTGAATTTCAAAAAATATCATCAGGAGGAGCTATTTCATACGTAGAAATTCCTAATATGCAAAATAATTTAGAAGCCATGGAAGAACTAGTTAAATTTATCTATGATAATATTCAATATGCGGAATTTAACACAAAAAGTGATTATTGTCACGTATGTGGATTTGATGGAGAAATCATTATAAATGATAATATGGAATGGGAATGTCCTAATTGTCACAATAAAGATCATAGTAAAATGAATGTAACTAGAAGAACTTGTGGTTATTTAGGAGAAAATTTCTGGAATGTTGGAAAAACTAAAGAAATCAAATCCCGTGTTTTACATTTATAGGTGAATCATGAAGTATGCAACTATTAAAAAGCATGATATTGCCAATGGTCCAGGAGTACGGGTTAGTATTTTTGTAAGTGGTTGTAATCATCACTGCAAAGGCTGTTTCAATGAAGAAGCATGGGACTTTAACTATGGTAAATGTTTTAAAGATGAAACAATTGATGAAATAATTGAAGCTTTAAAACCTGATTATATAAGTGGATTATCTCTTCTTGGAGGAGAACCATTTGAACATATTAATCAACAAGGACTTCTTCCTTTAATAAAAAAAGTCAAAGAAGTTTATCCAAATAAATCCATTTGGGCTTATTCTGGATTTACTTATGAAGAATTACTAAAAATGAAATATGATGAAACTAAAGAAATATTAGATTTAATCGATGTTTTAGTCGATGGAAAATTTGATGAAAGTTTAAAAGATCCTCTACTCTATTTTCGCGGATCTAGTAATCAAAGAATAATTGATATAAATGAAACTAAAAAAAATAAAAATATCGTTTTACATGAAAAAAACGCAAGGAGAGAAAATTAATGAATAATATTTTACAAATAAAAAAATTAGATGAAAAAGCTAAAGTTCCAACTTATGGAACCGAGTACTCTGCTGGTGCTGACCTTTATGCTTTACTTGATTCAAGTTTAGAAATCAAGCCAGGAGAGACGAAAATGATATCAACTGGTCTTGCTATGGCAATTCCTACTGGCTATGTTGGACTTATATATGCTAGAAGTTCTTTAGGAACTAAAAAAGGACTTGCTCCGGCTAATAAAGTTGGAGTAATTGACTCCGATTATCGTGGTGAAGTTAAAGTATGTTTATATAATCACTCAGAAAAAACACAAACAATCGAACCTTTCGAAAGGATTGCTCAAATAGTTTTTACTCCTTACTTACAAGTCGATTTTAATGAAGTAAATGAACTTGATGAAACTATTCGAGGTGAAGGAGGATTTGGTTCAACCAACTAAATCCTTTTTTTTCTTGCAATTTAGAAATAAAACTTGTATAATATACGACATATTGGGGGAAAAAATATGAAAAATACCGAATTATTATGTCAATCTGAAAATTTAATGACTGAAATACAAAAAAAATACATGTATGAAACATATGTAACTTATAATGGTAATAGTTTTGAAAATGTAAAACTTTTAGCAAAAAAATTTTACTTATCACAGGAAGAGTTTTTAAAAATAATTTGTAATTATGCTACAAAAAATATTTCTAAAACTGACTATTCAACTATATTTGATACATTACTATTATTAGAAACAGATGAAGAAATCATTAATTATTTAAATAATATCCATGCAAATTTAAAATACCTAAGAAGTAATTTGCTTGCATATTTTATATACTTTAGACCAGATATTTATTTTCTTAATCCAGAAAAAAGAGAATCTTTAAGAAAAAAAATAGAAGTATATCGCCTATATTTAAAAAGAGTTGATACACCACCTATGGATTTACCTAAAAAAAATACTTTAGAATATTCTTTTGATATGATTCAAAAATTTATTAAATCGAATTTTTCTTTAAAAAGATTTTGTTTTCAAAATAAAATTCTTCTTGAAGAAATGAAAAACCATGCCCAAATTGTAAAAAGAAATGATCCTTTACTATATCAAGATTTTGAAAATGTTTGTCGTAATAAAAAAGAAAATATGGCTACAGAAATAAATTTAGAAATTAAAAACTTATGTTTCCTTATTCAAAATAAGGAAATTGATTCTATTGATATTTTTCAAAATACTACCTACAGTATGCTTGAATTAATCACCTTTGCAGGAAAAGTTTTAAATAAAAATGAAAATTTAATTTTTAAACAATTTATCCATCACTATGAAAATATTAAAGTACTATCACATAAAGGAATTGAAGATTTTTTAAATGAAAAATTAGTTATTACTTTTCAAAATGAAGAATTAGAAATAACTCGTGATATGAAAATAGATTTGTTAAATTATTTAACTTTGAATAATTTACCAGTAACTATAATTACATTAAGAGATGCTATGATAAGAAAATTAAAGGAAAAAAGTTATTCAAAAACTATATAATCAATTGGATTTTTTCTAAATTGATTTTTTTTGCATATAATTAAAGGAGGTGGAGATGGAAGAAGATTTTTATATTGTTAAAAAAAATGATAATTTATATGATATAGCAAATAATTACAATACATCAGTTGAAATATTAAAGGCTTTAAACAAATTAGAATCAAATATTATTCAAGTAGATCAAATACTTAAATTACCAACTAATGAGGTTGAAAATACTACACCAAGTGACTACATAATTTATACTATTAAAAAAGGAGATAATTTATATAGTATTGCTAAACAATATAATATTACTTTAGATGAATTAATTAGTTTTAATAATCAAGGAACAACACTTCTTACAATTGGCGAAGAATTATTAATTCCTAAAAAAACTAATATAGAAGATATAAGTTATGTTGTTAAACCAGGTGATACTTTATTTAATTTAGCTAAACGTTATAATATATCCGTTGATGATTTGAAAAGTAAAAATAATTTAGAAAATAATTTATTAAAAATTGGCGAAACAATTATTATTCCCAAAACTAAAAATTATCAAACTTATGTTGTTAAAACAAATGATACAATTGAAAGTATTGCTAATAATTTTAATACAACAACTAATGATATTAAACGAATTAATAATTTATTAACTGATTATATTTCTGTTGGACAAATCTTGTTAATTCCTTAAAAATTTATTTTATAAAAACCTCGTTTTTTTTGACGAGGTTTTATTATCTATTATTTTATTAACTTTCTTTATATTCTGTTAAAGTAATTTTAGTTGTTTTTTCTTTTCCTTCACGATTATAAGTAATGGTAATAGTTTCACCTACACTATATTTATAAAGTTCATATTTTAAATAAGCAGCATTACTAATTTTTTCATTATTTAATTTAGTAATTACATCGCCTTTCTTTAAATCTGATTTACTTGCTCCACTATTTTCTGATATCTCAACAACAACTACACCTTCTTTAATATCTTCGTGTAACATAATTCCATTTCGATATAAAGTATAAGTATCAGTTGTATTTACCATACTAATTCCAAGCATTGGTCTTTTAATTGCTTCGCCTTTTTCTAAAGATTCAATATGACTCATAGCATATTCAATTGGAATAGCAAATCCCATATTTTCAACTTCTGTTTGCACAAGTTTTAAAGAAATTACACCAATTACTTCTCCTTTACTATTTAAAAGTGGACCCCCACTATTTCCAGGATTAACAGCTGCATTAGTTTGTAATACTTTCATAACCCAGTCATTAGTTCCTGCTAAACTAACAGTTACAAGACGATCTTTTCCTGATAATATTCCATCAGTTACTGTTCCTCGATATTCATATCCAAGTGGTGAACCAATTGTAAATACAACATCACCTAGTTTTGATTCTTCACTTTTACCAAGAGCACATACATCAATTGAATCACTTTTTTTAATTTTAACAACTGCTAAATCTAAGTATTCATCACTTCCTAAAACTTCTCCATCGATTTCTTTATCATCACTTCTTATTAACGTTATTTTGTCTGCTTTATCAATTACATGATGATTAGTCATGACATAAGCATAGTCACCACTAATTCTATAGACAAAACCACTTCCTGTTGATTGGATATCGTCATTTTTATAATTTCTAATCATCATTACCCCATCATAGGCTTTTTCAACAGAAGCAGACAATGATCCATCATTAACAATAACCGTTCCACTGCAAGCTCTGCAAGTACTATTGTTATTACTATTATTATTTATTGTATTAGTATTTAAATTTGTATTAATTGAAATATAATACATTAAAAGTCCTCCAAGAACAAATGCTACGAATAAATATATTATTAAATTTAATTTATCTTTTCCCTTCATTAAAATCACCTCAATCTAAATTTTTTATATTATAATAGTTAACAGGAAATCCCATTTTATCTAATACTTTATCAAGTTTTATGGTATGTAAATTCATATCCAAATTTTCTAAATTATGTCTTATTTCTTCCATCATATTACTAAATTCATCATGATTTAACATTTGTTTCATTATAATAATTAATGCAAATAAATCATTTTTACCATATAAATACTCATCATCTAAAATAGGAATATTTAATAATTTATGATACTTATTATCATCTATTTTTCTTTGAGTTTTATTTTCATAAACAATATCTTCATGAGCACATAAATTACGATAATTAGATAAAATTGTTAAATAATTTGCAATTATTTCTTCATCTAAATTATAAAGTTCAGCAATATTCATTTGATCTTCCTTTTTTAGTATGGAATACAACTCTCCTACTATTCCAAAAGATAAAACTTTAACTAAAACCCATAAAGGAATATAACCATAATTAGTAACATAATGGCTAGTTGCTGAATGCTGGGTTGCATTAACACTAATTTGTCTTTTCATTTTTCTTAGGATATCATTAACTTGTTTGGCTTTTTCTTTATTATTTGTAAAATTCCTAGGAGTTAAATAATCTTTTTCACGATATCCATATTTTAAGGATAACTGATAACTTATAATTGATTTAATATTATTTTCAATTATTAAAATATTTTTAAAAATAATATTTCTAAAAGTTCTATCAAATAAAAATAAACTATATACTTCTTCAAAAGTTGTTCCTTCAATATATCTTTTATCAACATTACTTTTCATAAATAAATGTCTATATCCATTTAAAAAGAAATAATTTTCTCTTAGTAAAATGGTTTCGGCATATTCTTTATTATTAATTACTAAACCTTTGTTTTTTAAAATTTCAATTTGTTCATTAAGGGTTTTAAACTCCTTCTTCATTTTATCTCTCCTACTAAATAAGTATATCATAAAACTGTCAAAAAAATATGTTTTTTTGGTGAATTTTTTTAAATTATTATTTTATTTTTTTAAGTAAATGTTAAAATAACTAATCAAGGAGATTTTATGAATATTATATTTTTAGATATAGATGGAGTTTTAAATTATCAAAAGTATTTTAAAGAACAAAAAACATCAAGAGTAAATTATTCCAAATTTTTAGATTATAAAAATTATCTAACTAAAGTACTTATTCAATTGTTAGATATTGATCAAAATAAACTATACTTACTTAAAGAAATAATTAATAATACTAATAGTAAAGTTGTTATAAGTTCTTCATGGAGAAATTTAAAAATTTATCCTTTAATTGAAGATTATTTGATTAAGATGGGAATACCTATTATTGGTACTACTCCTTATATAGATAGTAAACGAGGATTAGAAATTAAAACTTATTTAAAAGAAAATTTAGTTGATAATTATATAATAATAGATGATGATATTTTTCCTGATTTTGACGAAGAACTATTGAGTCACATGATTCATACTAGTTTTTTTGATGAAGGTATAAATGATGATAATGTCTATGAAGCAATTTATAGGTTAAAAAAATTCTCGTAATGAGAATTATTTTTTGTTTTTCTTATCTTTCTTTTCTATTAAAATAGCATCAACTATCTTTTCTTTATTAGGTTCTATGGTTTCTTTTACTATTTCAATGTCTTTTTTATTAAAAATATAACCAAATATTTCAACTGCTGCATAGATCATTAAAACAATTCCCATGGCTTTAAATGCTAAATTAGCTTCAAGAATGGTATATAATCCTCCTCCAATTAATAAAAGTGAAAGAATTAATAAAACAAAGAACTTACTAGATTTTTTAGGTAAATATAAACTATTTATTAAACGAACTATACCACTGAATAAAATCCAACCACCTATTACTAAACGAATTAAGGCTTCAATTACCCCGGCTAAAAAGATAAAAACTAAACCAATTACTACTAAAATTATTCCTATTATCATGCCATTTGATGAAGTTGTATTATCTTTTTTAACATCTAAATAATTTTTAATACATTTGAATACTCCAAGAAGAATAATTAAACCACCTATTACATAAGTTGTAAATAAAACAATTGCATCTGGTTTTGTGAACATAATAGCACCTAATATAAAGAATATAATTGAACTAATTAAAGATGCAATACTTGAATAACTTTTAACCTCTATTTTCATATTAACCTCTTTTCATATAAATTATACTATATTAATGAAATAAATGGCAACCTCTATTTTTAATTTTTTAATTATGATATACTTAATAAGTGATGTTATGAAAAGAATGAAATTAATAAAAAAAGCTTATAAAGAAACTAAAAGAAGTTCTTTAATTGTCTATGCTATTTTAAGATTTTTAGTTATTATTTGTTTAATTTTAGAAATTATAAGAGGAGATTTTAACAATGCTCTTTTATGTCTTTTATCACTTATTTTATTTATTGTTCCCCTATTTTTACAAAGAGCCTTAAAATTTACTTTACCAAGTTTATTAGAAAGTATTATTTTTATGTTTATCTTTGCTTCAGAAATTCTTGGTGAAATTAATAATTTTTATGGTCTTTTACCTTTTTGGGATTCGATGCTTCATGTAATTAATGGATTTTTAGCAGCAGCTATTGGATTTTCTTTAGTTGATTTATTAAATAGAAATAGTAAAGGTATTAAATTATCCCCTCTTTATGTTTCCATTGTTGGTTTTTGTTTTTCAATGACTATAGGAATAATGTGGGAATTTTTTGAATTTTCAACTGATAAATTTTTAAAAAGTGATATGCAAAAAGATACAATAGTTAATTCAATAAAATCAGTTATGTTTGATTTAGAAAATGATAATAATACCATTATTTATGATGATATTAAATATACAATTTTATATAATCAAGATAACGAAGAAATTTTAAAAATAAATGGTTATTTAGACATAGGTTTAAATGATACGATGAAAGATTTGTTTGTTAATTTAATTGGGGCTATTGTGTTTTCAATTCTTGGATATTTTTACTTAATTCAGAATAAAAAAAATTCATTTATTACTAATTTTATCCCAACAAGTGGTAGCAAAGAAATACCGGAAAGTGTTAAAAATCTAACATTTTTTAAAAAAAGAGATCAAATTTAAGAAAAATATGTTATAATATATCGAATATTTATTTGAAGGAGTTGTGTTTTATGAAAAAAACAAAAATTATATGTAGTATAGGACCTAGTAGTTCTAATGTTGAAACATTTAAAAAAATGGTTGAAGCTGGTTGTAATGTTGCAAGAATTAATTTCTCCCATGCAACTATAGAAGAACGAGAAAACGTTGTTAGTGTAGTTAATGAAGTACGTAAATTAACTAATCAAGCTATTGGTATTTTATATGATACTAAAGGACCTGAATTTAGAAATGGATTAGTTCAAGATGGTGGAATTAACTTAATTCCAGGTGAGACTATTAAAATAGTTAAAGAAAATGTAATTGGAGATAAAGAAAGATTTAGTGTTAATCATCCTCAAGCAGTTGATTCATTAAATATCGGAGATATCGTTTTACTTGAAAATGGTTTAATGAAAATTCAAGTAATTGAAAAAAGTGAAGCCTTTGTTAACTGTAAAATTATTACAGGTGGAGTTTTAGAAAATAAAAAAAGTTTATCAGTTCCAGGAGTTAAACTAGATATTCCATTTATATCTCATGAAGATTATGAAGATATCGTTTATGCATGTCGTCATGAAGGAAATTTCTTGGCTTTATCATTTGTATCAACTAAAGATGAAGTTTTAGAAGTTAGAAAAATTTTAGAAGAAGAAAATCGAACTGATTTAAAAATTATTTCTAAAATTGAATCTCAAACAGGTATTAACAATTTAGAAAGTATTATTGAAGTATCAGATGGTATTATGGTTGCTCGTGGTGACTTAGGAGTTGAAATTCCTATGGAAGATTTACCTGTTTGTCAAAGAAAAATTGCAGAACTTTGCAGAAGAAAAGGAAAAATTTGCATTGTAGCAACTGAAATGCTTGAAAGTATGAAAAAAAATATTCGTCCTACTCGTGCTGAAGTAACGGATATTGCAAATGCTGTTTATAATGGTGCTGATGCAGTTATGTTAAGTGGGGAAACAACAACTGGTCTTCATCCAGTTGAAGCCGTTTCTTATATGGCGAAAATATGTGAACATATTGAAAATGATAATAATAATCATAGTATCTATGAAAATACAATTAATGATCCTACGAAAGCAATTTCTAAAAGTGTTGTAAAAACGGCAAAAGACTTAAATGCTAAACTGATTGTTATTCCAAGTATTACAGGAACTACGGCAACATTTGTTTCTAATCTTGAACCAAATTGCCCTATTTTAACGCTTACAACTAATAAAAATGTTGCTGAATCTTTAGTACTTAACTATGGTATTTATCCAAAAGTTGTTAATGAATATAAAGTAACTGAAGAAATATTTATGGAATCTCGTAAAGAAGCCTTAGAATTTATGGATTTACAAAAAGATGATGTTGTAATCATTACGGCTGGATTTAATAGTGATGTTAATTCAAAAGAATTTGTTAAAACTAATTTAATGAAAATAGAGATAATCTAATATGAATTGCCCATTTTGTGAAAAATTAAAAACTATTAAACCTATTTTAGAAAACGATTTAGCAATTGCTTTTTATGATGAATTTCCAGTAAATCCTGGTCATATGCTTTTTATTACCAAAAGACATGTTGAAACTTTTTTTGATACAACTAGTGATGAGAAAAAAGCAATATTTGAGTTAGTTGATAAGGCTAAAGAATTAATTGATATAGATTTTAAACCTGATGGTTATAATATTGGACTTAATTGTGGTTTTTATGCTGGACAAACCGTTATGCATATTCACCTACATTTAATTCCAAGATATAAAGGTGATATTGAAAATCCTAAAGGTGGTATAAGAGCTATTATTCCAAGTAAAAAAGAATATAATAGTAAAATATTAGAAAATTAATATAAAATTGCCTAAAAAATAATTTTTAGGGATTTTTTTATTATAAAAATCTAGGTTTTGATACAAAAGAACTAAAATAAATCTCCACTTTTTTTATAATCTAATCTATGATACAATTTATTTATAGGAGAATTTATGAAAAATAGAAAAATTGCAATACTAACAGATATTCATGCCCTTTTAGAACCTACTCAAGCAGCCCTTGATGATATAGAAAAACGGGGAATTAAAGAAATTTATTCATTAGGAGATAATGTTGGAGTTGGACCAAATCCAGGGGAAGTAATTGATTTATTAGAAGAAAAAGGTGTAATTTCTGTTGCTGGAAACTCGGAAGAATATATTCGTCTTGGAATTGAACCTTTTAATTCATATTTTAATACTTTAAAAACCAAAAGTCATTTGTGGACTTTATCAAAATTAAATGAACATCAAAAAGGAATTATTTCGCTTTACCCACATTCAATTGAATTATTAGTTGGTGGTAAAAAAATTGCTCTTTGTCATTTTGCTAATGATATTAGATTTGATTTTGATAAAAATAGCACTTGGAGTTATCAAGCAAATATTAATTACTCAGGTCATGGATATAAACAATTTTTATATACTAATAGTCCTGAACAAAAAGATAAAATGGAAAAAATTATTAAATATTATGGAGTTGATAGTCCAATGATGAGAGGATATTTATCAGCAATGGACTCTCCTTTATTTAAAGGTAAACGCGTAGATTTCTTTGATGCCATTATTCAAGGTCATGTGCATTTTAAAATCTATGAACATACAAATTCAACAGACTTTTACTCAATTAGAGCCCTAGGAATCGCTTATCAAAAAGATCCAATTGATACAGCTTCTTATGTTATTTTAACTGAAAAAGACGAACGATTTGATTTTGAAGAAGTCTTAGTAAAATTTGATCGTGAAAAAATGGAATATAGTATTTTAAAAAGTGGAATGCCAGATGATACAATTAAGCACTTTGTTGAATTTGGTAAAAAAAGATAAAACAAGGTTGTAAATATCCTTGTTTTAATATACTCAGGGTGTTATTATAAATTAACTGAAAGGATAATTATGAAAGAAAAATTAAATAAAAGAACTAATATAATTAAAAAATTAAGTTTAACTTACGCAGAAATAGAAAATTTAAATGAAGAAGATATTATTCTTGTTAATACTAGTTTTCTTTATTTTACAATTGCTTATTATCAATTAATAAATAAAATAAATCCTAATAAATTTTCTTTAATAAATAAAACTTTAAATCAAAGTAAAGAATTAATTGATCCAAGATATTTAACAATGCTAGTTAAAGATTTTAAATATATATATCATGATTTTCCAAAAGATAGAATTCGTACTTCAGCATTTATAAAATATATTAATTATTTATCTGGAAAAATTGCTTATAATTTATTAACTGAAGGAATAATTCAAGATGAGAATGATTTAGAGCGTGGTGAAAATAGATGGATAAAACATAGTTTATATGTTGGAGAAGCCGCAAGAAGAATTGCTAAAAAATTAAATGTAAATGAAGATTTAGCCTTATCCCTTGGTTATATTCATGACATTGGAAGAAGAATTAATCATTTTAATCATCCAATTGAAGGATATAAATATATGATAGATAAAGGTTATAGTGATTATGCTAGAATTTGTTTAACCCACTCTTTTATTGATAATGATATTACTTTAACTGCTGGTGGTGGACCTAAAAGTAAAGAAACTTATGATTTTATTAATTCTTTTTTAGAAAGTAATCCTAAAAATATATATGATAATATTATTCAATTATGTGATTTATTTTGTTTAGAAACTGGTTTTACAACAATTGAAAAAAGAATATTAGATATAACTAAAAGAAAAGGTATCTACGATAATTCTTATAATCATTTTATGAAAACAATTGAATTAAAAGAAAGAATTGAAAAAATGTTGGGATGTAGTTTATATGATTTATTCCCTGAAATTAATAAAGAAGATCTTGATAATATTGAATCTGATTATCTTGAATTATTAAATTTATTAAAACCTAAGAAATTATCTTTATAAATATGCTATAATGAATTAGAGGTAATATTATGACTGATTATGAAATAAATAGAAAGGCTAATTTATTACCAATTAAAGATATTGCTAGTAAATTAAATATATCGGAAGATGATATTTTACCATATGTAAAATATATGGCTAAGTTAAATATTCAGGAAAGTGAGAAAAAAGGAAAATTAATTTTAATAACATCAACTAACCCTACTCCTTATGGTGAAGGGAAAACTACTTTAGCTGTTGGTGTTTGTGATGCTTTAAATAAAAATGGTTACTCTTCAATCTTAGCTCTTCGAGAACCTTCTCTTGGTCCTGTATTTGGAACTAAAGGAGGGGCTACTGGTGGTGGTATGACTCAAGTTGCTCCAATGAATGAAATTAATCTTCATTTTACAGGAGATTTTCATGCAATTACAACCGCTAATAATTTAATTGCTGCTATTATAGATAGTCATATTTTTAACGGAAACAAATTAGAATTTAAAGATGTTTATTTTCAAAGATGCATGGATGTAAATGATAGAAGTTTAAGACATATTGATCTTGGATTTCGAAAAGATAGTTTTACAATTACAGCGGCTAGTGAAATTATGGCTATTTTAACTCTTGCCAAAGATATTTCTGATTTAAGAAAAAAACTTGATAATATTTTAGTTGGAAAAAATAAAGATAATAAAGATATTTATTTAAAAGAATTAAAGTGTACTGGTTCCCTTCTTGCTTTATTAAAAGATGCTATGAAACCTAATTTGGTCCAAACTTTAGAAAATAATCCTGCTCTTATTCATGGAGGACCTTTTGCTAATATTGCTCATGGTTGTAATTCTGTTATTGCTACTAAAACTGCTCTTAGTTTAGCTGATTATACAATAACGGAAGCCGGATTTGGAAGTGATATGGGTGCTTTAAAATTTTTAGATATAAAATGTGGTTTAAATGATCTTTATCCGGATTTAATTATTATGAACTCAACTATTAGAAGTTTAAAATATCATGGAAATGGTGATTTATCTAAAGGAATAGAAAACTTAAAATTTCATATTTTAAATATGCAAAAGTTTACTGATAATTTATTAGTTATTTTAAATAGATTTCAAGATGACACAGACGAAGAAATTAAAATATTAGAAGATTATTGTAAATCTTTAAATGTTAAAATGTTAATTAGTAATATGTATAAAAATGGTAGTTTAGATACTAAAGAACTTGCAAATACTATTGTAGAATATGCTAATAAACCTAATAAAAAACGTTATAAAATATATAATCTAAGTGATAATATTGTTTTAAAAATTGAAAAATATTGTAAAGATATCTTTGGGTGTCGTGAAGTTATTTTTAAAGATAATTTATATGAAGAATTAAATAACTTAGATAAAAAGTATCAAAAGTATAAAATATGTATATCAAAAACTCCTGCTTCAATTACTGATAATCCAAAAATTCTTGGGTTTCCTAAAGATTTTGATATGACTGTTACAGGTTATAAAATTAATAATGGTGCAGGATTTATAACAATTTTAATGGGAAATGTTATTACGATGCCAGGTTTGTCTAGTAGTGCTAATTATTTAAACATTGATCTACAAGATGATGAAATAATTGGAATATTTTAAATAGCCTATACAAAATTAGATGTTTTTCATAAGTTAATATAGTTGTATTAATGGAGGAAATATGTCTAATTTTGTTTTTGATTTAAATCCAATTATTCAAGCACTTCTTGCAACTTTATTTACTTATTTAGTAACAGCACTTGGAGCATCTTTGGTTTTTATGTTTAAAAAAGTTCATAAAAATATTTTAGATGCTATGTTAGGGATTGCTGCTGGAGTTATGATTGCAGCTTCTTTTTGGTCCCTTTTATCACCTGCTATTGTAATGGCAGATAATTTAAAAATGAATACGATGTTAGTTATTTCTATTGGTTTCTTATCTGGAGGTTTATTACTTTATATTGGTGATAAAGTCATGAATTATTTTAAAAGTCATACTCTAACTGGTACTAATAAACGTATTTTTATGTTAATAACATCAATTACACTTCATAATATTCCGGAAGGTCTTGCCGTTGGTGTTGCTTTTGGTTCAACTTTATATGGACTAGATGGGGCTAGTTTATTATCGGCCTGGACTTTAGCCCTTGGAATTGGTATTCAAAATTTTCCTGAAGGAACTGCCGTTAGTGTTCCTTTAAGAAGAGAAGGATTTTCTCGTAAACGCTCATTCTTCTTTGGTCAATTAAGTGGGATTGTTGAACCAATTGCTGGAGTTTTAGGAGCAATTCTAGTATTAAAAATTCAATTTCTCCTTCCCTTTTTATTAAGTTTTGCAGCTGGTGCTATGATTTATGTTGTAGTTGAAGAATTAATTCCTGAAAGTCAAACCAATGAAAATAAGGACTTAATGGCTATGTGCACACTAATTGGTTTTACAATTATGATGACTCTTGATGTTTTATTAGGATAAAAAAATATTCAGAATTTTATTTCTGAACTTTTTTATTTAAATTTTTTTCGAAAATTACAATTTTTACATAAATTACAGACAACTTTATGATTTCTAAATCCCTCATTGATTATTTTAAATAATTTGCTATTTAATATATCTTCTAAATTATTTTCAAATATATTTCCAAGTTTTAAAATTCCTTTACTATCCAAACAGCATGGAACAACATCTCCATTTACAAGAATTGCTATATGACTTCTTGTTCCATAACAAGTTCCATTTTCATAATTATTTTCTTGATTATTATCTGGCCAAGTAAATTCATTATCTTTATCTAAATAAATATTATCTTTAATTTTAATATTTTTTTCTTTTAAGACTTTTTCTTTAAAACTTGAATCTAAATTATAATAATTAATTATTTTATCCACAATTAATGTGGATAATTTATCTAATTTATAGTTATCAAGTAACCAAATACGATAAACTATCGGAATATTTTTGGATAAAATATCAGATGACTTGAAAACTTTTTCAAAATAATCAGGAATATTATTCTCAGAATGAAGAGAAACGTTTATTTGCTTAATATTTGAATATTTTTGTAAAGTAGAAAGTTTTGATTTTAATAAAGTTCCATTGGTAGTAATTTTAACTTTCATATTATATTTTTCCGATATTTTAAGGATTTCATCAATTTTGGAATGCAACAACGGTTCCCCTTTAACATGCAGATAAATACTTTTAGTGTAATGTCTAATTTTGTCTAAAATTATGTCAAATTGTTGTAAACTCATTTCTTCTTTTTGGCGGTTATCAATCGAACAAAAAGAACAATTTAAATTACAAATATTTGTAATTTCTACATAGATTTTTTGAAATCTCATACTTCGCCTTTCATTTCAAATAAAACATCTCGAAGTTCCATTGCCCTTTCAAAGTCAAGTTCTCTTGCTGCTTGTTGCATTTCTTCTTCAATTCTTTGAATGTAATCTATTTTTTCTTTTTTAGTCATTTTCTTAGTTTCTTTTTGTTTATCTGATTCATCAAAATTAGAAATTAATTCCCGAATTTCTTTTACAATTGTTTTAGGAGTAATACCATGAATTCTATTATATTCCATTTGAATCTCACGTCGTCTTTTAGTTTCTTCTATAGCATATTTCATGCTATCAGTTATTTTATCTCCATATAAAATTACATGACCATTTTCATTTCTTGCACATCTACCGATTGTTTGAATTAAACTCCTACTACTTCTTAAGAATCCTTCCTTATCAGCATCGAGAATGGCTATTAAACTAACTTCAGGAATATCAAGTCCTTCTCTTAAAAGGTTAATACCAACTAAAACATCATATGTCCCAAGTCTTAAATCACGAATTATTCGCATTCTTTCAAGAGTTTTAATCTCTGAATGTAAGTAAGCTACTTTAATATCTAATTGTTTTAAGTAATTAGTTAATTCTTCAGCCATTCGAATAGTTAAAGTTGTTACTAAAACTCTTTCATTTTTATTTATTCGATCATTTATTTCTCCAACTAAATTATCAATTTGACCATTAGTTTCCCGTACTTCAATTGTTGGATCCAAAAGTCCTGTAGGTCTTATGATTTGTTCAATGTAAGTGTTATTAGTTAAAGCCATTTCATAATCACCGGGAGTTGCTGATACATAAATAACTTGATTTACTTTAGATTCAAATTCAGGAAACTGTAGGGGACGATTATCAAGAGCACTAGGAAGACGAAAACCATATTCAACTAAATTCATTTTACGGGCTCTATCTCCATTATACATTCCTCTTATTTGCGGAACAGTAACATGACTTTCATCAATTACTAAAAGAAAATCTTTCTTAAAGAAATCAAGTAAACATGTTGGAGTTTCTCCCTCCTCTTTTAAAGCAATATGTCTTGAATAGTTTTCAATTCCATGGCAAAAACCTGTTTCAAGAAGCATTTCCATATCATAATTAGTTCTTTCACGAATACGCTCTGCTTCAAGAGGCTTGTTGTTATCATTAAAATATTTTATTCTTTCATTTAATTCTTCTTTAATATTTTTAACTGCTTTTAGTAACTTTTCATCATTAGTTACAAAGTGACTTGCCGGGAATATAGTTATACTTTTTTTATTATTTAAAATGGCTCCAGTTAAAACGTCTATTTCACTTATTCTATCAATTTCATCTCCAAAGAATTCCACTCTAATTCCATGAGTATGCTCATTTACAGGAATTATTTCTAAAGTATCCCCACGTACTCTAAAGGTTCCCCTTTTAAAATCAAGTTCATTTCTTTCATATAACATTTCAACTAGTTTTACTAAAACTTTATTTCTTTCAATAGTTTCTCCAACATTTAAAGTTATTGTTTTATTTTTATATTCTTCAACTTCTCCTATTCCATATATACATGAAACACTAGCAACAACAATAACATCATCACGTGATAAAAGTGCACTTGTTGCCGAATGTCTTAGTTCATCTATTTCATCATTGATTTTGGCATCTTTTTCAATATAAGTATCACTTGATGGGACATAGGCTTCTGGTTGATAATAATCATAATAACTAACAAAATATTCAACTCTGTTATTTGGAAATAACTCTTTTAATTCACTATATAATTGTCCTGCTAAAGTTTTATTATGTGCAAGAACTAAAGTTTGTTTACCTGTTTCTTTTATTACATTGGCAATTGTAAATGTTTTACCAGTTCCAGTTGCCCCCAGTAAAACTTGATGTTTAACTCCATCATTAACTCCTTTAACAAGTTTATGAATTGCTTCAGGTTGATCTCCGTTTGGAGTAAACTTAGATACTAAATCAAACATATAGCACCCCTTTCTTAAAACACTAAGATTTTATCATTTTTTTATTATAATTACAATAGTTAAAAGCAATGGTAAAACTTGACAAGCAAAATTAACAAGATTATCATATTAACTGTAATGGAAGGAGTAAATTTTATGAGGTATAGTGTTAAACAGCAAAAGATGATTAATAGAACTGGAACTATGATGATAAGTTATGCTTTAATATCACTACTTATGCTAATATTAAGAGGTTGGACAAGTTTAGATTTAATTCTTTTCTTATTTAATGCCATTGTTTTTTATGGATTTCAATTTACTACAACTGATAAAAGAATTATATCCGTATTATGTATAATCGTAGGTTTTACATCTTTGATTGTACTAAAGGGGATTATAATCATATTTGGATTAATTTTGGGAATATATGGAATAATTCTATTAATTAAATTAAGTAAAAAGTAAATACGAAAACTCAATTAATATCAAATATATATTAAGTCTTTGAAATTTACTAAAAAATAAACTACATTTTATTTATAGATGTAGTTTTAATTTAATCTTTTACATAATATATTTTAAATTATTTACCAGTTTCTTTAATAACATTTAGAATTGTAAAAGTTTTACCTGTTCCAGTTGCTCCTAGTAAAACTTGATGTTTCACTCCTTCATTTACCCCTTTAACTAATTTATGAATTGCTTCCAATTGATCTCCATTTGGAGTAAACTTTGATACTAATTCAAACATATAGCACCCCTTTCTTAAAAACACTAAGATTTTAACATTTTTTTATTATAATTACCATAATCTAGTATATTATATTTTCTTAACTTTACTATTTATTTTTATTACTATTTCATCACCTATAAACATATCACTTTCTAAAATTAAATCATTATCTTCATTTATAATTCTATAAATTAAACTAAGAAAATCTTCGGTTTTAATTTTACTAATTGTATCTTCTTTATCAATTATATTTTTACACCAATTTAAATCTGATTCATATTCACTTGATTCAAACTTGTATTCTAATCCTGATAAATTTTCTATCCTATCTAATCTTTCTTTAGTCCATTTTTTAGGAAATTTTGTCTTTGTTTTTTGACTTAATAATTCATGATAACGATAAGATAAAACTTGAATAGTAGGAATTTTAATAGTCGTAATACCATTTTCTTTTAGCATATTAATAAATAATTTCATGGCTAATATTTTATTAGGTTGATCATTACCTCGATATAATTTATAAATTAATCTATTGACCTCTGGAATCTTTTCTTCAAATGGAACTTTTTGAATACCATATATATAACAAATATCATAATTAATATCGTATAAAATACGTGGTAAATCATGAAAAGAAATATAATCATATATTTTAAATTTCATACATCTTGTTGATTCATCCCAAACTGGATTAACATCACTTTGAGCAAAAACTTTATATTCTAAAAAATCTGTTACTATTTTTTTATTTTTATAACTATCTAAAGAGTTATTTCTTAAAAAGTCTAATTGTCTTGATAAAAATAATTCAACATCATTAAAATCATTTATATTCATACGAAGCCATATCATTTTCATTACTTGAATAGCCATCCATCTTGCACTTCTTGGATAATCGAATTTATCATATAAATCTATTAATTTATTAGTTATTTCGGTTAAGTAATAAAAGAATTTAATATGATCTTTTACATAAATAGTTGGTAAATCTTTTTTATTTAAATTTCTTAAAGTTTTTATATCCTCTTCTTTTATATCTGGAGTATAATAACCTCTTTTAAAAAATGGATTATTAAGGACTTCATAAAATAACTTATAAGCATCACTTTTAAATATTATATTAAATCCTGGAACCTCGTTTTCATTTTTTATTTCATATATTATATGGTTTATAAATAATTCAACAACTTCTTTGAATTCTACTTTATTATGCAAACTATCACCCTCAGGTTTCATATTTTAACATATAATTTTATTTAATTCAAATTTTTATAAAGTTTCCAGAGAAAAAGAGTAAATTTTCTTCGCAAAAAAAATTTGATATAATTACTACATAATAAAAAGGTGGTAGTAGTAATGAATAGAAAAATGAGAAGAGAATTAAAAAAAGATAAAGATTTAGTAAAGGAGTTATATTCAATAATTTGTAAATACCTTCCTGGACTTTTAGATATGTTTGAAAATTTAACAGATAATAGAAATCAGAGTTATGTTACCTATAAAATGAAAACAATATGTGTTACAAGGCTATTTGGATTACTATGCGGATTAACATCTATGACAGAAATTACAAGCAATTTTAATACAGATACTTGTATTAAAAACATTTCTAATATATCTGGTCAAAGTTTATATGAATTACATTATTGGGAAACGATACAAGATGTGTTTATAC
>JAFURC010000028.1 GCA_017472015.1 Bacilli bacterium
ACTTCAACACTTTTTCTTAACTCAATTTTATCTTTTTTACTTAATTTCATAAATTCTCCTATTCAACACATTCTTTAATAAATTTATTTTTTATACCAGGTTCCATTTTTTCTAATATATCAAGCACTAAGTTAAGAGAACCATCATAATTACCTTTATAAAATAATATTTCTGCTCGGTTTAAATTTTTATTAATTTCTGCTGATACTCTCCTATAACGATTAGCATAAACAATTAAATTCTCAGCAAAATAAGCATTATTAATGATATTTCTCGTTGTATTATAAAGTTTAAATACTAAATCTCTTGCTGTATCTACTCTAGTATTTAAAGTTTTTATAATAATTGGTTTTTTACCAAGTTCTTTAATAATTTCTAAAATTGCTTCATTAGCTTCACTTAATTCAACAAAATAATTATTAGCAACAACTGGTATTTTAACACTTTGAATTTCCCGTTTACAAGTTTTTAATAATTCTTGAACTTCTTCTAATTGATCTCTTGCTCTTTCTTCATCATCTTGCATACTTCCTAAACTCCTAATTGTTAAATCTAAATTATCTTCAATTTGTTTTAAAGTAATACTAAGTTCACTTAAATAAATATTAATTTTCCCGTAAGAATTATCTTGCTTTTTAATTTTTCGAAGTAATGATTTATATTTTTTAACAAGTTCATCATAAGACATACTTATACTTTCTAAATCTTTTAAATCATTATCTTTTAAACCATACATTACTTTTATATCATCAAGTTGCATATTTATATCATGTAAAGTACTTTTAACAGTTTTAAGTCTTTCATTAAAGGTATTGGATGAATTATCAAAATCTTTTTTATAGACTTTTTCTTTTTCAATATCTTTAAATAAAGAATCTAAAAATTCTAAAATTGTTTTTAATTCCAGTAAACTATTATCAATATTTAAAACTTTTGATCTATCAACTATATCATTTTGAATCTTTTCTATTTCTTGAAAATTATAATCTAAATTCATAAAATTTAAAGTAAATCCTTTTTCAAGCATACTAGTTCTTAAAACTTCTAATTCTTTTAAACGTGATGGAATTAAATCATTTAATAAAACTAAAATATCAGGAAATTCTAAAATAACTGCTCCTATGTGATCGATCATTAAATCAAGTGATTTAACAACTAAAACTACTTCATTATATAAATTTTCATTAATAACTACTTCAAAATCTTGAAATCTTTTTTCAATATTTTCAAGTTGCATTTCAATAGTATCTACAAAATCTCCATATAAATCTTTATTAGATTCATATTCTCTTGTAATAATACGGTATTTATTCTTTAATTTTATAACAATTCCTCGGTATTTATCTTCGTATGATGTTAATTCTTTAATTTCATCAATCAAATGATTTATTAAATAACGATTTTTATATAATTCAAGTTCTACTTCACTATATCTTTGATTAAATTCTTTTTTTCTTCTACTATTAACAATTAAATCAAGTTCAATAATCATATCTTCAATTTTCTTAAATGAATTTTCTTTTAAAGAATTATACATTTCTTTATAATTATTAACTTTTTCTTCTAATTGTTCTCCTTTAGTTAAATTAGATACTTTATCTATCTCACTTTGAAATGGTAATGATAATATTTCATTTTTTACAATATCTAAATTATTAATCTTTTTTAACATTCGTTTTTTCATATAACGATTATATATATATAAACTAAGGATAGTTATAATAATTAAAACAATAATGACAGTAATTATTATTAATTTATTTGGACTTTCCATACTAACTCCTCCAATTTTCTAACTTTCCATGATAGTATCATATCATAAAGTTGGTTTTTTTTGTAGTATTTTGTTTTAGAAAAAAAATATTTTTCATATTCGACAAAATTCGACAAATAAATTTCTTTTTTTTAGTTATAATGTTTAAGACTTAAAAAGTCAAGATAAAAAGGAGATATTATGGATACTAAGTTTTATAATTTTATTAATCTTTATAATTTACTACTTTTAAATTTATCTAAAAAAGAAAGAAACTATACAATAGCATTTTATTATTTAAATAATGAATTTAATATAGAAATCGAAGACTATCTTACTAAACAATTAGTTTTTAAATATAATTTTGAATGTAATAAACATGAATATGATTCTTTAATCAATTTAATTGGGCAAGAGTTTATTTTAAATCATAAAATAACTTTACCTTATTTTGATGATATAAGTTTTCAAGATGCTAATAAGTATTATAAATCCAAAGATAGTTTAGAAAACACTCTTGATTATAATAAAGCCAAAGTTCATAAACTAAGAAATAGTTTATTTGAACTTAGATTTCATTATTTTGAAGGGTTAAATGAATTAAGTTATAAGATGCAAGATCTGGCTTTTGATAAATTAAATGAAAAAGTATATAAAAAATAAACAATTTAAATTTTGTTTATTTTTTTTGATGGATATTCAAACATTATTTTATGACCACATGTATTTTTACAATTATAAAGTTTTACATTAGGAAATTTTTTTTGTAAAGCAATAGAAACTTTTGAACAAATAAGATTGTTGGGATTTGCTATAAAATAAATAGGTCCTAAACTTGATAATGAATGTTCTAAACCTGGAAATTCTTGAAGAAATTCTCTTAACTTATTTAATTCTTGAGGCATAAATTTTATATAATCATTATGAATTGATTCTTGTCTTGATGATCTTTCAATTAGATGATCTTTTTCTATACTTGCTTCTATATTATTTCTATCTAATATTATTCCGGAATCAATTACTAAATAATAATTATATGGATTTTCACCTAATTTTTCTATATCTAATCCATCATTAGTTATTTTAGAATAACCACCTACTATAAAATAAGGAATTTCAGGATTTATTTGATGAGCAATAGTAATTAATTGTTTTTTAGTTAAATTAGTTAGATAATGATTATTTAAACCAATTAATACTCCGGCTATAATACTATTATCATTTTCTAGTTCTTGAGTTTTTTCTATTTCGATAATAAAACTATTTGGTTTTATATTAGTTACTTGAAAAAATAAATTAGTTATTTTTAAAATGCTTTCTTTTAAATATTCAGATATTTCATTTTTACTTTTAATATGAATTCCTGTTTTTTCATGTTTTGCTTCTCTTAAATAAACTATATCATATAAATTAACTGTTTGATTTATAAGTTTTAAATCAAGACTACCATCATCTTTGATTTTTCTTATATTTAAAAATAAATTTAAAGCTACAGGACACATAACTTCTGTAATTTTTAGCATAAAAAAACACCCCTTAAATTCAAGGAGTATTATAGCATATTTTTATTAATTTTTCAAATCTAATCTGAAATTCCATAAGTTTCAGAAATCGGATCAAAAAAGAAATCTGTATGCATTGGATTAAAAGTAAAATAAGCTAGTAAACACCAAATAGTCGATAATAGTATTATACTAATTGCATTTATCGTTTCCAAATGATGTTTATTAATTATTAAATAAAAGATATATTCACTTATTACTAAAGTAATTGAATAGATAATCATGGTATAAATTAACCCTTCTCCTAATCGATTATAAATTGGTAAATATATTAAAAAGAATAAAATTATATTAACAATAACCGAACTAAGAGTTGCTAAAAAGTAATTATTTATTTTTATTTTTTTTAATTTTAAAACAAGAAAAGTTAGAAGACTTACTATAACCAAACTAGTATACATAAGTTTTAAATGTTCAAATAAACTTTCATTTACAGGAAATAAAGAAGCAGTTAAGAAATTAGGAAACCAATTATATATAAAACTAAATAAAAACATTGATAAAAAAATAGCAATTGTATTAATAATAACTATCTTTTTATTATTTTTAATCATTATTATCACCATTACTATTTTATAATTAAATTCTTAATTTATACATTTTTATAAGTCTTTTAAACAAAAAGCAGCATATACAGGAATATAACGAACATTCTTTTTCTTTGAGAAATTATCTTCAGTTAACCTAATTGGATTACTTACTTTAAACTTTGACATGAACATTGATAAAGCCTTAGCCTTAGCTAAATTCATATTTAGTATTTCAATTGGAATGATTTCTCCCATCCTATTTTGAATAACAAAACTAATTTCGGTTTTTCCTTCAGATTGATAGTAATATAAACTATAACCTAAATTTACTAAAGTATTACTAACATTATTTTCAATTAAAGTTCTTTTTAAATCATTATCAGTCATAAATTTCATTTTATTTAAATGCATCATAGTATATAAAAGTCCAACATCATTTGGATATAACTTAAAACTTTCAGGATCTTTATAACTACTTAAAGGACTTTTAACATCATCTAATTTAAAACTTCTATGAATTAGTCCATTTATTCCTAAATATTTGATACTTGCTTCATAATCTTTACTACGACTTCCTTTTTTAATACTACCATATTGAAATTTTTTATTTTCTTTTAATAATTGATAAGCTAAACTATCAAGTACTTCATTACTTCTTTGAATATCAATTAAATTATAAACACCTAATGTTTCTTTTTTAATAGTATCAATTATCTTTTGTTTCAATACTTCAAGTTTTAAGGGATCAATTCCTAAAATAAAAGCATTAACAATTTCTGGGTATCCTCCAGTTATTAAGTAATCATTATAACTATCAAGTGCTAATTGATGAAATGGCATTGGTGTATTATTTTGATAAGATTCTTTTATGAAACTAACTAATTGTTTTTTATCAGTATTAATTAAAAATTCTTCAAAATCCATAGGATACATAGCTTTAAAGTATAATTCTTCACTTTTAAACTTAGATAAATTTTCTTTTTTAGAGGTAATCATAATTATTTGATATAAATTATTTTCAAGGCCAAATAGTTTAATTGCTTTTACTATATAAGGATCATTTACATTATCAAGAACTATTAAAGTATCTTCTTTAAAAATAGTTTCTCCAGATAAAAGTGAAAGTTTTAAAATAATTTTTTCAGTTGATTTTTCTCTTTTTAATATATCTATTAATTCTTTATTGTTATCTGTATTAAAATAAACAACATTTTTATAATGTTTACGAGCAAATTCTAAAACCGAGAATGTTTTTCCAACTTGCTTAGCTCCGTATAGAAGTAATGGCTTTTGCATATCTTTTTTCCATCTTAATAAGTCATTTTGTATCTTACGTTCCATTAATCGCTACCTCCCTACATTTATTATACTTTAAGTATAAGGGTTTTCTAGGTTAAAGTCAACCAATTAATGTATAGTAATTTACTAAATTAAATTTTTATGATACTATTTTTATAAGGAGAACATATGAATTATTTAATTATTTTATTTGCAATATTACCAATTATTTTTATAGGATTTTATTTTTATTATAAGGATACTTTAAAAGAACCTAAGAAAATTCTTCAAAAACTATTTTTAAGTGGTATATTATCAGGAATTATTGTTATTGTTGTTTCAATTATTATCTTAAGTATTTTTCCGAGTATCTTGAATATTCAAAATGCTAATTTCTTTAAAACTTTTCTTTATTCTTTTATTTTAGTGGCTTTAATTGAAGAGTTAGCCAAATTTTTCATGATTTATAAAATATCTTATAATCATAAAGAGTTTGATCAGGCCTATGATATTTTATTGTATTCTGTTTTTGTAGGACTAGGATTTGCATGTTTTGAAAATTTTCTTTATGTAGGTTCTAACGATAATAGTATTTTTGTTGCTATTTTTAGAGGTATAACAGCAATTCCTGCTCATGCTTGTTTTCAAACATTTATGGGTTATTATCTTTCTTTAAGTAAGCAAAATGAAAAGAAGAAAAAAAAATATTTAAAACTTAGTATTATTGTTCCAATTATCTTACACGGAACATATGACTTTTTACTTTTATCAGGAAATATTCTTTTAGTTTGTCTATTCTTAATATTTTTAGTTTCTATGTTTATAATCACGATTTTAAAAGTTAAAGAATTAGTAAAAATTGATGAGTATAGTTTAAAAAATAGTACCAAATCAAATTGATACTATTTCTTTTTTTAATAATCACAGTTTCCTGGAGTTCTTGGATAAGGAATTACATCACGAATATTTTCAACACCAGTTAGGTAAATTAATAATCTTTCAAATCCCATTCCAAATCCTGAATGTGGACATCCTCCAAATCGTCTTAAATTTAAATACCATTCCATACCTTCAACTGGAACTCCCATTTCTTCCATACGTTTAATAAGTTTATCATAATTTTCTTCTCTTTGAGAACCACCCATTAATTCTCCAGCACCTGGTACTTCTAAGTCAACAGCAGCAACTGTTTCTCCGTCTTCATTTAATTTCATATAGAATGCCTTAATATCTTTTGGCCAATCAGTTATGAAAACTGGTCCATTAAAGTATTCTGTAATATATTTTTCATGTTCTTTAGCAATATCTTCACCATATTCAGGTGCAAATTCCCATTTAACATCAGCTTCTTTTAAAATTGTTATTACATCATGATGACTAATTCTTGTAAAGTTACTATTTACTAATTTATTAAGTTTTTCAAGTAATCCTTTTTCAACAAATTTATCAAAGAATTCCATTTCACTTTTAGCATGATCAAGGACATATTGAACAACAAATTTTAACATGTCTTCCATTAAATCCATA
>JAFURC010000029.1 GCA_017472015.1 Bacilli bacterium
CCGTAGATATATAGGAACAAATCCACAGTGCATGGAATATTATAACTATTTTGTTAAAATAGTCAAGAAATCTAACTAAAGAAGGGAGAAGTATAATCAATCGATTCCATGTCAAATTTCTTAAGATTGATTATACAAGGAGTTTATGTATTGAAGAAATAACTAATTTATGATATTAAAAAAATAATAGTAAAAAGAAGATAAGAAGGAGAAAAAATGAAAAGGAAAACAAAAACTTTAATATTAAGTATAGTAGTAACTTTAATATTATTATTAACATTTACAATAGCATATGCAGTATTTGCATATAGGCAAACAGGAGTAAATAACCAACAATTAGTCCTTGGAGATATTTATATGCATTATCAAGAAAATAATGCCATCTCAATGTCCGGAGCCCTACCAGGAGATGAATACACAGAATACTTTGAATTTACAATATCAGGAAAAAATACCTATACCAAACAAGATATCTACTATGATGTAGTTCTATCAAAAGGAGAAGTACCAGATGATAAAACCGAAGAAAATAGAATACCTGATGAATATTTAAAATTTAAATTAACCAAAGTAAATGAAGACTTAACAGAAGAAGTATTACTTGAAGACGTGACATATGATGATTTAACCAACCAAAGAATCTATGTCGAAACAATAAATAAAAATACAACAAGTGAAATAAATAATACCTATAGATTATACATGGTAATATCAGAAGATCTAATAATTGGAAATACAACAGAAGCCGTGATGACAACCGAAGAATTTCAAAATATATTTGCAAGTATCAAAGTAAATGTAACCGGAGACTTCAACAAAAAAGTAGTAGCCAAAAATTTTGTTAAAGCTGTAAAAGATAAATACGGAAGTGATACTACTTTAATAGCTGTAAATACTGAAGGAGACTTATATGATGTAACTAATACAGATCAAGAAGTAAGAGAATATCGTTATTCAGGACCAACAGCCAATAACTATGTATACTTCGATACCAACGGAGATGGAGTGAAAGACGCAAACGAAATCTGGAGAGTAATAGGAGTATTCAAGGATACAGTAAAAGATGAAGATGGGAATGTGGTACTAGATTCCCAAGGAAACCCAACATACGAAGAAGAAGTAAAATTAGTAAGAAACACATTACTAACAGCCGATGAGTTACCAGAAAGTTATCTAATAAACGGAACAACTTATACAATAGAATTTAGTGCAACAAGTAATAATGCCTACTGGAATAAAAATGATAGTGGATCACAATTAAATAACTGGACAACAGCAGGCTTACAATATTACTTGAATACTGAAGTAGACGAAACAGATACAAGTGACGGAACCACAACCGCAAACGCAGGATATCTAAGTTTATTAACAAACGAAGCAAAAGCAATGATATCACCAACAACATATTATCTAGGAAACGTAGTGTATAATAGTGATACGCCAAAAAGTGCATATGTAAGTGAAAGAACAGAAACCCAAATATGGAGTGGAAACCAAGCTAGTTGGGATGGACTAATAGGATTAATGTATCCAAGTGACTATGGATATTCAGCAAGTGATTTATATTGGGAAACAGATATGTACGGATGGAATAGTGCAGAAGAAGATGGAGTAATAGCGAGTGATACAAGTTGGATGCATTTAACTATGACTAATCCATACGGTTTGCTTTTGTCCCCTTCGTCTCGCTACTCTGACTATACGGTGGATTGGTATTCGACGGGGTATGTGCGCAGTTATAGCGCGAGCCACAACAACGGTGCCCGCCCAGTCCTTAATCTGAAATCCGGGGCGAAAGTGATAGACGGAGCCGGAACGTCGGAAGAGCCCTTTGAGTTGGTTATAGAGTAAGGTTTCCTTGACGGGTAATGGTCGTCAGGAAACCCCCTGAAGTTTTTGTGAGTAGGAAATAAAAAGAGATTAAATAAAGAGATGAGTAGGTTAAACCAAGGCAAAGTCCTAAAGACTTTGTCTTGGCAGGCCGAAAATTGGATCTGAATCATGATCACAATTACTAACAACTTTTTCCTTTGCGCAAATAAATATGAAAGGTAGTTTGGTAGTATGAATAATGTAAAAATTAGAAAGAGTGGGACATTTTATAGTGTCTTTGATGATGATTGTTATATATTATATTTTTTATTTGGTTATAAAATAAGTAACAATAAAAGTGGTTTTCCTAAATCTGCTTTAAATAAAGTTATGAATAAATTAGAAGAAAATAAAATCAATTATGAAGTAGTTGGAGATGATTTAAAGAATAATTTTAAAAACTTAAATAAATATCAAAAGTTTGTTAAAGTTGGTAAAGAAAAATATAATAATGATATTAATTATCAAAATATTATTAGTAAATTAAGTAATGCTAGTAGTTCTAAACTTGATAAAATACTATCAACGATTGAGATGATTTTAGATGAATAATGAAAAATTTGTAATAGCAAGATATATTAAAGATTTTATATTAAAACTTGATGATTATTTACTTAATTATCCTAAAAAGTATTTTGAACTTCGTAATAAGTTAGTTGGTGATTCTTATAATTTATTAGAACTTGTATATGAGGCTAATTATAGTAAAGATTTAGAAAAAAAAAAATTACAGGTTAAAGCAATGATGAAAATTAATTTGATTGATTTTTATCTTGAAGAAAGTTATAAAAAACAAATTATAAGTGAGAAACAAAGTATTAATTTAAGTACTAAATTATTAAATATAAATAAAATGTTATATAAGTGGATGTGTGATGAGACAAGTTAATATTAAAGATTTAATTAATATATATGATTTAGAAATTGCTAAAAATTGTCGTAATAAAAGAAAAATTTATGTCTTTGAAAGAAATAAAATGCAAAATATTACTAATATTTATAAATTACTTTTAAATGATAGTTATTATCCTGGTCATTATAATATATTTATAATACGTGATCCTAAATATAGAATTGTTATGTCTTTAAATATTCGGGATAAAATAATTAATCATTATTTAGCAAGATATGTATTAATTCCTAAACTTGATAAGTATTTAGACACTAGATGTGTAGCAACAAGAAGTGGTTATGGAACTGATTATGAAATTAAATTAGTTAAAAAGTATATTGAAAAAAATAAAAAGAATGGTTTATTTTATATATTAAAAATTGATATTAAGAAATATTTTTATAATATTGATCATGAAGTATTAAAAAGTTTATTAATTGATAAATTAGACGAATCAGAATATAAGTTATTATGTCGAATAATTGATAGTACTGATTCTAGTTATATTAATAATGACATTAAAAAGTTAATTGAAAATGCAGTTTTAAAAAATCCCAAGGAAGAGAGTAAAATTCGGGAATTACCTTTATATAAAAAAGGTAAAGGACTTTCACTTGGGGCTATGACTAGTCAATTTTTATCTATTTTTTATTTATATAAGTTAGATCATTTTATTATTCATGATTTAAAACTTCCTTGTATGGTGCACTATATGGATGATATTGTAATATTACATAAAGATAAGAATTATTTATATGAGTGTTTAGAAAAAATTGAAAATATGTTAAATAATGATTTTAAATTAGAAATTAATAAGAAAAAAACTAAAATAGTTTCTAGTTATGAAGGTTTTATTTTTTTAGGTTATCGTTTTTTTATAAGAAATAATAAAACGGTTATTAAAATAAAAAAAGATACTTTAATTAAGATAAAAAAAGAGTTAAAAAAAATAAATTTTTATATGATAATGAGTGGATTTCTTTTGAAAAAATATTTTGTAGTTTGAATACTTATTTATATAGTTTTAAATATGCAAGTAATTTTAAAGTAGTAAAAATAATATCTAAATACTTTTTTGGGTAGATTCAAGATAATTGGCGAGGCTTCTGCTTTTGTCCACTTCGTCTAACAACTCTAACAATGCGATGAATTGGAATTTGACGGGGAATGTGAACAATAATAACACAAGCAACAACAACGGTGCCCGCCCAGACCTTTATTATTTGAATATTTGATTAAGGTTTAACATGAATATGTAAAGGACAAATCTATCCACGATTTACGGATAAGGAAATATAGATGATTAAGGATACGTCCTGAAATCTAGCCCTATATATGAGTAGATATAAAAGATTTCTGTTTACTAAAAGTATTTATCCAGAGTATATAGTTTTTATCGTTTGTAAGGATAATTTATATACTTATGATAATGATTTAGAAATAGTTAAATTTCTTGGAAAAGAAAATATTTTAAATGGAACTTATAGGATAAATTATCTTATTTTAGATAGATTAGATATTAAATTTATTGAGTATGATGATAATAATTATTTTTACTACTTTAAAATTACTTTAATTAAAAGTATAATAGATTATGTAAATGATAGGAGGAAAATATGTTTGAAAAAATAGTTTATATAAGTGATCATGGTGCGCATGTAAAGGTTACAGGAGGACTTGAAACTAATTTAATTAATCAACATTTAGTATTTGTTGATGGTGATAAACAAGTAGTTGGGGAAGTTGAATATGTAAGAGATAGTGTAATTGAAACAAGATTTATTGGAGAAATAATTAATAATAAATTCCAAGGTGGTATTATTTCAAAACCTAGTTTAACATCGAAAATTAGAATGTTAGAAGATAGTGAGATGATCATGATAACTGGTACTCCTGAGTTTGGAAATATGACCATTGGAAATAGTCCGTTTTATAATAATAAACCAGTTTATATGAGTATAAATAGTTTATTTAGTAATCATTTAACTGTTCTTGGTAACTCAGGAAGTGGTAAAAGTTATGGAACTACAAGATTATTGCAATCAATTTTCCAAACTCCAAATTTTTATCCATATAAAGCAACGATGATAATATTTGATAATAATGGAGAATATATAAATGCATTTAATAATTTAAACCAAATTAACCCTAATTATCATTTTAAAGTTATTACAACTAGTAATTATAATAATTATGAAAAATTAAAAATTCCTGTATGGCTATTGAATATTGATGATTTAGCACTTCTTTTAAGACTTGAAAAAGTAAGTCAATTAACACTTCTTGAAAGAATGATAAAGTTAGCTAAAATATTCTCTTTAACAGATGAAATTAGTTATAAATATAAAAATCATATTATAGCTAAAGCAATGTTATCAATTTTTTATTCAAATAAATTACCAAATACTAAACGAAATGATATCTTTGATATCTTTAATACTTGTACAACTAATGAATTTAATATGGAAGCGGTTGTTCAAGGAGCAGGATATACAAGAAAATTTAGAGAGTGTTTCAACGTTGACTCTCAAGGAAACTTTACTGAAAGTATTTTAGTTAGTCAATATATTGCTTCATTCGTTGATCCAACTCTTGATAACTATGAACCAAATACATTTAATAAATATGATTTGGAAGACTTAGAAAAAGCTTTAAACTTTACTTTAATTAGTGAAAACTGGTTAAATAATGATAAAACTTATGGAGATAGTATAGCGGTTAAAGTAAAACTTCATTCATTAATTATAAGTGAAAATAAAAAGTTCTTTGAATATGATAACTTTATAGGAGTTGAAGAATATTTATCAAGTTTAGTAATTCAAAATGGCTTGAAATATCAACTTTTAAATATTAATTTAGAAGATATTGATGATAGTATTGCTAAAGTAATTGTAAAAATATTTTCGCGTATTATATTTGAATACACGAAAGCATTACAAAATAGAGCAACTATTCCATTTAATTTAGTAGTTGAAGAAGCGCATCGTTATATAAAAAGTGGAGAAGATATTGATTTAATTGGTTATAATATCTTTGATAGAATTGCTAAAGAAGGACGTAAGTATGGCATTTTATTAACTCTTATTTCTCAAAGACCAGTAGAGTTATCAGAAACAGTTATGTCTCAATGTGCTAATTTCTTAATATTTAAAACAACCCATCCAAGAGATATTGAATACATATCTAAAATGGTTCCAAATATAACTGAAGAAATTGTTGAAAAACAAAAAGCCTTACAACCAGGATACTGTTTATGTTTTGGTCAAGCATTTAAAGTACCTCTAATCTTAAAAGTTAATTTACCAAATCCTGTCCCAGAAAGTGCTAACTGTAATGTTTTAAAAACTTGGACAATTAATCAAGGATAAGGGTAGGTGATAATTTGACTAAATCAGAGAATAAAAAGGTTTTACTTAAAAATAAAAAATATTTTATAATAAAATTCATTTGTAGTTTATTTATAAGAGCCTTCCTTTTAATTATTCCTATTTATTATAGTTACTCTATAGATGCTATTACAAATGGTAATTATAACAAGGCTTATGAAATGATTATTATGTTCTTTGTCTTTACCATGTTATATAGGTTATCTGAAGTAATTAATCAGATAACCTACTATAAATTATATTCAAATGTTTATAAAACTTATTTAGAACTTGGTATCAATAAAACTTGTAATAATTCTGTTTATAGTTTATCAAGATTTAGTTTATCAGAGTATAGTAACATAATGAGTGAAGACTTTGAAGTATTAAGTGATTATTATTCAACTTTAGTAATTCGAATAGTTGAAATATTAGAAGCAATTTATATAATTATTTATTTCTTTACAATTAATACATTCATTGGTTATATAACTTTATTTATATGTATCTTTGTTTTATTCTTATTACTATTTTATAATCCTAAAATTGCTAGAACTAATCAAAATAGAAAAAATAGACATGACAAGAGAATTGGTAATTTTCAAGAATTATTATTATCAGTTCAAGAAATAAAAGGATTTAATATTTTTAATGTAGTTAAAGAAAGAACTATGACTACAGCAAGTGAATATGTTAAATGGAATAATAAGTTAAATATTGATAAATATAATTTAAAACAAGTATCTCTTGGTTTAATTGATATATTCCAGTTTATTTCTTTATTAATTGGTATTAAATTAATAACATCAGGTAATATGACTATTGGTGTTTTAACAATTATTTATAGTTATTATACTAAATTAAATACTTTATTCTTATCAATTATTACTCTTTTTGAAAGTAATATAAATGTTAAAGTTGCAAGGCAAAGAATTCATAAGTTATTTCAATATGCAACTGTAAACTATGAAAAAAATGAAGAAGTAAATGATATAAAAGGAAGTATTGAATTTCAAAATGTTTTATATGGTAATAAACAAGATCCTATTTTAAATGATGTTAGTTTTAAAGTAAGTCCTAATACTTTTAATGTTATAACTGGTCTAACTGGTAGTGGTAAAACCGGAATATTTGATTTACTTCTAAGATACAACAGACAACACGTAGGAAATATTTTAGTTGATAACATCAAAATATCTGATTATGATTCTAAACAAATAGGTAAAATAATCAGTGCTGTTCGTAAAACTCCAACTTTCTTTAATATGAGTATTCGTGATAATTTAAGTATTTTTGATTCTAACTTTGAAAACATTGTTTATTTTTGTAAACTATTTAACATTCATGATTATATAATGGCTCTTGATCATGGATATGATACTATTTTATTAACAGATGCAACAAACATTAATAGTGATGTTAAATATGTTCTTGCCATTATAAGAGTTTTATTAAAAAGAACTAAAATCATGTTATTTGATGAAACATTTGATTATTTAAGTAAAGATCTAAGTTTAAAAGTATTAGATATTTTAAAAGATTTAAAACAAGAAAATACAATCTTAGTTATTACTAAAAATAAAGAAATTATAGAATCTAATTATGTTGATAATATAATAGTTTTAGATGATAACAAACTTTTAACTGAAGGTAAACACGAAGATTTATTAAAAGAAAATGATTATAAAAAATTATTTAAAAAACTTTAGAGAGGCTTTTCGGAAATTAATTACTTAATTTCTGATAGTTTCTTTTTTTATTAACATTTATAATTTTCTAAAAAACAGTTTGTTTGTTATTATTTTATTAAAATTGGATAAACTAATAATGTAAAAAAAACACCAAAACACTTGATTTTCACCATAAATTATCATATAATGATAAAAAGAGGTGAAAATGTGGTAATAACTAATGAGATTGCAAAGAATAATTTAGATGAGTATTCTAATAAGGATACTAAGTTATCAAGAGAGGTAAGAG
Organism: Bacilli bacterium; assembly: GCA_017472015.1. GTDB lineage: Bacteria > Bacillota_I > Bacilli_A > RF39 > UBA660 > RUG591. The sequence continues at coordinate 8,110 of JAFURC010000029.1, forward strand.
ATGGGAAATTATTTAAAATAATCAATGGATTATACGAAACAGATCAAAATACTCCTGGATATTTACTTGCAGGAAGTATCTATGGTCCATCATATATTTCTTTTGAATATGCTTTATCTTTTTATGGACTAATTCCTGAACGTGTTTCAACAATAACATGTGCTACATTTGATAAGAAAAAGAAAAAGCAATATGATACTGATTTTGGTATTTTTACATATAGAGATGTTCCGGTATTAGTATACCCAGAAGAAATTATTTTAAAAGAAGAAAATAATTATTCATACCAAATAGCAACACCAGAAAAAGCTTTATGTGATAAATTGTATACACTTGCTCCACTTAATAATTATTTTAATTTGGAAAATATGCTATTTAATGATTTAAGAATTGATGAAGAAGAATTTAATAAGTTAGATGTTTTAAAAATAGAAAAATTAAGTGCATTATATCGTTCAAGAAATATAGAGTTACTTGCAAGATATATGAGGAGGAATATAAATGAATAACGTTATAGAACAAATGCTTAATAAGTATGAAATAAAGAATACTAATGATGAAATAAATGCATTAAAGGAAATTATTCAAGAAATAGTTTTATCTGGATTATCTAGGGGTAACTTCTTTGATGAAATTGCATTTTATGGTGGTACTGCTTTAAGAATATTTTATAAATTAGATAGATTCTCAGAAGATTTAGATTTTGCTTTAGTAACTCCTAATAAAGATTTTAATCTTACTAAATATTTTATATATATTGAAAAAGAGTTAAAAGCGTATGGTTTAAATTTAGAAATTAATTCAAAACAAAAAAGTATTGATTCCAATATAACTTCTGCATTTTTAAAAGGAGATACATTAGAACATATATTAAAGTTTTTTCCTAATGAAACAGAGCATAAATATAATTCTTTATTAAAGGATATTAAAATTAAATTTGAAGTAGATATCAATCCACCAAGTGGCGCTACATATGAAGAACAATATAAGTTACTTCCAAGTCCACATCAAATTAAATTATACGATAAAGAATCTCTATTAGCTGGTAAGATACATGCTATTTTATGTAGAGGATGGAAAGGAAGAACTAAAGGTAGAGATTTATATGATTATGTATTCTTCTTAGCAAATGATACAAAAGTAAATATTGAATTAATAAAAAATAAATTAATAGAATCTAATTATATAGAATCAAATAGTAACTTTAACATAGATACTTTAAAAAAAATATTAATTAATAAATTTAATGAAATAAATTATCAAGAAGCAAAAGCAGATATAATTCCCTTTATTAAGAATGTTGATAATTTAAAAATGTGGAATAAAAATTTCTTTATTAGTATAACTGATAAACTACAATAAAAACTCTAAAGCTTCATTTAATCATAATCATTATTCTATTCAAGAGTATACTTTTTGTTTGATTATTTAAGTAAAGACTTAAGTTTAAAAGTATTAGATATTCTAAAAGATTTAAAACAAGAAAATACAATCTTAGTAATTACTAAAAATAAAGAAATCATAGAATCTAATTATGTTGATAATATAATAGTTCTTGATGATAGTAAAATTTTAACTGAAGGTAAGCATGATGAATTATTAAAAGAAAGTGAGTATAAAAAAATATTTAAAAAACTTTAGAGAGGAAACTCTCTTTTTCTTATTATTAGAATTATTAATAATTTATTAAACTTCTTTTAGATAAATAATATGTCTTCTAATTTAAAGTTTTTATTATGCATATAAATAAAGCATTTTCTTTATCAAACATTATTGTTGCTAAATTCTATTCGTGTTAAAAGAATCGTATAAATTTCTATTAATGACACTTTCATAAAAATTATATCGTTTTATTATTAACATTTAAAGTCAAAATAGTTAATTTATCTTCTAAATCGCTATAAGTCATTCCTAAATTTTTAGATAATAACATTGTTAAATTTTCTATATGTTATGGATTAGCATAATAGTTTTAAAAGATTGCTCATAGTGTAAACTAACAATTTCCCCTGGTTTTAAATTACGTTTTTTATTTAACATTGCTTGTTTCATTTTGACCTCCTTTACAATTTGTTAAACAAAAATAATTAAATTATTAAGTCATCTAAAATTACACCTCTTTCTGAAGAATTTACTCTTCGATATAATATAAACGTTTTCTTCTTTAGTTAGGTAATTTATATTAAATTTTTCTTACTTTTGTTCTTATATATCTATAAATAAAATTTAAAAATTTAATATTTTATTTTTTTTTATACTTTTAATTGAAACTTGTAAAAAAATTTGATAATATATATATTATGATAGGAGATGTTAAAGTGGATATCAAATTAAAAAATAATAATAAAAAGAAAATAATATTTTTAGTTTTAACAATAATTATGTGTTTAGGAGTATCTCTTGGAGCAGTTTATTTCATTTATCTTTATAATGATGAAAGAGAAAATACTTTAGAAACGGGATTAATTTCAATTGCTTATACTGAAGGATCAGAAAGTATTGTTTTAGAAAATCAAGTTCCTGTTATAGATGATATAGGTTTAACTAATACTCCATATGAATTTACTGTGCAAAATACAAGTAAAGTTCCTATTAATGTAAAATTTCAAATAATACCTGAAAATAATAATCAAATACCACTTGGAGCAGTAAGATATGGTTTATATATAAATGATGAATTAATGGAAAAAGATAATTTAGGTAAAAGTGATGATAATACTTTCTATATATTAGAAAACTTTGAAGTAGGTGCAACTATTCAAGCTAAATTAGTTTTTTGGGTAGATTATTACTATGAAACACCAGGTGAAACTTTTTCAGCCAAAATAAAAGTAACAGGAGAAAGTTTTGATGTTATTGTTGAAGAAGTAGGAACTGATACTTTAAAGAAAAAATTAGGAACAGGTGGATTAGTAGCTATTAATAGTGATGGTGATTTATATGATGCAACTGATACAACAGAGACAATAAGAGAATATAGATATTCAGGACTAACAGTAGATAATTATGCTTATTTTAACTGTCAAGATACCGATGGTACTTACGCTTATGGTGATTTAAATTATGATTACAAAAACAATTGTGAACTATGGAGAATTATAGGTATTTTTAATGATAATGGGGAAGACAAGATAAAACTAGTAAGAAATACAACGCTAACAGCAGATGAATTACCAGAAAGTTACCTAATAAATGGAACAACTTACACAATAGAAAATAGTACAACAAGTAGTTCTGCCTATTGGAACTATGTACCATCAGGAACATATCCAAGTACAAATAAAAATGACTGGACAACAGCAGGACTACAATATTACCTAAATACAGAAAAAGATGAAACCGATACAAGTGATGGAACAACAACAGCAAATGCTGGATACCTAAGTTTACTAACAAATGAAGCAAAAGAAATGATATCACCAACAACATATTATTTAGGAAATGTAGATTATAACGTAAGTACAGTAAAATTATCGTATAATCAAGAAAGAGATGAAACAAGATTGTGGAGTGGAAACCAAGCGAGTTGGGATGGACTAATAGGATTAATGTATCCAAGTGACTATGGATATTCAGCAAGTGATTTATATTGGGAAACATACATGTACGGATGGGATAGTGCAGAAGAGGATGGAGTTTATGCACGCTCAACAAGTTGGCTTTATCAAACAGCGAACCACAGTTCATCTGAATGGCTTTTGTCCCCTTCGTCTAACTCCTCTGGCCGTGCGGTGGGTTGGTATTCGGCGGGGTATGTGTACAGTTATTTCACGAGCAGCAGCTACGGTGCCCGCCCGGTCCTTAATCTGAAATCCCAAGCGAAAGTGATTGACGGAGTTGGAACTGAAGAAGAACCTTTTGTGTTTGTAATTGATTAATAGTTTAAGAGAGAATAATGTAATAATGTTTGGATCAAGGTAAAGTCTTTGACTTTATCTTGGCGACATTAAACGGTTTTTTAGAATAAGTTTAATAATCTAAGACAAAGTAAGTTATTTATTACTTTGTCTTAGGTAATTATTTATATTAGATTTGATTAATATAAGTAATTTTAAAGTAGTAAAGTTTACTATTTTGAATGGTTTAATACTTTAAAATTATTTTGATTAAGTGTATAATGATAATATAGTAGGAGGATTATATATGGAAGATAATAATAAAGTTAATGATTCTGAATTTGAAAAAGAAGAAAAAGAATTAGTTGAATATGAAACATATCATGATGAAGATGATACTAAAAGACGATTTCCACCATTTTTTCTTTTAATTTTGTTAACAACTGTAGGTGTTGTGTTTGCTCTTGGGTTATCGTTTTCAGCTATTAGTTTACTTGAATCTAATGAAACGATTAATACCATTATTTCAAATATTCGGGGTAATGATAATAAGGATAAGTATATTATTACTTATGTTGAAAATACTGGTCCTTATGAAAAGGGAATTTATTTAGTTAATCAGTTTCCAACACCTGACTCGAAAGGTAAAAGATTTACAGGTAAAAATTATGTTTATGAGTTTTCTTTAATAATTGGTAAGAAAACTAAGGATGCATATTATGAGTTAACTGCTGTTCCAAATGTTAATAATACTTTAAATCCTAATTATGTTAAATTATATTTAGAGAAAAATGGAAGTGGTGTTGATTTATCGTATCGTGCTGATAATTCAATTAAAAAGTTTACGGAGTATAAATTTAGTAAATATGAAGGAACTGAAGGAAGAGTAATTTATCAAGGTTTTGTAACTGATGAAGATATTCAAAAAGGAAAAATTGATTTTGTTATGCGTATGTGGGTTAGTGATGATGTTGTTGTTGATAGTGAGTATATAAATAAACGCTTTTCTGCTACAGTTAACACTTATGCAGCGTTTTTAAAGGGTGATAATCATGGAAGAAATAATGAAAGGTAAGACTTTATTTGAAAAAATTAAATGGTGGTTTAATTTTATTACAACCATCATTATGAATGCCATTATTGTTATCTTAGTTTTAATTGGAATTATCTTTTTAGCATATTATATAGACGTTACTAAAAATGTTAATAGTGGTAAATGGCAACCTCCTTTATTTGGAGCATATGTAATTATTAGTCCCAGTATGACACCAATTATTAAAGTTCAAGATGCGATTGTTATAAAACGATCTGATGAATATAAAATAGGAGATGTTTGTACTTATTTATCTAAAGATCCAAGATTTTATGGTATTATGATAACTCATAGAATAATTGGAACTGATGTTAATGATAAAGGGGAAAAAGTTTATATATTTAAAGGAGATGCTAACTATTCAGCTGATTTAACACCTGTTAGTGAATCTCAAATATATGGTAAAGTTGTTATGAAAATTCCTAAGATTGGTTATATTCAATATTTCTTATCAAATGCTTATGGTTGGATTATTGCAATTGTTATTCCATGTGTTGGTATAATTACATTTGATATTATTAAACTTGTTAGAAATTCCAAGATGATGAAAAGAAGAAGAGGTGTTAAAAAGTGAAAAATAAAGTAGTACTTGTTTGTGGAGCGTTAGTATTAATTCTCTTTTTAGCCTTTGGTACTTATGCTTGGTATTTATATTTTTTACGTGCTAGTGGTGGCTTTGAAGTTCACAATAATAATAATTTACGATATGGTGATATCGTCTTAAAAGATGATGGTAATAGTGTTTATGATGCTGATGCTGATAGTATAGAAGATGATTTAGTTAACCATGTCATTCCTTATAAATTCCGAGTTATAAATGAAGGTAATAAAGAAGGCAATTATTATTTATATATCGAAGATTTACCAGTTAATGCCATTAATGATGGTTGTACATATGATACTTTACTTGTAAGAGAACAATTAAGATATCAATTAAAATTAAATGGAGAAGTTATTAAAGAAGATTTCCTATCTAATATAAATGATAATATCCTTGATAAAAGAACTATGGAAGGAAATAGTACTAATCACTATGAACTTAGAATTTATATTCATGATACAGCCCTTGATTGGATGGGGAAACATTATCATTATAAAGTAGTTTTAAATAAATAATAAGGAGAAAAAATGAAAAATTTTATTAAAGAGTATTTACGTGTATTTGCATATGCAGCAATAGGTTTTGTATTTATTATTAGTAGTTTCTATTTACTTATTAATTATTATCATAACGAAGAACTTAAAAATACTATATATTTTAGTACTAATAGTACTAATTATATTAATCATAAAAATACCCTTGATCAAATTAATACTAATTTAATTAATTTTAAAAATAAAAAAAGTACTAATAAAAATTTAAATAATATGTCTAATCAATTATCAACATGTGTTTCCGTTTTAAAAGATGAAGGTTCTTTTTATAATTTAAATACTAATACTAATTTATCATATATCGATGTTTATAAATTAGGATCTAATTTTCAAAATAATGTTTTAAATCATTGTTGGATACTAAATTTAAGTAATTTTCTTGAGGATACTCCTGATGAATTTAAAACAATTATGCCATATATTGAAAATTCAGTTAACTTAATTAGTAATCAAATTAATTTTTCTTTAGATGAAATTGAAAATAATGGTAGTTATTTTTATACAACTGGAGTAACTTCAATTACTATTAGAAACTCTTTAGCATCTGATTATAGAATTATTGTTAATTCTTATATAGAATTATCAAATATTATTTTAGAATTATCTAATATAATAAATGAATTAGAAACAACAGGAGGTAATTTAGATGATTAAAATTTTAAATAAACTTTTCTATATTTTAAAAAATATTTTATTAGTTATTTTAATGTTAATAACTACTTATATAGTTACATGGATGTTTAAAAGATTAGGAAAAGAATTATTTGGTGATAATTTCTTAGAATTTATAGGTGTATTACTACCATATCTTTTGTTATTAATTACAATTTTATTAAATACTTTTCTTGATCATGATAATGTTAAAAATAATTTCTTTTATAATATAACTTCATTTCTTGTAATGATAACTATTTCTGTATTTTGTATAAGAGCTTTAATGGATCAAAATATGTATTTATGGCATCAATATGGTTATAAAATTAATTTTAATTATTTTGCTGATCAAATAGCTCCAATGAAAGTAATGTTATATGGTTTAATAGTTGGTAATATATTATTAGTAATTGATCATTATATAAAAGAAGACAATAAAGAAATAAAAACCAAAACTAAAAAAGTGAATAAAAAATAAATATTTAAACATGATATCTTTAGGTGATATTATGTTTTATTTTTTTATCCAAGTAATTACTAGTTTAATTATTATAATGTTCACTTATCATATTTTTAAAGCAAAAGAAATAACTATTTTAGAAACGATTATTTTATTATTTATATTTAATATTTGTTTAATAGGTTTATATAACTCAATTAATATAATTTATATAGTTATATTATCTTTAATAGTTATTTCTTGTTATTATTTATATAAGTTTTTATATAAATTAAATATAGATAAAAAATATAATCCAGATAAAGTATTAATAAATAGAGGAATTATTAATTTTCATGAATTAATTAAAGAAAATTATAGTTTAGATACTTTAATATATAATTTAAAAAGAAAAGGAATAGATAATCCTAGTTTAGTAGATTACTGTATTAAAAAAGATAATGATTTAATTATATTTAGAAAAAATTCTATTAAAAATTATCCAATTAGTTTAATTATAGATGGTCATATATTAAAAGATAATTTATTTAGTATTAATAAATCAATTGAATGGTTAGATAAGAAATTAAATGATAATGATTTAGAACTTAAAAATATTAATTATGCTTATTTTAAAAATAAAGAAGTTTATTTTATTACTAATTGAATAATTGAAAAAGATTGAATTTTTTGGTTCAATCTTTTAAAATTAATTAATTTTTGTAACTAATTCTTTAATAACTTGTTTAAAATTAGATTCGGCTCTTTTGGCTGTTTCTTTAACATCATCATGGGATAATATTTCAGAATTAATTCCTGCTGCCATATTAGTAATACAAGTAATACCAATACACTTGATACCACAGTGTTTTGCAATAACTGCTTCAGGAACGGTACTCATACCAACGGCATCAGCTCCAAGTGTTCTTAAGGCTTTAATTTCGGCTGGTGTTTCATAAGTAGGCCCTTTCATATAAGCATACACTCCTGTTAAACATTTACCTGTAATACGCGTCATAATAGGTTTTAATATTTCAATATATTCTTTAGTATAAACATTACTCATATCAATGAATCTATCACCGAATTCATCTAGGTTAGGGCCTCTTAAAACACTTTCTGCGAAGAAACTTAATTGATCTTCAATGATCATTAAATCACCTTTTTGAAAATTCAAATTAATTCCTCCAGCAGCATTTGTTAAAATAAGAGTTTCAATTCCAAGTAATTTAAATATTCTAATTGGATAAGTTGTAGTTTTTAAATCATATCCTTCATAGTAGTGAAATCTTCCATTCATAGCAAGAATTGGTGTGTTATTAAGTTTCCCAAATATTAATTCTCCTTTATGTCCTGGAACAGTTGAAACTGGAAAGTTAGGAATATCTTTATAAGGAATTATTATTTTATCAATTATTTCATCTGCTAAAGTACCTAAACCTGATCCCAAAATAATAGCAATTTTAGGAATTTCTGTAATTTGTTCTTTAATATAATTTGCTGTTTCTTTAAATTCTTTCATAAAATTAATTTCTCCTTTTTTTAAAATATAACATATATTTCTTAGAAAAACTAGATATAAAAATGATTATTTTTATTTTTTAATTTTAAGGGATATTAATTAAATATTTATAAAATTTATTTTTATCTTTACAAAAATAAGTAAAACATATATAATATAAACGCAATAAAGAAGAGAAAAAGTTTTAACTTAAAAAAGAAATATATTTACTTTGTTTTTTAATAATGATATACTTAAATATATTATAAGGCTTTATTAGTTTGGAGGTTTTATTATGATGAATTTTTGGAGAAAAATTTGTATTATGCTAGATGCAGGTGTTTATTGGGCGGTTGAGAAAATCTTTCAATTAATCATGGATTTAGCTAATTTAGAAATATTTTCTCAATCAGTAATAACAGAATTTGCTAATCGTATTTATATTATATTAGGTCTTGTGATGTTATTTAAAATTATTATGTCATTTATTCAAATGTTAATAGATCCTGATAAAATGAGTGATAAGGAAAAAGGGGTTAGAAATATTTTAACTAGAGTTGTCATATCATTAGGTTTAATAGTGTTAGTACCAACGATTTTTAGCACAGCGAGGCAAGTTCAAAATTATATTGTTCCAGTTATTCCAAGAGTTTTATTGGGAGTTACTATTGATCCAAGTCAAAATGAAGAAGCTGATGAAACGATGGCAAGTATTGGTCGGATGATGGCTTTTTATTCATTTTTACCTTTTTTCAATTATGATAATCCTGGTTGTGATCATGGAGAAATTCTTGGTACAGGTACACAACTAGGGGAAACTGAAGAAGTTCCAGAAATTTATTCGGTTCCAAGTGCGGTAGCTCACGTTAATGATAAGTGTGATGCTTCAACTGCAGAAAATAGTTATAAATATAATTATCGTTGGTTATTATCAACATTAGTTGGGGCTTATTTAGTATATGTTTTAGTATCAGTAGCGGTTGCAATTGCAATTCGGGCACTTAAATTTGGTATTTGTGAATTTATTGCACCAATTCCAATAGCAAGTTATGTTGATCCAAAAACATCAAAACAAGCATTTGATAATTGGGTTAGTACATCAATAAAAACGTATTTAGATTTATTTATTAGATTAATAATTGTTTATTTTGTTGTATTTGTATTCATGACTGTTTTTGATAATGAAAATTTATCAATAATATATGCAAAACTTAATAATGATCCAACTAGATATACTTTAGTTACTTTATTTGTAATTGTTGGACTTTTACAATTTGTTAAACAAGCTCCTAAATTCATTTCAGATATGTTAGGTCTTAAAGGTGCTGGAGACTTCATGGGAATGTTTAAAGGAGAAGGATTTAAACAAATTGGTTCTTCTGTTGGTGGTTTGGCTGGGACTATCGGTGCGACAGTTGGTTCTGGGATAGGAAATGCAATGTATTCTTGGAAAAACGGAGAGAGAGGTAGAGCTATATTCAGAGGAATAGGTGGAGCAACGAGTGCTCTTGTTCGTGGTAGTGTTTCAACTATATCCGGTAAAGGTTGGAAAGGGGCATTCAGTGATAATATTAGAACAACAACTAGTAATTCACAAAGAAGAGTTAATAAGGGAGCTATAGTAAGAGCTAGTAGAAATGATCGTAGAGAAGATTTGCTTAGAATAGATGAAAAAATCCAAGATACAATTTATCAATTTGATGTTGAGGGAAGAAATTTATCTGCTAAAAAGAACAATCTACAAGCCGTTAGTCAAAGTTTAGAAGAGAAATTGATAAATTTGCAAAATAGAGATGTATTTTTACAAACTCGTTTAGAGAATGCAAAAAAAATGGGAAATCAAGATGATATTGATGCTGCTGAAGTAGAATTAGAAAAAAATCGTTTGCAGTTAAGTAATTTATCTAAAAATTATAATGCGGTTAACGATCAATTGAATGACATCGATGTGAAAATTAATAGTTTAGCAACAAGAAAAAATAAAGAAATTGAAAAACTAGAAAGTTCAAAAACTGATGTTCCAAGAGTAATTACTCCTGTTAAAAATACAATTTCTGAATTATTTAATTCGTTAACTGGTATGCAATCAGTTAGTGGTTCGACTATTTTGAAAGCATCGTCAGATTTAGCATCTATAAGATCAACTTATTATACTGGAGAAGCAATGAAGAAATTAACAGAAGAAGGTTCTAAAATAACTGAAAAATTATCAATGGGCGCTACTTACTCAGAAGTTGCATCTGCATATGATGCATTAAGAAGTGGTTCAGTTCAAAAAGTTAATATTGGTGGTACTACTTACACTGCTTCTGAAGTTCAAACAGTTGGAGAATTATTTAAAAAAGCTGAAAAAGAAGCTGCGATAAAATATATTAACGCCGTAAAAGAAGGTCGAATAAAAAATTCAACAATTGAAGAAGGTTTTAAACAAATATTGGGAGCTCTTGATGGTATGGGAATTGATGCCAAGACTAAGGGAGAATTTATTAAAGCGTTTAATAATAGTCCTGGTGATTTCTTGAAATCTCTTTCTGATATTTCTAAACGTCTTGAAACAGAAGGTAAACGTCGTCAAGCGTATGAGCGTGAACAAAAGAAAAATAATTAATATTTTTGATGAAATAAAATAATTAGGAGTGTGATATAGGTGAGGAATCAATATTTGATACCAGCAAATACGAAAAAAGGGGGATTAATTTTTGGTATATTTATGCCTGCTGATTTTTGGATAGCAGGAATAGGAGTAGGAATTACAGTACTTGCTCTTGCTATAATGGCAACGGCTAATGTTGTAGATAATTTTACATCGATTTTGGGATTACTACCGGCGCTTATTGCAGTCTTCTTAGTATTCCCTTTTCCTAATTACCACAATGTAAGAACAGCAATTGGGGAAGTAATAGCCTTTTATAGTAATAGACAAAAGTATGTTTGGAGAGGATGGTGTTCTAGTTATGAATTCAAAGACAAATAATAATATGAATAAACAACCTGTTAATAACCAAAGTAATGTTAATAATCAAAATAATAGTAAAAATAATTCAGGATTTACTGAAGACTGGATAAGTGTAAAAAGTATTACCAATGGTATGATAATTTTACCTCATAATGAGAAGGTTACAGGAGTAAAAATATATCCTAAAAATATCTTTATTCTTGATCCACTTCAACAAGAAGGAATATTAAATGCTATGAAAAACTTTTATAATATGTTAAATTTTGAATTTTGGATGATTGCGGCTGATAGACCTGTTGATATTTCAGTTTATCAGTCTCAACTGCAAATTATGCTTCAAAATGCTCAAAGTCCTGCTCAAATAAAAATAATTGCTCAAGATATAGATAAGGCTAATATGTTTATTAATAATCAAGTTGTTGATACAGAATATTATATTTTATTTAAAGAAAAGAATCCTGATGAAATAGGGCGAAGAATTAGAGTTTTAATTAATGGGCTTGGTAGTTGTGGACTGAATGCTAGTCAAACTTCTAATGATGATTTGCGTACTATTTTAGATAACTTTTTAAATGGAGGAGTTAGAACAGAATTTGGAACGGTGGTGTTAGAACAATGAGTATTTTTAAAAGTGAAATTGCACCTAAGGGTTTACATTTTAATCCAAGTGATTTTGTTATTAGTGATAAGTATGCAACTATTTTAACAGTTATTTCTTATCCTAAATTTATAACTCCTGGATACCTTGCAGATCTTACTAATATCGCGGGTATTAAAGTTGTTGTTAAACATATTCCAGTTCCTTTTTCAACACTTCAAAAGATGATTAATAAACAAATTGCTGATTATAGACAACGTTATCAAGAAGAACGTGATCGAACTATGCAAGAGAGAATTCGTCAAGATCTTGAATCTATTGAATATTTTGTTTCAATGTTAGCGGCTCAGCAATCAATGATTTTTGATTTTCAAATGCATATTATGATTACAGCTAATTCGAAAGAGGAATTAGAACTTAAGAAAAATAATGTTAAGAATTATTTGGATTCTATGGAACTTAGAGCGGTTACTCTTCGCTTTGAACAAGAAACTTTATTTAAATCAATGTTACCTATTTTTCCAAAACAAAAGATTGAACAAAGAATTGGAATTCCAATACCAAGTGTAACAGTTGCTGGGATGTATCCGTTTGTATTTGATTCTATTAAAGATCCAGGTTTATCTAATTTAATTGGAATTGATTTCTCTGGAGGGGTAATTTTATTTAATCAATTTTTATATAAAATTCGTAAAGAATCTAATCGTAATAATGCTAATATGATTATTCTTGGTGGATCAGGTTCAGGTAAGTCAACAGCAGCTAAATTATTACTTCGTGGACATATTCGTAATGGTTGTCAAATTGTTGCAATTGATCCAGAAAATGAACTTGAAGATATGACTAGACTTTACGGAGGAGATAGTGTTGATCTTGGAAAAGGTGGATCTTTTGGAATGATTAATCCTTTGGAAGTTATTTTAGATGCTGATGAAGAAGAGATTCGTCAGGGACTTGGGCATACTGTTTTAACAAGAACCCTTCAATTTTTAAAAGCATTTATGAGATATTATTACCCAGATATTGAAGAAGATGTTTTGACTTTATTTAGTGAAATTGTTCAAGATACATATAGAAGATTTGATATTAGTTTTACAAGTGATTTTTCAACTAAATCAAGTACTGACTATCCAATTTTTAGTGATGTTTATGAAACTATTCGTAGTAGATTATTATCATTAACCGAAAAAACTCATGAAAGAGATGTAATGGAGCGACTTGAACTTAAAATACGTCCATTTGTAAGAGAACTTAGTTATTATTTTAATGGACATACAACTATTCCACGTAATAGTAATTATATAGTTTTCAATATAAAAGAATTAATGAATCAAGATACAAATATTAAAAATGCTTTATTCTTTAATATATTAAAATTTGCTTGGGGACTTTGTCTTGACAAGAGTCGTGATACTATTTTAATGGTCGATGAAGCCCATGTTTTACTAGGGGGTAAAAATGTTTTAGGGGCAGATTTCTTGGCTCAAGTTCAAAGACGAAGTCGTAAATATAATACAGGAACAATTATTATTACTCAACAACCAACTGATTTCTCTGATCCTGATGTAATTGTTCAAGGAAAAGCAATTTTTGATAATGCGTCTTACTATATGATAATGCAACTTAAAAAACAAGCAGTTGAAGATTTAGCGCGATTGGTTGATATAAATGAAAATGAAATGGAAAGTATAAAAAGATATTCTCAAGGACAAGCATTATTTGTATGTGGATCTAGGAGAATGCAAATTGATGTTGTGGTAACACAAGAAGAACTTGAATCATTTGGTTCAGGTGGCGGATTATAAAAAAGTAGTAAAGGTAGGTGAGCCGTATGGATAATAATAATTTAGAACAAAATAATAGACAAGAATTAGAAAATGCTGGACAAAATACGGTTCATGCTGCTGGTAAAGCTGCAGCAACTTATTTTGGTGGTACAATTGGAAATGTTGCTTATGATAAACTTTCGAAAACTAAATTTGGTCAAGGTATCGAAAGAGGAGTAGGAAAAGTTATTGGTAAAACTCCAATTGTTAATCAAGTAAATAAGGGATTAAAAGATTTTGGTGCTGTTAATGCTCTTGATAAAGCAGCCGATTTAGGTGCTGGTAAGGTAGGAGCGTTAAAGGGTGGTAAAAGATTTAATAAGCCAACAACTTTGAATAATAGTTTACCAAAAACAGGTAATAATCCTTTAAAATCATCTTTTGGGGATACTCATGATGAAACACCTTCTGCTTTACAAAATAAAAATCATAATCAAAGTATTCGAAATAGATTTCCTAGTGGTTCGTATAATGGAAATGAAGAAAATGATGAGAATGAGAATTACGATGATTATAATGAAAATCCTACTGAAAACAAGGAAACATTACTTGAAAATAAACAAAAGATAACTATGCTAAAAAAAGTATTGCCAATAATTTTACCTATTATAGTTATAGTGATGGTTTTACTTATTTTAATTCTACTTATTGGTGGTATTGGTAGTAGTATTTCTTCGTTTTTTAGTCTTAAATCTCATAAAACTGATGATCCTGAGTATTCATATAATGAGAATCAAGCTGAATTATTAAAAGCTCAACAAACCTATAATGATGCGATTGTTGGTTCTAAAGATGGAAGGGTTAAAGGAATTGTTGCTGAATATCAAGAAAGATATGGAGTTACACTTGACTGGTATTTAATTAATGCAATTATTATGTATCGTTATACAATTGATTCTGAAAATGATTTATTAAGTGGTAAGGATGATACTAATTATGAAGAGTTGCTTGATAGCGAAATAGATGCTAAATTTGAGGAACTTGAGAGTCTTGAAGAAGGGGAAGATAATTCTTCAACTGAACCTGGAATAAATTATGGTTTGGCAACTTGGACAGTTCCTTGGGTTGCTACGATGATGGTTAATCGGAATGAAAGTGGTTATTATTCAGATACTAAAAAAGATGGAGAGTATTATAAATATTTAATTGATAGTTTATTTTTAAAAGTATATTATAAAAATTTCTTAAAAGATAATGAATATGAAACTAGAAAAAAATTAGTTGATGATATATATGAATATGCTGAACAAGCAAGGGAGATGATTGAAGAAGAGGATAATGCAACTTTTATTTCTAAAATGGCAGTTGTTCATTTACAAACTTGTGCTTGGACAGAAGAAAGTAGATATTCTTATAAAGAAATTAATGGAATAAAGGTATATGATAATCCTAGTGCTGGTAATGAAACTTATTCGGATAGTATTGAAATGCTTGATTATCTTAAAGGGGTAATTTATGGTGAAATTGGTGGTCATATAAAAGAAGAGTATCGAGAAGGTTTAAAAGCTTTTACAATTGCAGCTTTAACTTATATTGTTCGGGATCGAAATTCAGGATTTGATTTAAAAACTGGTGAAATGTATTATCCAGCAGGTGATTGTCGTCAATTATGTTGTCATCCAATTTTAGGTTGTACCTATGCTCATAATGGTTATAGATATGGTACTTCATATGTTGGACCTAATCGTTTCACTGATTACAAATTTACCAGAAATCCTATGTCAGTAAGTAATAGTCAATTTTTAGATAGTATTCTTGAAGAAGTATTTGGTTATGTCATGGTAAAAAAAGGTATTACTACCGAATCATTTATAGGTAGTAGTAGTATTGCCCCTTCTGCTGGGAATTATTTAAATCAATGTAGTCCGGGAACATGTTTTAGCCAAGAGGATGCAATGAATGATGCTAAAAATGGAATGACATATATTGAAATTTTAAATAAATATTATAGTGGAGTTGATTCTGGAAAGGGATTTGATCTAATAAATATAAAAGAAGGTTTATATTTTGAAACTGATGAAAATTATTCTGGTCAAATTAATTTAAATGAGTCTTTCCATTATCATCAAGGTGATTATAAGGGAAGCAATAGTTTCTGTGAAGGTGGAACAATTTCTGCACGTGGATGTAGTGTTACTTCAACGGCAATTGCTGTATCTTTGCTTACTAATCAAAAACATGATCCCCTTGAAATTAGTAAGTTATTGAAAAATTCTGGTACTTGTAACGGAACAAGGTACACTTATCCAATAAGTGCTGCTAACAGGTATGATTTGAATTCTTATACAGTTTCCAAAAAGAATACTTCTGGTGTTAATCAAATGTTAGCCGATCTTGCAACTGGAAATACCGTTGTTGTTGCAAGACTTGCAGCAAACAGTGGACGCTATAGGACTTCAAGTGGGCATTATATTGCATTAGTTGGAGTTAGGACTGTGGATGGTAAAACACAAGTTTTAGTTTGGGATCCAGGTAGTAGAAGTTCAAGTCGTGATAACTATTGGGCTGATTTTAATGGAGATATTCAAAAATATGTAAATAATCCATCTTATATAGTCTTGTCAAGGAGGTAAAATGAAATTAAAAAAAATAGTTTTAATTCTTGCTATTCCTTTTTTCTTAACAGGATGTGTTTCTGCTAAATATACTTTAGATATTGATAAAGATTTAAAAATTTCCGAAGAAGTTTTTATATCAGCAACTTCTGAATATTTTGGTTCATTTTATAAGAATAATCCCATAACTATAGTTAAAGAATGGTATAATGATGATGAGATGTTAAATTCATTAATAAAAAATAATTATAGTCATGAATTGGTTACTGAAAATGTAACTTATCCAGGAGTTCTTGTTAAAAAAAAATATAATACTTTATCGGAATACGCGAATAATACAATATTTAAAGACCAAATTTTTGAAAATGTTTATAGTATTACAAATGATAATTTAATTACTTTGAAGGCTACTGGTTTTCTACCTTATGTTGATGATCAAACGGATGTAAGATTTCCAATTTCTAATTTAAAGATAAATATTAAAGTTCCTTATGTTGTAACCGATCATAATGCTGATAAGTTTAATCCCAAAAATAATACTTATACTTGGGAAATAACCAAAGAAACCGAGGAAAAAGAAATTAATTTAACATTTGATAAAACCAAAATTTATGTGTATAATTTAGTTATGTATATTTCAATTTTTATATTGAGTTTGATTGTTATTATTTTAATTTTTCTGGGTTATAAATTAATTAAAAAAAGTAAAATAAATAATAAAATAATTGAATAGGGGCGATAAAATGAATTTAAAATTACGTTATGATCCTAAGGATATGAAAAGATTTGGAATTGTTTGTTTAGTGATACTTTATTTTGTAGCAATTGCAATTAGTAATTTATCAAGTATTACAGCAACTGGTGAGTTTACAGGATTAAACCCAATTCCAGCTTTTCAAGGAGATTTATTAATGCCAACTATTGTCTTTTTTATAGTAGCAATTATTGCTCTTTTAATGAGTTCTAAGAGTTATTTCTTTGAATTTGAAAAAGGATTTGGTTTTACAACTGAAAAGAAATCAGATGGTTATAGTAAATGGTGTGATCCAAAAGACATGAAAAAACAATTAAATTTAGTAAGACCAACTGATTTAAAAACCGAACATGCGGGAATTGCCTTAATAAATGATGGTAAGAAAATTTATGTTGATAATAGTGAATATCACAATTTAGTAATTGGATCAACTGGTAGTGGTAAAACAACAGCAATTATTTATCCTTTAATTGAACTTTTATCTAAACATGGAGAATCAATGATTATAACTGATCCTAAAGGAGAGTTATATGAAAAGAAAAGTAATATGCTTCGGTCTAAAGGGTATAATATAGTTCTTTTAAATTTTCGTGATCCAGGTAGAGGAAATGCTTGGAATCCTTTAAGTTTACCTTATAATTTATGGAAAAGTGGTAATCAAGATAAAGCAATTGAACTTTTAGAAGACTTAGCTGCTAATATTTTGTATGATGAAGGAAATAAAAATGCTGATCCTTTCTGGGAAAAAACAAGTGCCGATTATTTTTCAGGACTTGCCCTTAGTTTATTTGCTGATGCAGATGAAGAGCAAATTAACTTAAATAGTATTAGTTTAATGACAACAGTTGGGGAAGAAAAATTAGGAGGAAGTACTTATATTAAAGAATATTTTAATACGAAAGATCCTAATAGTCCTGAATACGTAAGTGCTTCAAGTACAATTCTTGCTCCAAGTGATACGAAGATGAGTATTTTAGCAGTTTTTAAACAAAAGATAAAACTATTTGCATCTCGTGCTAATTTATCCGAAATGTTATCTTATAGTGATTTTAATATTGAAGATATTGGTAAAAAGAAAACTGCCCTTTTTATTGTTATTCAAGATGAAAAGAAAACATATCATTCATTAGTTACTATTTTAATTAAACAAATATATGAAACTTTAATTGATGTTGCTCAAAGTTGTGGCGGGGAACTGCCAATTAGAACTAACTTTCTTTTAGATGAGTTTGCAAATATGCCTCCTTTAAAAGATGTAACAACTATGATAACAGCAGCTCGTAGCCGTTTAATGCGTTTTACAATGATTATCCAAAACTTTGCCCAATTAAATGAAGTATATGGGGAACATGATGCCGAGACTATTAAAGGTAACTGTGGTAATATGATTTACCTAATTAGTACAGAGTTAAGAGCTCTTGAAGAAATTAGTAAAATGTGTGGAGAAATTAAAGTTAAAACAGGAAAAGATGATAAAGAAAAAGAAGAAACAAGACCTTTAATTACTATAAGTGATTTGCAAAAATTAAAAATGAATGAAGTAATTGTTCGTCGTCTTCGTATGGCTCCATTTAAAACTAAATTAACCCCAGATTATAAAATGGATTGGGGAAGAACATTCAAGAAAGCCTCAATTTCTGAGATTATTCCACGTGAAAGACGTGAAGTTAAAGTATTTGATGTTCGAGAATTTGTAAAAGAAAAGAAAAAAGAAAGTAATCCATTTGGTGGAATGCCAGGATTTTCAGGTAGCCCATTCCCATCAGGAGGAGGATTTGCTCCACCTTTCCCAGGTTTATTTGATGCACCATCACCAAGTGCCGATTCTTCTAAATTAGACATTGATAAAGTTTTAAAGAACCTAGATGCTAAAATTGCCGAGATTGAAGCTGAAGAAAAAAGACTAGCTGAAGAAGAAATGAAAGCAAATCAAGATGCAAATATTCTTGATGTTAAACCAGAAATACCTTTAAATGAAAAAGAAAACGTTGAATTAGATACTTCTAAAGAAAATGATTTCGATTTTAAACAAGATATAACCGATCGAGAAATTAAGGATATTTTAAAAACTATTGATGAAGATGAGTTTAAAATTGAATTACCTGATAATAATTTAAAAGAAGAGGATACAAATCCAGAGAGTATTGATGAGTTAATAAATAAAATAAAAGAACAAAGTTTAGAAATGATTGATGAGAATATTAAACCAAATATGAATTTACAAGAAGAGAATAAATATCATGAAGTAAGCGATGATGAATTTTTCGATGACTTCTTTGATGAATAATTCTCTTTTTTTATTGAAAATTAATTTTTTTTTTGCTATAATGAATACATATTATAGAGGTGTGTATGAAAAAGATAGTAAAGATTTGTTTATTTTTATTGGTTTTAAATTTTAATATAAATGTTTATGCAACAAAAGAATTAACTGGAGAAAATCCTGTCAAGGAAGAAACGAAAACAGAAGATAACAAAGAAACTACTGAAAAAGAAAATAAAGATGACGAAAAACTGGATGAAGAAAATAAAGATGAAGAGTCAGATAAGAAGGATAAGAGTAATGATGCAACCCTTAAAGAAATTTATATAAATGAACAAAAAGTTGTATGTAATGATTATGTTTGTGAACAAATTATTAAAGATAATAGTGTTACAGATGTAAAAATTACCTATAAGACTAATCATGAAAAAGCTAAAGTTTCTCTTAAAGAAATTGAAAGTGAATTAAAAGAAGGGGAAAATAAATTTGAAGTTGTTGTAACAGCTGAAGATGAAACTGAACAAAAATATACTTTTAAAATAACTAAAGAAGTTTTATCAACTGATAGTACTTTAAAGAAATTAGTTGTTAATGGAGTTGAAATTAAATTACAAGAAAATACTTTAAAATATCAAACAAGTGTTAGTCATGCAACTAATAAAATTGAAATAGAAGCCATTTCAAATAATGATAAAGCAAGTATCGAAGATTTTAAAAATAATAAAATATCATGTGATTTTTATGATGATAAAAAAGAAATCAAAATTAAAGTAGTTGCTGAAGCTGGGGAAATTTCAACTTATGTTGTTACAGTTACTAAAAGAGAAGAGGAAGATGCAACTTTAAAATCACTTAAAATATCAAATGCTTCATTTGAATTTGAAAGTGGTGTATTTGACTATGAAGTAACAGTTTTAAAAAGTGTTGAAAAATTAGAGATAGAAGCTATTCCTAATGATTTAGATGCTAATATAAAAATTGATAATCCTACTTTAGAAATAGGTGAAAATACCGTTAAAATCGAAGTAGAAAATGATGGTAATAAAAAAACTTATACTCTTAAAGTAACAAAATTAGATGAAGAAGATAAAAACTTAGCAAATTTAGAATCTTTAACTATTGAAGGATATGAATTTGAATTTAAAGAAGATAAGTATGAATATGATTTAACAATTGGAGATGTTAATTTCTTAGTAATTGATGCGATACCAAAAGTTTCTGATTCAGAAGTAGAAATAACTGGAAACTTAGATTTAATTGATGGAAGTATTATTAAAATTAAAGTTAATTATGACGCGGAAACTTATAATGTTTATAGAATAAATATTATAAAAGAAGTCATAGAAGAAAAAGAAAATAATCTTACTAAAATAATTATAATTGTTTTAATAACTTTAATTATAATTGCTGGTATAGTTATACTTATTATTCAAATTAGAAATAAAAAGAAAAAAAATAATCAAGAAAAAAAAGAAGAAATAAAAAAAGATACAATTAAAGAAGTTAAAAATGAAGATTTAATTTCAATTTCAACTGATGAAGAAATCGAAGATATTATATAATAAGGAAATGATTTTATGCTAAAAAAACTTGATAAATGGTTAGTTATATGTACAATTCTTTTATTAATTATTGGTCTTGTAATGATATTTTCGGCTAGTAATGTTGCTAGTTATATGAAAGCTAAAAGTCCTTATAACTTTTTTATAAGACAATTTATCTTTTTAATAGGCAGTTTAATCATTTCCCTTTTTATTCTAAAAATAAATACTCGGAAATATCATTATTTTAGTTTCTTATTTATGCTTATTGTAATCGCTTTACTAATTGTAGTTTTAGTATATGGAAAAGTTACGAATCAAGCTCGTAGTTGGCTTAATGTCTTTGGACTTTTTACTCTTCAACCAAGTGAATTTGCCAAAGTATTTACGATTATGTGGTTTAGTTGTTTTTACTCAATTAAAAATAATTGTCAAGATATTAAAAAAGTTTTATTTCCTTTAATAATTTCCTTAGGAATTGCATTTCTAATTGCTCTTCAACCTGATCTTGGAACAACTATTCTATATTCTGGAATAGTATTTATGATGTTTTTAATATTACCAATTAGTAAAAAAGTTAAAAGAAATAGTATTTTTGCTATACTTGGAGTTGTAGTTTTAGTTTTACTATTACTTTTAAATAATGGAGTTAAGTTATTATTTGAAAGACAAATCCAAAGATTTGATTTTTTAAATCCTTGCGAAAGAATTTATTCAACAGGGAATCAAGTTTGTAATGGTTATATAGCTATTAATAATGGAGGATTATTTGGGATGGGACTTGGTAATAGTACTCAAAAATATTTATATTTACCAGAAGCATATACAGATTTTATCTTTGCTATTATAGTTGAAGAACTTGGTTTAATTGTATCAATTGGAATATTAATATTATTATTTATAATTTTGTGGAGAATTTTCTTAATTGCTAAAAGAAGTAAAACAATAAGAGGAACTTTACTTTGTTATGGAATATTCTGGTATATTCTCCTTCATATAGTAGTTAATTTAGGAGGATTACTAGGTTTAATGCCACTAACAGGAGTACCTTTACCATTTCTATCATATGGAGGATCATACTTAATGTGTTTAGTAGCCAGTATTTCTATAGTCTTAAGAGTAGATATTGAAAATAAAAAAAATATAAAATAGGTAATTCCTGATGTTAATCTTATTTTGTAAACATCATGTTACCTATTTTTAATTATAAATAGGAAATAATAAAAATGAATATACAAATAAATATACATTTGTTATAATAAAGTTGAATTAAATAATTAAAGGAGGAATCTATGTATATACCACTTTATAACAAAACAACTTATACATTTTTATCAAGTTTATTAAATGTTTCCGATTTAATAGAAATAGCTATTTCTAATAATTTAGATAGTATAGGAATATGTGATGATAATTTATTTGGAGCTATGGAATTTATAAGAAAATGTGAAAAAAATAACTTAAATCCTTTAATTGGACTAGATTTAAAAGATAGACTTTTATTTGCTAAAAATTATAAAGGATATCAAAACTTATTAAAAATTGAAACTATTAAAAATGAAAGAGAATTAACTAATTTAGATTTTAAAACTTACAAAGATAATTTAATTTGCATTCCTTTTAAGGAAATAGATTTAGTATATGAAGATATTTTTTATCCTTTAAATGAAGAGAATAAAGATAAGGAAAATGTAATTTACTTAAATAAATTATTATATAAAAATGAATTTGATTATCAAATATTAAAATATTTAGAACTACTTCGTGATAATTTAACTATTATAAATGATTATGAAGATAAAGTTGGTAATTATTATAAAATAGATAATAGTATAAATAAAAAATCTTTAGAAAATACTATTAAACTTAGTAAAATGTGTGATTTAAAGTTACCTAAGTATTCTCTTAATTTAGCAAGTTTTGATGATTCAATTGATTCTAATACTTATTTAACTAATCTTGCTTATAAAGGATTAAAGAAAAGATTAAATGATAATTTAACTAATAAATATTTAGAAAGATTAAAATATGAACTTGATGTTATTATTAAAATGGGATTTGCTAATTACTTTTTAGTTGTTTATGATTTTATTAAATATGCTAAAAATAAAGGAATATTAGTTGGACCAGGAAGAGGATCAGCATGTGGTTCATTAGTTAGTTATACACTTGGAATAACAGATATTGATCCGATTAAATATGATTTGTTGTTTGAAAGATTTTTAAATATTGAACGTATTACTATGCCAGATATAGATACCGATTTTCCAGATATTTATCGCGATCTAGTAATAGATTATGTTAAAGAAAAATATGGTAATAAACATGTTGCTAACATTATAACTTTTGGTACAATGGGATCTAAACTTTGTATTCGTGATATTGGCAGAGTTATGAATATAGCTTTACCTGATATTGATAATATAAGTAAAATAATTGGATCAAGAAAAGATAATTTAAAAGATTTAATTAAAAATGATATTAGACTTCAAACTTTAATTCAAAGTGATAATAAAATTAAAAAACTAATGGAAGTTGCAGTTCGTGTAGAAGGAATTAAAAGACATACATCAACACATGCAGCAGGAATTATAATTTCAAATTTAGAATTAGACTCTATTGTTCCTCTTACATATGACGAAGGAACTAATAGTTATATATCCGGATATGAAGCAAGTTACCTAGAAGATTTAGGTCTTTTAAAAATGGATTTTTTAGGAATTAAGAATTTAACAACTATCATGGAAATTGAAGAAAGTGTTTTAAAAAGAGATAATAAAAAAATTAGTTTTAAAGATATTCCTCTTGATGACATGCAAACGATAGAATTATTTCAAAAAGGAGATACAAATGGAATATTTCAGTTTGAAAGTGTTGGAATGAAAAACTTTTTAAAAGATTTAAGACCAAATAATTTTCTTGATCTATCAAGTGCCATTGCTTTATTTAGACCAGGTCCTGCTAGTAGTATCCCATCATTTATTAAAAGAAAAGAAGGACTAGAAGAAATTGATTACTTTCATCATGATTTAGAACCTATCTTAAAACCTACTTATGGAATTATAATTTACCAAGAACAAATTATGCAAATAGCAAGTATCATAGCAGGTTACTCTTTAGGTGAAGCTGATATCTTAAGACGAGCTATGTCTAAAAAGAAAAAAGAAGTTTTAATTAATGAACGAGAAAAATTTATTAATGGGGCTTTAAAAAGAGGTTATGAAGAAAATTTAGTAAATAAAATTTATGATTTAATCCTAAAATTTGCTGAATACGGTTTTAATAAAAGTCATAGTATTGCTTACACCATGGTTTCCTACAAAATGGCTTACTTAAAAGTTCACTTTAAAAAATATTTTTATATAAGTTTACTTAACAGTGTCATCTCAGATACCACTAAAACTAAAGAATATATGTATGAAATTAAAAAATATGATTTAAGTATTTTAAAACCCGATATTAATTTAAGTAGTTGTTCATACAAAATACATGATGATAAAATTCTTTGTCCTTTTAATATTATAAAAGGTATTAGTAAATTAATTTGTAATAAAATAATAGATGAAAGAAAAGAAAATTATCAAGATATCTATGATTTATTTAGTAAAAATACTAATTTAACTAAATCAAACTATGAAATATTAATAAAATCCGGTTCTTTAGATTCTTTTAATTACACAAGAAAAACTTTAATCAATAATTTAGATAGTTTAATTAATTATTCAAGTCTTTGTGCATATTTAGACAAAGAATTTGTCTTAAAACCGGAAATTATTATAAGTGATGAGTATGATGATATGACTTTAATTAATATGGAAAAAGAATTATATGGTTTTTATATAACTAATCATCCAGTTTTAAATTATAAATTAAAAGATAATAATATAATAAATTTAAATCAAATAGAAGATCATTTTAATAAATATATTAATTTAATAGTAATGATTGAAAAAACTCATGAAATAGAAACCAAAAAAGGCGAGAAAATGATGTTTTTTACAGGAAGTGATGAAGAATCAATTGGAGACTTTACAGTTTTTCCTAAAGTTTATAAGGAATACTTTGATATTAAAAAAGGAGATATTTTAAAAGTCCTTGGTAAAGTTGAAAAAAGAAACGGAAGTTATCAAATAATAGTTTCTAAAATAGAAAAGTTAGATTAAAAATAAATATGGTCGACATTGTCGACCGAATTAAAGAATAGAGAGGATATGTATGAAAAAAACCAAAATAGTGGCTAGTTTAGGACCTAATTCAAAAGAATTAGAAACCATTTTAAATATGGCAAGACTTGGAGTAGATGTATTTAGAATTAATTTAAGTCATGCAAATTTTAAACAATGTGACGATTTAATTTATAAAATAAGAGAAGTAGAAAAAGAATTAAATAAAGTAATTGGAATCATGTTAGATATAGATGGACCAAGTATTAGAATTGATTCTTTAAAAGAAAAAGAAGTTTATTTACAAATTGATAAAGAAATTAGATTTTATAATTATCATGTTGTTTGTAATAATACTCAACTTTCAACTAATTGTCCTAATTTAATTGAATATGTTAACTTGGATGATATTATAACACTTGCAAATGGGAGTGTTTTACTAAAAGTAATAGAAATAAATTCCGATAACTTTGTTTGTAAAGTATTAGAACCAGGAATAATAAAAAGTAATCAAACACTTCATATAAAAGACTTTAGAAATGATTTACCATTTATCAGTCTAAAAGATAAAGATAATATTTTATATGCTATTAAAAAAGATATTGATTTCTTGGCACTATCTCATGTAAGAGATGAACAAGATGTTTTGGGTGTTATTGATATGTTAATTGAAAATGGTAATGAAAATATATCAATTATTTCAAAAATTGAATCAATAGAAGGTTTTGAAAATTTAGAAGAAATCTTAAAAGTTAGTGATGGAGTCATGGTTGCCCGTGGAGATCTTGGTTTAAACGTTCCAATTGAAAATCTTCCATATTATCAAAAGAATATTTTAAAGTTAGCAAATGATTATCAAAAAATAGGACTTGTTGCAACTGATTTATTAAAAAGTATGATTAAAGAAAAAAATCCTTCCCGTGCTGAAGTATCCGATATTTATAATGCTATCCTAGATAAATGTGATGGACTTGTTTTATGTGATGAAACAACCATTGGAGAGTATCCAGAAAATGTAATTGAAGTAGCATCAAGAATAATTGAGGAAGCCGAAACTAATTTTCCATATCAAGATAACTTAGATCAGACTTTTAAAAGTAAAAGACAAGATATAACATCAACAATTGCATATTCAGTAGTTGACTCTGGATTAATACTTGATGCTAATTGTATTTTAGCTAACACCATGAGTGGTTATACCGCGAGAAAAATCAGTTACTATCGCCCTAAATCTCCAATTCTAGGATTGAGTCCTAATAAAAATACCATTAGAAGTTTAACTTTAAACTATGGAATAATCCCAGTTCTTGTAAAAAAATACAATGATACAGATCAAATAGTATCTGAATGTATTAATAAATATAAAGAAATCATGGATTATCAAATAGGAGATACAGTTATAATAACCGGAGGACTTCCACTTAATAATAAAAATACAGATTTCATGAAAATTGAAAAAATACTTGATTAATAATAAAATAACCTTATTTCTTAATTAAATAGAAACGAGGTTATTTTATTATTAATAATTTAATATACTTTATTGGTGATAAAATGGATCCTTTGGATAGTAAATTTTTAACTAATAAAGAAAAAGAAAATAAAAAAGATAAAAAAAATTATTTAGTTAGTTTTTTTAATAAAGTTTTAGTTTGTTTTATATTAGTTATTACTTGTTTAATATTATTTAAAAGTAATTCTAGTTTTAAAGAATTTATAAGTAATAATGTTTATCAAGATAATATATCATTTGCTTATTTAAATAATTTATATAATAAATACTTTGGTGATTTACTACCAAATATTAATAATGAAACTACAACACCAGTTTTTAATGAAAAATTAGAATATAATTCCTATAATATTTATTTAGATGGTTATAAACTAAGTGTTAGTAATTCTTATTTAGTACCAATTATAGAATCCGGGATAGTAGTATTTATGGGAAATATCGAAGGATATGGAGAAAGTATTATTATAGAAGGGATAGATGGAGTTGATATTTGGTATAGTAATATTCTAAATCCTAGTGTTAAATTATATGATTATGTTACTAAAGGAAGTTTTTTAGGAGAAGTTAATGGTAATGAATTATATTTAGTATTTGAAAGAAATCAGGAATATTTAAAGTTTGATGAATATATTAAAAATTAAATTTGATAATACATTTTATTTATTTTTATTATTAATATTATTAACTGGTAATTTTAAAGAATTTACTTTTATCTTTATTTTATTATTTTTTCATGAACTAGGTCATGCTATTATGGGAATTCTATTAAAATGGGATTTAGTTAATATTACTTTTTATCCTTATGGTGGAGTTTGTTTATTTAAAACTTTAGAAAATAGAAGTATTAATAAAGAGATAATTATATTAATAAGTGGTCCTATTGTTCAAATAATTACTTATTGTATTCTTAATAATATATTTTCTTATGATTATATTAGAAATTATCATTTAAGTATATTAATATTTAATTTACTTCCTATATTAAGTCTTGATGGGGGTAAATTACTTAATTTATTTTTAAATAAAATATTTAATTATTTAACTAGTTTTTATATTAGTATATTTATATCTTTTATAACTATTATCTTATTAATATTATTTTGTTTATTTAATTATCATAATTTTAATTTATTTTTAATTAGTATATTTTTATTATTTAAAATAATTAAAAGTATTAAAGATCTTAAATATTATTATCATAAGTTTTTAGTTGAAAGATATTTATATAATTTTAAATTTAATAAAATAAAAGTTAGTAAAGATATTTATTCGTTTTATAAAGAATGTAATCACTATATTGAGTTTTGTGATGAAAAAGAGTATTTAAATAAGTATTTTAGGAAAAATAATTAAAAGGGAAGTAGGCTTTTTACTAAACTATTTAATATTATATGAAATATATATGTAGTATTTTTAAAGCCAAAATGCAAAATA
The DNA here is from genome assembly GCA_017472015.1 of Bacilli bacterium. Classification (GTDB taxonomy): domain Bacteria; phylum Bacillota_I; class Bacilli_A; order RF39; family UBA660; genus RUG591. Next base: position 36,391 of record JAFURC010000029.1, read on the forward strand.
AAAATCAGCCAAAATGTAAAGTATGGAAACGCCAAAATGCAAAATAGATATTTACTTTTTTGCTAATATAATATATAATTATTGTCATGAAATGGAGATTATTATGAATAAATATTTACCAAGAATTGTAGATGAAGAAATAGAAAATCGTTTAAGTTATATGGCAGCTTTGCTTATAGAAGGGTGCAAGTGGTGTGGTAAATCTACTACTGCTAAACAACATGTAAAAAGTATTATTGAATTTCAAAATCCTGATAATAAAAAAGATTATGAATTCATTAATAATACGAAACCATCATTGTTTTTAGATGGCGTTAAACCTCGCTTATTAGATGAATGGCAAATGTATCCGGTTGTATGGGATTCTATTAGAAGCGATGTCGATAAAACAGGATTAGTAGGCCAATATATTTTAACTGGTTCAGCAAAACCAGTTGAAGGAAGTACAATGCATACTGGAACAGGTAGATTTACTAGATTACTTATGAGACCTATGAGTTTGTATGAGTCAGGTGATTCTAATGGTTTAGTTTCCTTAAAAGATATAATAGAAGGTAAAGATGTTGCAGCTACTAGCGAAATATCTTTAGAAGATATTGCTAATTGTATTATTCGTGGAGGATGGCCAAATTCTTTAATTATAAACGAGAAAAATAGACATAAAGTAGCAAAAGATTATGTCGAAAGTTTAATAAGAGAAGATGTTAATACAATAGATGGTGTAGAGAGAAATCCTTCTAAAATGCGGGCTGTTTTAAGAAGTTTAGCAAGAAATGTTTCCACGCCTGTTTCAAATGCAACTTTAATTGAAGATGTAAAAAATGAATTTATTGATGAAATATCAAGACCAACCCTTGATGATTATTTAAATACTTTAGAAAAATTATTTGTAGTTGAAAATGTAAAGGCAACTAATTTAAATATAAGATCAACAACTCCTTTAAGAACAAAGGAAAAATTTGAATTTGTGGATCCGAGTATAGCAACTGCCGTATTAGGTCTTACAGAAAAAGATTTACTTCATGATTTAAATTATTTTGGTTTTCTATTTGAAAATATGTGTATAAGGGATTTACGAATATATTCCCAACTTTTAGATGGGGAAATATCATATTATCGTGATAAAAATGATTTCGAAGTAGATGTTATACTTAGAATGCAAAATGGAACTTGGGGAGCCATTGAAATTAAACTTGGATCTGGTTATATTGAAGAGGCTGCACAAAATTTATTAAAATTTAAAAATATAGTTGATACAAATAAATGTGGCGAACCTGCATTTTTGATGGTTTTAAGCGGAAGTAGTTATTCTTATAAAAGACCTGATGGGGTATATGTAATATCAATTGGTACTTTGAAAAATTAAATCTATATATAACTTGCAAATAATCTTATTGTTTATATCTAATTTTTAATGTACCTTTTATATTTAACTTTTAGTGCTGATAATTTACTTAACTGATTTTTATTATTTAAAATAATTTAAAGTATTAAAGATCTTAAATATTATTATCATAAGTTTTTAGTTGAGAGATATTTATATGATTTTAAATTTAATAAAATAAAAGTTAGTAAAGATATTTATTCATTTTATAAAGAATGTATTCATTATATAGATTTTAATAATGAAAAAGAGTATTTAGAGAAGTATTTTAAAAAATAAATACAAATGCAATAAATCTGGTTTTTAATTAAAAAATGCATTTTGTTGCATTTTTATTCTATTTAGTGTATAATGTATTTGGAGATGATTTTATGATAGAAAGAAAAGAGTATTTAGAAAGTTTAAAGACTTGGAAAGATAAAGATTTAATTAAAGTAGTAACAGGAATTAGAAGATGTGGGAAGTCAACTTTATTTGATTTATTTATAGAATATTTAAAATCTAATAATATAGAAGAAAATCAGATAATTAAAATTAATTTAGAAGATCCCGAATATAATTTTTCGGATTATAGAGATTTATATAATTATGTTAAGGAAAAGTTAAATCCAGATAAAAAAAATTATGTATTCCTTGATGAAGTACAAAATGTTTTAGAGTGGGAAAAAGCAGTAGATGGATTATATATCAAAAAAAATGTTGATGTGTATATAACTGGTTCTAATGCATATCTTTTATCAGGAGAACTTGCTACTTATTTATCGGGAAGATATATAGAAATAAAGATGTTGCCACTTTCTTTTAAGGAATATGTTAATTATTATCAAAAAGATGATTATCAACAGTTATATTTAAATTATATAAATAGAAGTTCATTTCCTTATGCAGTAAATTTAGATAATGAAAAAGAAATAGATGATTATCTTGAAAATATTTATAATACAATTTTATTAAAAGATGTAGTATCAAGAAAAAAAATAGCTGATTCTACTATGTTACAAAGTGTTGCTAAGTTTATGTTTTCAAATATAGGTAATTTATTATCAATTAAAAAAATAGCTGATACTATGGCAAGTGATGGAAGAAAATTATCTGTTCATACAGTTGATAGTTATTTAGAAGCTTTAGTTGATAGTTTTGTTTTTAACAAAGTTTCAAGATTTGATATTAAAGGAAAACAATATTTAATATCAGGTGAAAAATATTATGCAACTGATGTTTCTATGCGTTATTCTTTACTTGGAAGAAAAAATCTTGATGTTGGTCATATCTTAGAAAATATAGTTTATTTAGAACTTTTAAGAAGAGGATATAAAGTTTATATTGGTAAAACAGGTGATAAAGAAGTAGATTTTGTTGCCGAAAATAAAGATGGTTTTACATATTTTCAAGTTGCTTTAACGGTTCGTGATGAAAAAACTTTAGAGAGAGAATTATCGGCACTTCAATCAATAAATGATCATTATCCTAAATTTATATTAACGCTTGATATGGATCCTGATGCTGATTTTGATGGTATCAAAAAAATCAATGTTTTAAATTGGTTACTTGATAAATAGAATATAATAGCAAATTAAAATATTACGAATTTTTGCCAGAAACGGCAGTTGTTCGTAATGGGATTACGATAGAATAAAGTAAAATAGATAGATAGATGAAAAAAATGCTTGACAAATAAGGAAAAATCAAGTATTATCTTACATGTAAATTGAAAAAGGAAAGAGATTATATCCACCTGATTACATATAAGTAATGGGTAAATGCCTAGAATTAACAAGTTTATATTGTTTTTTAGTGTATTAAAGTGGATAGATTCTGTCTGCTTTTTTTAATTAAAAAATATTGGAGGTGTTTTGTATCGCAAACAACAAAAATGGTTTGTTAATTAATGAACAAATCAAAGCGAATTCAGTTTTAGTTATTGGACCTAATGGGGAACAAGTTGGTGTTAAACCACTTAAGGATGCCCTAGTACTTGCAAATTATGCAGGACTTGATTTAGTTTTAATGAATCCAAATGGTAATCCACCTGTATGTAAAATTATGGATTACAACAAATATCGTTATTTAAAGAACAAAAAAGAAAAAGAAAATATCAAGCGTCAAAAAGCTAATATGTCAGAAACTAAAGAGTTTAGACTTAGTAGTGTAATTGATGTAGGGGATTTTGAAACTAAAGTAAAACAAGTTACTAAGTATCTTGAAAAAGGAGCTAAAATTAAAGTTACGATTAGATTTAAAGGTCGTCAAATGGCTCATACAGAACTTGGACTTGATGTTATGAATAAATTTGCAGATAGATTAAGTGATATTTCAGTTATATCTGAAAAACCTAATTTAGATGGTCGAACAATGACTATGATGCTTGCACCAAAAAAATAAGAAAAGGAGAGGAAAATATGCCAAAATTAAAAACACATAAGGGTACAAAAAAAGTATTAAAAATCAGAAAAGGTGGATCAATTAAAATTGGGAAACCTGGATCAAGACACAACACTGGTAAGAAAAATGCAGTAATTAACAGAAAAAACAGAAAGGGATCAAACTTATCAAAGGCTGATCAAAATAGATTAAGAGACATAATCTAGTAAGGAGGAAAAATGACAAGAGTTAAAAATGGTGTTCAAACTAAAAGAAGACACAAAAAAGTATTAAAAGAAGCAAGTGGATACTTTGGTAGTAAACATAGATTATACAAGTCTGCTAAAGAACAATTAATGCATTCAAGTGTATATGCATACCGTGATAGAAGAAATAAAAAGAGAGAATTTAGAAAATTATGGATTACAAGAATTAATGCAGCATGCCGTATGAATGATATTAGTTATTCTAAATTTATCAATGGTTTAACTAAAGCTGGAATTGAAGTAAACCGTAAAATGTTAGCAGAAATAGCTATTAATGATATGGAAGCGTTTAAAGAATTAGTTGAAGTTTCAAAAACTGGAGTAGTTAAAGAAAGTAAAGTAGAAACTAAAAAAGAAACAAAAAAAGTTGAAAAAGCAGAAAAAACTGATTTAAGTAGTAAAACAGTTGCTGAGCTTAAAGAGTTAGCAAAAGCAAAGAATATTGAAGGATATTCTACAATGAAAAAAGCTGAATTATTAGAGGCACTAAAATAAAAAATAAACAAATTAATGAATTTATATTTATCCTGCCGAAATGGTCAAATATAAGAAATTAATTGAAGAAGAAAAGGAGAAAAATTATGACAGTAGTTTCAATGAATTATTTATTAGAAGCCGGAGTTCACTTCGGACATCAAAAAAGAAGATGGAATCCAAAGATGAGAGAATACATCTTTGAAGCAAGAGATGATATTTATATTATCGATTTACAAAAAACCGTAAAAAAATTAGAAGAAGCATACACTGCTTTAGAACAAATTGCTAAAGACGGTGGAAAGGTTATCTTTGTAGGTACTAAAAAACAAGCAAATGAAGCATGTTTAGAATGTGCAACACGTACAGGAATGTATTATGTTACTGAACGTTGGTTAGGAGGAACACTAACAAACTTTAGAACAATCAGATCACGTGTTAAAAGACTTGAAGAACTTGAAAAAATGCAAGAAGATGGAACATTTGATTTATTACCTAAAAAAGAAGTAGCTCTTTTAAATAAAGAATACGAAAAACTAAATAGATATTTAGCAGGTATTCGTGAAATGAAAGAATTACCACAAGCAATGATTGTTGTTGATCCAAAACAAGAAGAAATAGCAATTCGCGAAGCTAATAAACTAGGAATCAAAACATTTGGTATTGTAGACACTAACTGCGATCCAGAAATGTTAGATTATCCAATTCCAGGAAATGACGATGCTGTTCGTGCTGTTAAAGTTGTTCTAAATGCTTTAACAAATGCTGTTGCTTCAGTTAATGGAAACGAATTAGTTGATTGTTTAACAGAAGAAGATAAAAAAGAAACTAAAACAAAAGAAAAAGTAGAAAAGACTACTAAAGAAGTTAAAGAAGAAGTAGCTTTAGAAGTTAAAGAAACAGATAAAAAAGTAGAATTAAAAAATTTAACACTTACAGAACTTAAAGAACTTGCAAAAGAACAAGGTGTTAAAGGTTATTCTAAAATGAAAAAAGAAGAATTATTAGAAGTTTTAAAATAGGAGGAAAATATGTTTAGTGCTAGTGATGTAAAAACATTAAGAGAAAAAACAGGGGCTGGAATGTTGGATTGTAAAAAAGCATTACAAGAAACTGGTAGCATTGAAGCAGCTATAGATTGGTTACGTGAAAAAGGAATTGCGAAAGCAAGTAAAAAAAGCGATCGTATTGCTGCTGAAGGGTTAGCACAAATTTTTACAAATGGTAATAAGGCTGTTATCCTAGAAGTTAATAGTGAAACAGACTTTGTTGCTAAAAATGAAGAATTCAAAAACTTTGTTAATACTTTAGGTGAAGTTATTCTAAATAGTAACGCTACTACTATGGATGAAGCTTTAAAACTAGAAGTTAATGATGGTACAGTTGAAGACTTAGTAATTGCTGTTACTGCTAAAATCGGAGAAAAAATTAGTTTCAGAAGATTTAATGTAGTTGAAAAAATAGATACTGAAAACTTTGGTGCTTATTTACATATGGGTGGTAAAATCGCATCTTTAGTTGTAATTGAAGCAGGAAATGAAGATGTTGCTCGTGAAGTTGCAATGCATTCAGCTGCAATGAGACCTTTATATGTTAATGCAAGCGAAGTACCAGAAGAAGTTTTAGAAAAAGAAAAAAATATCATGCGTCAAGAATTATTAAACGAAGGAAAACCAGCTGATAAAATCGAAAACATCTTAGTTGGAAAAGTTCGTAAATACTACGAAGACGTATGTTTAGAAAATCAAATTTTCGTTAAGGCTGAAAACAAAGAAACAGTAGGAAAATATTTAGAAAATAATTCTTCTAAATTAGTTAGTATGATTCGTTTTGAAGTAGGCGAAGGAATCGAAAAAAGACAAGATGACTTTGCAACTGAAGTAATGAATCAAATCAATGGATAGGAACAAGGAAACTTGTTCTTTTTCTATTGTAAAGTTGCTTGATATATTAAAGATATTTATGCTACTATAAATTTAGTGGAGGTTTTAGTTACATGGAAAGACGAGATTTTGTTAAATTAAAATTAGAAAGTGAGATTAATCCCTTAAATAATTATGAAGATATTTCTTATGCATTTGATAGTTTATATTTAGTTAAAAGTCGAAAAAACAATTTATATGGTTTAATAAATACTTATTTTGAAGAAATTATTCCTTGCGAATATCAAAAAAATGAATTTTTAAGTTTAATTAAGAAAAAACAACAACTTAAAAATACTAAATTAAAAGATTTAAATATATCTAAACAAGATGGTATGACAGGATATGTTGATAAAACTGGGAAGTTAGTAATTCCACGAAATTATCAAAAAGGTTATGCTTTTAGTGAAAATCTAGCTTGTGTAAAAGAAGATGGTGTTTTTGGATTTATTGATAAAACTGGAGTATATCAAATTTTACCAATATATGAAGGAGCAAATTCATTCTCCTTTGGATTAGCGCCTGTTAAAAAAGATTCTAAATGGGGATATATTAATAAATATGGTGAAGAAATTATTTCTTTTATATATGATAGTGCAACTCCATTTTATTCCAATTATGCTTTAGTAAGTTTAGATGGCAAGTATTATTTTATAGATACTACCGGAGTTAAATTAACAACCAAAATGACTGAAGAAACGTATTTTGAATTAACAAAATCTTTAGAAGAACAATTACCAATTTCTACGAGAATAATTGATTATTTAAAATACTTAAGTGTTTTTACTTTACATGATAAAGAAATAATTATTGAAGATACTGACCATCAAGAATATATTAATAAAGTTTTAAACTTAGAACAAATACTTCTTGAAGATAGTTTAATAGTTAATGATAAAAAAATGATATTAAAAAAATAGATCCTTTAATTAAAGAGATCTATTTAATTTCTTAGCTAATTTTTTATCATGTAATATTTTTAAACTAGAAGTTGTATTTTTTACTAAGACATAACCAGAATAAAGAAAAGATCCAGTTACTGCTCCAATTGAAAGAATAATATAACCATCAGTTAAATCAACAGGTTTAGAAGCTAAAAACGTTAAGATACCAAGTTTTAAACTATTAGGAATATCACTTGAAGTTGTTAAATAAGTAAGACCAACTGGTACTAGATTAGGAAAAACTGTATTAACACAACCAGCAATACTTGTTCCAATAAAAGCCCCTTTAAGAATAATGCCAAGTGGTTTTTTAATAATTTTAAATTTAGAATTTTCCTTTAATTTTTCTTGGTTTTGAATTTTTAAATTCTTAATTTTCGAAATACTTAAATTTTCTAATTCATAACGAGAAACTCTGTATTTACTTTGAAGTTTATTTTCAAATTTTTCTTTGTTCATTAAAATACCTCTTTTTCTTTTGGTATTGTAGCAGATTTTTAGAAATATTACAAATTTACTTTTATTTTTAAAGAAAATAGTGTACAATTAAATAGGTGATTAGATGAAATATATAATAATTGCAATTATCTTTATAATTATATTATTAGCAGTTTTAAAATCAACAAAAAAAGATGCAAGACTTGAAATTAATAAATTAATTGAATATTTAGGTGGTAAAGATAATATAGTAACAAGTGATTATAGTTTATCAAGGTTTATAGTAACACTTCGGGATGTTGAAAAAGCTAATAAAGAAGCTATTCAAAAATTAGGAGCCAAAGGAATCGTTGAAATTGATAATCAATTAAAAATTATTTTAGGTAATAATTCAAAGCAATTAAAAAAATATATAGATGACATGAAACGCTAGTTCGGTTATCTATTTTTTTCTTTATTTACTTGCTAATGTCTAAAAAAAATGATATTATTATTAAGATTTAATTCTTAAGAAGGAGGTAATATGTCAAAAATTAGATTATTTTCTTTAGGAGGACTTAATGAAGATGGCAAGAACATGTATGTTGTTGAAGTTGATAAAGACATATTTGTTTTTGATGCTGGACTTAAGTATCCTAAAGATCGATTACTTGGAATTGATTATATAATACCAAGTTTTACTTATTTAAAGGAAAATATTAAAAGAATAAAAGGTATCTTTTTATCACACGGGCATGAGTCAAATATGGGGGCTTTATCTGATATTTTATTAGATTTACCAAATATTCCAATATACGGACTTAAATATACTATGGAAATGTTGAAACTTCAGTTAGCTCTTGATAAAGTTGAAGCAACTAATTTACGAGAAATTAAAGCAAATTCTAAATTAAATTTTGGAGTTTGTAGTATTTTTCCAATTGAAGTTACGCATTCGATTCCTGATAGTACTTTATATGTATTGAATACTCCAGATGGAAGTATTGTATATTCAGGAGACTTTATATTTGATCCGACTATGACTAATCATTTCTCTTGTGATATCGGTCGTCTTGCTTATGTTGGAAAACAAAATGTTTTATGCTTAATGGCTGAATCAATGTATGCAGAGCGTGATGGATTTACAAGTCCAAGACACCGCGTTTCTTCATTTATTCGAGGAGTTTTACACGATAATGAAGATAGAATCATTATGAGTGTGCTACCAGCTCACATATATCGTATTCAAGAAATATTCGATGAGGTATCAAAGACTAACAGAAAAATAGTTATTATGGGAAAACTTCTTCAAGATATTATTAATAAATCATTAGAACTTAAATACTTAACTATTAATAAAACCAAAATAGGTGATTTGAGTCATCTTAATGAAAAAGGTGTTGTTGTTTTAGTAAGTGATTTAAAAGATAAACCATTTGCTAACTTAGAAAGAATTTTAAAAGACAACGATAGATACATTAAATTAAAGCCAAATGATACTATTTTTATAACTGAGCCAATGTATATGGGTGTTGAAAAAAGAATGGTAATGATCATGGATGAATTCGCCAAAAGAAAAATCAATATTGTTGCCTTATCTAATAAAGAACATTTACTTTTCCATCCATCCAAAGAAGATTTGATGTTAATGATTAAAATGATGAATCCAAAGTTCTATGTTCCAATTAAAGGAAACTATAAAGATCAAGTAGAAAATGGAAATCTTGCCTTAAAACTAGGGATTCGCAAAGAAAATATTTTATTAAAACAAAATGGAGATGTTATAACTTTTGTAAATGGAAAATTAATAGATGATAACTCAAAAATTAAAGTAGATGAAGTTTTAATAGATGGAAAAAGTCAAAATGATATTGGAGAACTTGTTTTAAAAGATAGAGAAATGTTAGCTGAGGCTGGAATAGTTATGATTACTGCAACTCTTGATAAACATACAAAAGAAATACTAGCAGGACCTGAAATATTAACAAGAGGATTTATCTATGTGAAAGATAATATGGATGTTTTAAAAGAAAGCAGTGTTATTTCAGAGAGAATTATAAAAAATAATATTTCAATAAATTATGTAGATTATAATACAATTAAACAAGAAATTCGAAGTACTTTAGGAAAATATTTTTATGAACAAACAGAATGTCGACCAATGATAATTACCGTAATTGGAGAAGTATAATGAATATTTTGTTAATTATTTTAACTATTTTAGTTGTTATTCTAATAGTTTTAAATGTTATAATTTTAATAAAAATTAAAAAACCAGATAATAGTAATTTAGATTTTTTAGAACGTCTTGGAAGATTTGAATTAAATATTAATAAAGATTTAGGAAGTTTTAAAAATGATATTACAAAAGATATGACAAATCATTTTGATAAAGTAAACGATAAACTGGAAACTAAATTAAATGAAATTAATAATAAAGTAAATTCAAGAATTGATGAAAATTTTGAAAAAACTAATAAAACTTTCATTAATGTCTTAGAAAGATTATCAAAAATCGATGAAGCTCAAAAGAAAATAGATAATTTATCAGTTGATATTGTCTCTCTTGAAAATATTTTAACAGATAAAAAAACACGAGGAATATTTGGAGAAGTTAATCTATATAATATTTTAAAAAATATCTTTGGAGATAAAAATGATTTAATTTATAAAACTCAATTTAAATTATCAAATGGTTATATAGCAGATTCTGTTATATTTGCTCCAGAACCTTTAAAAACTATTGCAATTGACTCTAAGTTCCCACTTGAAAACTATCGTATCATGGTAGATAAAAAAAGAAGTGATATCGATAGAAACTTAGCATTTAAACAATTTAAAAGTGATGTAAAAAAACACATAGATGATATAAGTTATAAATATATAATTGAAGGAGAAACTAGTAATCAAGCCATGATGTTTATACCAGCTGAAGCGATATTTGCAGAAATAAATGCCTATCATCCTGATTTAGTTGAATATGCTTATAAAAAACGGGTTTGGTTAACGAGTCCAACAACTTTAATATCAACACTTACAATGATTATGATGATTATTCAGAATATTGAACGAGATAAATATACAAGTATTATTCATGAAGAATTAAATAAACTTGGAGTTGAATTTACCCGTTTTAAAGATAGATTTGATAAATTATCTAAAAGTGTTTTAACAGTTAATAAAGACATTGAATCATTTAGTATAACAACAGATAAAATAAAGAAAAAATTTGATAGTATTTCAAGTGCTAAAATAAAAGATGAAATATTACTTGATAATGAAGAAGATTAATAGTCTTCTTTTTTTGAATACAAAAAATGTCAAAAAAACAAAAGTTTTTGTACTCGAGTACAAAAATTACTAAAAAAATATTTTCAATTACCCAATTGCCAATAAATAAGTTTATATTATATTAGGAGGTGATATTGATTAATAGGAAAAATACTAGAATAGTTTTATTTTTTGTGTTATAGTTATTTTAGTTATATATGAGGAGGGATTTTGATGTTTAGTAAAAAAGAATTAAAAAGATTGTCGAGATATGTTAGGTATGAGTTTAGATGAATATCGTGACTATGTAAGTCAATCTAAAGTTTTGATGCAGGAAGATATAAAATATGACTATAACGATAAAATTTTAGAAGAATTGGGGTTAAATTAAAAGATAATGTCCAAAAAGAAGAAGTAATTAAATTGTTTATTTTTCTATTTTTCGACAAATAACTTATAAAGTATTATGTATATTATGAAAGGAGGTTAGTATATATGACTTATGAAGATGTTATTGAAGCAATTAAAACAATTAGAAAATTTAAAACAGAAACTAATCGGTTAGAGGTTAAGAAAGCAAGAGATGGTTTTCCTAAAAAATGTTATGATACGATCTCAGCATTTGCAAATAAATATGGTGGAATAATTATTTTTGGTATAGATGAAGATAATAATTTTTGTTCTGAAGATGTCTATGATATAAATGATTTACAAAAGCAAATTGCTTCTTTATGTAGTGATTCAATGGAACCAGCTTTAAGACCGGATTTTTTAGCACTGGAATTTGAAAATAAAAAAATTTTAGCAGTTAGAATTGATGAAATTCAACAAAATAAAAAACCATGTTATTATAAACCAAAAGGTTTATTAAAAGGATCGTATATACGAGTTGGAGATCGAGATGAATTAATGACTGATTATGAAATATATGCTTTACAAAGTTATAATGACGGGGTTAAGGAAGATTTAAGACCTAACAAACGTGCAAATCTTGAAGATTTAGATGATGATTTAATAGATAATTATGTTAAAAAAATAAAAGAGGAAAAACCCAATTTTTCTAAAAATAATAAGAATAAAATATTAAAATTATCTGGAATTGTTGATAGTTATTCTAACGATATTATCTATCCAACTCTTGCAGGAACGATGATATTTGCTGAATACCCTCAAGCATTTTATCCTCAATTGTTTATAGCATGTACTGTAATACCGGGTACTGAAATTGGTCAACTAGGTGAATTAGGTCAACGATTTGATGATAATAAACGAGTTGAAGGAACGATAGAAGAAATGCTTGATGGGGCACTGAATTTCTTGAGAAAAAATATGAAAACAAAAGTTATTATTAATCCTAAAACTGGAAAGCGAGAGGATATTCCAGAATATCCAATGTCGGCATTAAGAGAAGCAATTGCTAATGCATTAATTCATCGAGATTATAGTGTTCAAACTGAAAATGCTTATATTCAAGTTTATATGTATGATGATAGAATAGTTATTCAAAATCCTGGTGCTCTTTATGGTATTAATAAATTAGAAAAATTAGGAACTGATACTATTATGGAAGCTCGAAATTCAACAATAGTTAGAATATTAGAAGAAAAAGGTTCGGTAATTGAAAATAGACATTCTGGAATCCCAACAATGCGAAGAGAAATGAAAAATATGAATTTACCGGAGCCAGAATTTATTGAAGAAAGATGAAGTTTTAAAGTTATTTTTAGAAATTCGCAAAATGTTTGTAGTCCAGAAACAGAACACAAAAGTGATACACAAAATGATGTACAAAGTGGACAACAAAGTGATACACAAAGTGATACACAAAGTGATACACAAAGTAGTTTTTATAAATATGCTGATTTATTAATTAAATTTTGTGAAGAACCGAAAACTGCAAATGAAATAAGAGAATATCTTAATATCAAATCTAAAAGATATATAGCTTATAATGTTTTAAAACCTTTAATTCAAGCTAATATATTAGAATATACTAATAAAAATAGTATAAATGCTAGAAATCAAAAATATGTAACGAAGAAGATTAATAGAACATAAAATTTATAATCTTCTTTTTTTACATAATTTTACAAAAAATTTATTTAGGCATTTTACTAATTATTTATTATTTGATATAATTAATTATAGAATAAGAGGTGGTAAGATGAAAAAATATTTAATAATTTTCAATATTCTTTTTATATTTACCATATTAGATGTAAATGGATTAACAAGTGATGAAATAAAAACTAGAAATGTATGCGAGAGTATTGAACTTGCTATTGCTAACGAAGATAAAACTTTAACAAGTGTTAATTGTTTTGATAATTATCTTGATGCTAAAAATGAAATGAATAATAACGAAGAAGAAAATTTAGTTATTTTAGAGCGAATTAACGAAGAAACCAAAATAATAGATGCTAAATATGCTTTAGTATATTTAGGAGTAAGACCAGTTACTGAAAATACTTATTATTATAGTGATTCAAGTTTAAAAACAAGTATTAGTTATATGAATCATCATGTAAATTATGGTGCAACTGATGGGGTATTTTTAGAACTTAATTATGATAACTTAGCTATTAAAGTTAAAGTAAATGGAGTAGTTGGTTGGTTAAAAAAAGATTATTATAAAATAATTCCTGTTAATTTTTTAAATCATACAAGTTACTATCAAGTTAAAACAGATGGACTATATCATTATTACTCAAAAAATATTGAACTTACAACTAGTCAATTTGGAAGAATAATTGATTCAAAACCTAGTAATTTAAATATAGGTAAATATTATAGTCATGATGGTAATTACTTTTATTCTAGTCTAAAAACTATGATAAATGATTATAAAAATAATAATTACCAAAATAGTATTAATAAAGATAATCCTTATTATAATTATTATATGTATCTTCCTCATAGAGCCAGATCAAACTATACAAGTGATGATATTGATGCTTATTTAAAAAATAATAAAGGTTTAATAGGAACTATCTATGGTAAACATTTTGTATCAAAATATTCTAATATGTACCAAGCGGGAATTTATTTTAAATCAAGTGAAAGTTTATATGGGGCTAATGCTATTTTAATGATGGCTCTTGCAACTAATGAATCTAGTTTAGGTCAAAGTAGTTTAGCTATAAGCAAAAATAATTTATTTGGTCATGCGGCCTATGACTCAGATGCTTATAACTCGGCAACAGGTTATTTAAATCCTTATCAAAGTATAATAGGTCATGCGAATAGTTATATTAATTGTGGATATGCTAATCCAAAAGATTCAAGATATTATGGATCAAATGTTGGAAATAAAAATAGTGGCATGAATATCAAATATGCAAGTGATCCTTATTGGGGAGAGAAAGTTGCTAATTACTATTATTTATTTGATCAAGATAATGGTAATTTAGATAAAGATTATTATCAATTAGGAGTTACTAACACAGATAGTATTAATACAAGAACAGAACCTAATTTAACTAGTACTATTCCTTATATGTTAAAATACCAAAATATCCCAGTTATAATACTAGGAGAAGTTGAAGGAGTAAATGTAAATGGAAGTACTAAATGGTATAAGATAGTCAGTGATGCTAACTTAAATGAATCAAGAACTAGTATTCAAAGTTGTTCTTATAGTAATTATTATAATTATAATTCTTATGTCTATGTTCATTCATCATTTATAAAAAAAACTAATACAACTACTAATAATAAATATAATAGTAATAATCAAGAAGTATTAAAAAATTATAAATATAAAGAATACTCGAATGGTTCAGTTTATACTCCAAAAGTTGGTTTAATAACAAAATATACAAATGTTTTTGATACAGCTACTATGTCAATTACTACTAAATCTGTTAAAAAAGGACATCTTGCAACAGTATTTATGGAAGCAATTGATGAAAATAATCAAGTTGTTGCTTATTTAATTACTAGTGATTACTCTAAAAATCAAAAAGCCTGGGTAAGTAAAGATTCTTTATCATTTAAAGATTATGATATTTTAAAAGTTAATTTATTAACTAGTGGTGATTATTTAAATGTTTATACTGATATAAATGGAAGTGTTTTAGGAAGTATTTATACAGATACTTATGCAGTTATTACTTCACAAAAAAAAGTTGATAATAATCTTTGGTTAAAAATATCATATGGTCTTGATAATACATATGCATGGATTAATACGAATATTTCAAGTAGTAAAGGTACTTTAGAATATACAACTAATAACTTAAATGAAAAACCAGTTATAACGGCAAGTGATCAAACTTTCATGAAATATGATGAAATCGATCCTTTAAAATATGTAACAGCTTATGATCAAGAAGATTTAGATTTAACTAGTAAAATTAAAGTAGTTGCAAATACTGTTGATAATACTAAAACTGGTACCTATGGAATAACTTATCAAGTAACTGATAATGATAATAATACAACTTCTAAAACAATTAAAGTAACTATTAAAGATTATCAAACAGGTGAAAGTTTATTCATGTATGATTCTATTAAACATCTAAGTGAAAATAAATTTAAATTACAAGGATTTTTAGGGGTTAAAAAACAAGATAATATTAATATAGATCATTATATATTATTAGTTAATCAACAAACTAATAAAACATATAAATTTAAAATGAATGATTATAAAGATTATCCATATGAAATGAAAAGTATTGATGATGATAAAACTTATAATTATTCAGGTGGTTGGTTTCAAGGTGAAATAGATTTATGTAAGGATAATATACCTGAGGGTGATTATACTATTTATATAGAAGCAATTAATAAGGATACTAAGTATAGTACTAAAACATATTTTACTAATATTGCCTATCTTTCTATGCCAAGAAGAATTAAATCATCAACAAGAGGAATTTCTTTTGATATAGATTATAGTTATAATGGTAGTCCAATTCTTTTAACTATTCGTGATAATCATTTACTTAGTTATGATGAACCAACTACTTTAGATCCTATGTATAATTTCTTTAATGAAATATCTTTAAAAGATACTAAATTAACTATAAATGGAACTAGTCATAGTGTAGGTGTTAGTTATACAAAAGATGATAATGTTAAAAGAGAAATCATCTTTGAAAATATTAAAAACTTCAAAAGATATAACTTCCAATTAGATTTATTTGAAGGTCCTTATAAAGTAGTTTTACCAGTAAGTGATAATAAAGATAAAACAAATGCTTGGTTTAAAAAAATAATAGATTTAAAAGAATTAGAAACTGGAGAATACGCAATTTATATTAAAACAACAAGTAACAATAAAACTTATTATGGAGAACTTATAGATGTTGCTTATACAGACTTTTCTAAAATAAATACCAGTAAATTTGAATTTACAAGAAATGATAATAAACGACTTCGTTTAGAATTAAAAGTTAAATAAATTTAAAAAGTTATTGTAAAACTTATAATATTTTGATACAATTTTATTGTAATAATCGGAGGCTAAATTATGTTAGAATATTTAAAAATAAATAATCATTTTAAAAAATATTTACCAATTTTCATGATCATGTTATCTCTTATCCTTTTAATGGGAACAAGTTATGCACTTCTTAGAAGTAGTCAAGTAGGAGAAGAAACTTATGTCATGAATGTAGGTCTACTTGAAGTTACTTTTCAAGATTCTGAAACCAATGCTTTAACAGTTGAAAACATGGTTCCTGTAACAGATCAAGAAGGAATGGAAACAGATAAAGAATTAGTTTTTACTGTTAAAAATACAGGAACACTACTAGCTAAATATAATATTTATATTGAAGAAACATCAACTAGTCCTGAATTTAAATCAGTTATTAGATTTATATCAAATAAAAACAATGAAGGTTATAATAATCCTAAAACTTTAAGTGAAAATAGTTTTATAGATCAATTTGCTTATCTTGATGTCGGAGAGTCTGCAACTTATAAAGTTAAAGTTTGGTTAGCAGAAGAAGCAGATGCAACTTACATGAATAAAACATTTACAGCCAGAATTGTAATAGATGTCATCCAAGGAAATGCTCCGGCTATGGAAGAAATCAAAAAATCAATTTCCAAATCAACTTGTAATCCAAGTGTAACTGATGATGACGGAACAATTTATTTATCAGGAACCAACGATTGTGTTAACTTTAATTATGTTTGGTATTCAGGAAAACTTTGGAGAATAACAGCCTTATATCCAGATGGAACAATGAAAATGATAACAGATGGTGCTATAACAACAATAGCATATGGTTCTAATAATAAATTCTATACAGATGAAAATACTACTTCATATATGTATCAGTGGTTAAATCAAGAGTTTTTACCAACTTTATATAATCATGAAAATATTATAGTCGAAGATGCAACTTGGAATGCATCCCCTGGAAACGGAACAATAAGTAGTAAATTACCAGTAAGAGGACAAGAAGAAGTTTTAGTTAATGCAAGTGTAGGCTTATTAAATAGTTATGAGTATTATAAAAGTTATCAAAATACATCATTGAGTTCAGGCTATTTAAATATTGGTTACTTTTGGTTCTTATTAAATCCATATAGCGCTAGTTCTTCGGGCATCTGGTACGTAGGCAGCAGCGGTAGCGGCAACAACCTTAGTCCGTCCGACGCGTATGGCGGTCGCCCATCTATATATCTAAAATCAGGGGTTCAACTAATAGGTGGAACTGGAACTGAAAGTAATCCTTACAGAATAAAAGGAGATCAAGAACAAGCTGAAGCAAATGTAACCTTAATAAATACAAGACAAAGTGGTGAATATGTAAATTTTGATGAAGAATTATATAGAATAATAGGAGTCGAAAACGAAACAACTAAATTAATCAAAGATGATTATGTAAAAGATGAAAGTAGTACAATATTAACAAAAGCAGTTGCTAGTAGTACAATATTCGGTAAGGATACTAATTCTCAAACAGATAATTACTGGGATTATTACTTAAATAAAACTTGGAAACCAGCAATAGAAGATGACTATGAAAAAATGTTGGTTGAAGGAATTTATTATACCAAATATTTTACAGGAGATAATTATAAAAATACGGTCTGCGCAACTGTCAGCAATGCAACCTCGATTAAAGATTGTGATAAAACAGGAGTATCTACTTGGTCTGGATATGTAGGACTTCCAAGATATGGAGAAATGTTTGCAAGTCAAACAAGAGATTATACATCTAGTAATGCTAAAAATATGTGGTTAATTACTCCAAATAGTTCTTCGAAAGTCTGGTACGTACCCAGCAGCGGTATCGGCAACCGCAATAGTCCGTCCGGCACGTATGGCGGGCGTCCTACCATTAATCTAAAATCTGAAATCCTGATAGAATCAGGAAGTGGTATTAAAAGTGACCCGTATGAAATAAAATTAGTTGAAACAACAGAAACGGAAGAAGTACAAGAGTAAGAAACGGTGATACTAATCTAG